>NZ_JBYIVZ010000038.1:0-102985 GCF_057710365.1 Streptomyces sp. bgisy027
GGGACTACACCGTGCCGTCCGCAGGCAGACGCTCCGGCAGCCCGAGTCGCGGGAACTGGTCGTCGTGGAAGGTGACGATCTCGGCGATCGCCCCGTCGGTGACGCGTAGGACGTCGATCGTCAGCGGCAAGTACGCGCCTTCCTGCTTCTGCCAGATGTAGAAGGCGACGGCGGGCTGCCGGTTGACGGACGTCTGGAGGCCGCGCAGGCCCTTCATGCCCTCGAAACCGCTCTCGATCCAGTCGCTCACCACCGCGTCGCGGCCGACGTACAGGCCGGGCGTGGGCGGCATCGAGCACCGGATGTCGTCCCGCAACATCGAGGCGAGCACCGGGATGTCCGTGGCCACGCTGGCGTCGGTATAGCGGCGCACCAGCTCGCGCGTTCCGGCGTCCTGTTCGCCGCCGGTCCAGTCCTGCCGCTCGGCGGGCAGGTGCTCCCGCATGCCGGCGCGAGCCCGCTGCAGAGCGCTGTTCACGGAGTTGACGGAGTCGCCGAGGAGCTTCGCGACGTCCTTCGCCGGCCAGCCGAGCACGTCCCGCAGGATCAGCACGGCCCGCGGGCGCGGTGCGAGGTGCTGGACGGCGATCAGGTACGCCAGCTCGATCGTCTCCCGAGCGACGGCGACGGCCTCCGGCTCGTCCGCGTCGCCGGCGGGCAGCTCGTCGAGCAGCCGGTCCGGGTAGGGCTGCAGCCAGAGCACCTCGCCGCCGGTCGCGGGCTCAGGACGGCGCTTGGCAAGCAGATCCAGGCAGGCGTGGGTGGCGATCCCGTACAGCCAGGCACGGAAGGTCGACCGCCCCTCGAAGGTCTCCCGTCGGCGCCAGGCACGGAGGAACGTCTCCTGCACGGTGTCCTCGGCGTCCTCGAACGACCCGAGCATCCGGTAGCAGTGCACGTGCAGCTCCCGCCGGTGCCGCTCGGCCAGCTCCGAGAACGCCGATTCGTCGACGTCACCCAGCCCGCTCACACCCAGCTCCTCCAGCCGCATGTCCGCACTCATCACGTCATCCTTCCGCCTCGTCGTGTCCCGTCGTAGGTGTGACGGGCGGGGGCGCGAAAACTCATCACTCGGGTCGGTCGGCAGGTTGAGCGTTCCTTTGTGCAACCGGCAGTGACGTCGGCAGGCCAAGGGATGGCCAGGGGCGGGATGCGCCTCGGAGGTTCACTTCAACCGGCGGGCCCGACGAGGGCGACGGAAGCGCTGCCGCAGAACGCCGTCGCGCCTCCGGCCGCCCGGCCGGCACCGCTCCTCCCGCGATCGTCGACGGGGGAGTGCGATGACCGACTTCAGCGCGATCGACGCGCTGCTCGCCGGGTCAAGGGAATGCCCCCGGGCATGGGCTCCCGGGCATGGGCTCCCGGGCATGGCCTCTCGGGCATGGGCCCCCGGGCAGGGCGAATCCGCCGAGGCGATTTCGCCGAACTTCGATCAAGCCAGGTGCAGCGGACATCAGCCAAGATCGTCCCGCTCGGGGGGCCCTGCGCGTCCCCGGAGGGCTCAGCGTTTGAGCGTGAAGGTGAAGTCGCCGGCAAGCCTGCCGCTCAGCCGGACCGCCGAGACGAGCTTCCCTTCCGAATTCAGTCGCTCGACCTCGGCCCGTGAAAGACCGCAGCCTTCGGCGATGAGCCGCACCGGCCGGACCGGAATCTTCGCAGCGAAGCGGACCGAGACGTCGATCACCTCACGGTCCAGGTGATCCGAACCGCCGGTGTCGAGACGCCAGGCGCCGTCCCAGTCGAGGGCGACGCGATTGCGGCGCTGCAGTGCCGGATCCTGGAGCAGCTCGGCTGCCAGACCGGGGTCGTTGTCGTGCATCCGGTCCAGCAGTCCGGACGGTATGGAACGCACGTTCATGCGCTCCAGGACCGTGAGCTTCGCCGTGTCCCCGCAAGAGGCGCAGAGCACGAGGAGCCAGGCGTCCAGGAGCTTGTGGTGGGCGTTGACGCGGAATTTGCCGTTCGCCAGGAAACGCTCGGACGCGCACGAATGGCAGCGCCGGACGACGAGCGGAAGGCAGGTGGGCATGACCACCCAGATGTTGAGCACAGAGGTACACCGGTTTCAGTGAGAAGTCCGCAGCAAAAATCAGCGCGGCGCAGATGCGCGACGCGCGACAGATCAGCTCTCGGGAGGTCTCACACGGTGTACAACGGCACGTCCTTGCCTGGACTACTCGGGTCGGCAGCACGGTAACGGCGCCCGGTGGCGCCGTTCCACCGAATTACGGCCGTCCAGTCGTCACCCGCCGTCCGGGTTCGCCTTCCGCCGTTCCCACCGCCACAGCCCGTCGGCGCGATGGTCGTGCTCGAAGCCTGGGCCGAGCGGCCCCACCCGCTCGATCGCCTCGGCAGTACGCGGATCGTCGTGGCCGGACCTGTCGTGCCGGTCCTGCGCCGCAGTTCCTCGGCCGCGCCCCTCTCGTACCAACTCCGTGCGCAGGAGAGCAGCCGTTCACATTCGGGCTCCGGAAGCCGCAGGCGCGGTTCCTTGCCCAGCACCGCCGAGCAGACGGCCGCGGAACCACCCTCGACGGCTCGCCACAGCGGCGTGGTTCCGTCCGGCAGCGGCAGATCGGGATCCGAGCCGCCCTCCACCAACGCCTCGGCGACCGGCTCGTCGTACGCCGCTACCGCCAGGCACAGCACCGGCAGCCCGTCCGCGTCCGGCGCGTCCGGATCCGCGCCCTTGTCCAGCAGATCCCGCACCGCCTCGGCGTCCCCTGCCCGAACCGCCGATCTGAGCCGATCGTCGAGCCCGCCCGCGCCCATGCTGCCGCCCCCTGTTCGAACTGCAGTGCCATGCCGCCGTGGGGAGCCCCGTACTTGCCGGGAATCCGGCGGGCACTGCATTCGCCATCAGATCTCGGTCCACTCCGGGACCGTGTGCGCTTCCTACTGCGAGACGGCGGAGTGACCCCGGGCAGGGACGCGACGAACGTGATGGCACGATGTCTGGATGGTGGCGAATCAGTCCTGGTCAGGGCTTCATGGAGACCTGCTCGCGGCGAAGACATCGGTGTACGACCCGATGGGCTTCGCCTGCTCGCAGCCGGTGCCCGAACCGGAGAGCGCCGAGTACGCGGCGCACGCGTTCACGCTCGACGGCCTGTCGGTCAGGTTCCGCGTGGCCAGGACCACCCCGACGAAGGCCGGCCAGTTCGTCACCGTGTGGCAGCGATCCGAACAAGGCCCGATCCGGCCCTTCGACGCCGAGGACGGGGTCGATCTCGTCATCGTCAGCAGCCGCGGCAGCGGCCACTTCGGACAGTTCGTCTTTCCGCGCGAGGAGTTGCGCCGGCGCGGCGTCATGTCCCGCAACGGTTCCGGCGGCAAGCGAGGTTTCCGTGTGTACCCGCCGTGGGTGACCACGACCAGTCGTCAAGCGGGCAACTCGCAGGCGTGGCAGGTGCGGCACTTCCTGAGTCTCGGGGAGGGGGAGCCTGTCGACGCGGCGCGTGCCCGGGCTCTCTACCACCCGTAGGTGCGTGGACGCCTCCGCGCGCCGACGTTCCCCGTCCGCCCGGTCCGCGAGACCCGCGGGGCCACCTCGTGACGCGCCTCGCCCAGGGCATCGGCCTCGTGGACCGTGGCCGGGCTTCCGTGGACGTGCAGGACGCGGGCCAGGGTGAGGCCGTCGAGTCCGGCGCCGATGATCGTGACGGGAGTATGCATGGTCGCTCCTTCGGGATCGGGCCGACCGGTGTGTTCCGGCAGGCCGTCCTCGAAAGGTGCCGAGCCCCGCCGACGAGCCGCCTACCTCGGACCGACAGCCCTGACGGGCGACCGACACGGCCGACCAGCCCCGATACCTGCCCGGTACGGCGACCGCGCCCAAAAGCCGATCGAGCGCCATCGCTACGGGCGACGCGGCCCCGGCATCAGGACGGCCACGCCAGAAGCCGAACGGCTTTCACAGCCGTCCAGTCACAAGGCGTGCGCCGCGGAACCAGGCCGTGTGTAGGCCTGCCGCGGGGTGAGCGGCTCGTGATCGCCGGTGCAGACGACCACAGCCTCGACGGGTGCACCGCAGTCACGGTGGAGGACCTCCAGCGGCGGCCCCTCGGCGTCCGCCGTGTACCGGTCCCCCCACTGCTTCAGGGCGATCATCACCGGCCACAGGTCCCAGCCCTTGCCGGTGAGCCGGTACTCGTGCCGGGTGCGGTGGCCCGCCTCCCGGTAGGGCACGGTCTCCAGGACCCCGGCGGCGACCAGCTTGCGCAGCCGGTCCGCCAGTACCGCCTCCGACAGCCCCACATGCCTGCGGAAGTCGTCGAAGCGGCGCACGCCGTTCATGGCGTCACGCAACACCAGCAGCGACCACTTCTCGCCGATCAGATCGAGGGTGCGCTGCACCGTGCAGTTCTCCGTGCTCGTCTCCAGCCACGTCATGACGCCATCGTAGGCTGGCTTCGCCATTGACAGCCAGCTCCTCGCGCAGCTAACTTCGATTATCGAAGCCAGATGGGCGAAATCCGGACGGGGAGGAACGGACGTATGACGAGGTCACGCACGTACGAGTGGCAGGATCCGGGCATCTCCGCGGCCGACGTCGGCCAGGAAAGCGGCCTCGACTTCCTGCGCAAGGTGCTGAGCGGACGTCTGCCCGCCCCGCCCATCGCCGCGACCCTGGGATTCACCCTGGACCAGGTCGAGTTCGGTCACGCCGTGTTCGCCCTGGCGCCGGGGGAGGAGCACTACAACCCCATCGGCAGCGTCCACGGCGGCGTCTACGCCACGCTCCTGGACTCGGCCGCCGGCTGTGCCGTGCAGTCCGTGCTTCCGGCCGGCATGGGATACACCTCGCTCGACCTGAACGTGAAGTTCCTGCGCCCGATCACCGTCGACACCGGCAAGGTCCGGGCCGTGGGCACCGTCCTCAACCACGGCCGCCGCACCGCCCTGGCGCAAGCCGAACTGCTCGACTCCGAGGACCGGTTGCTGGCCCACGCCACCAGCAGCTGCATGCTCTTCCCCGTCCCGCCGAACTGAACGCGGCAACCGCATCCCTTTCAGCCGACGGCGCCCCGCTGCAACCTCCGCCCCGCTGCAACCTCCGCCCCGCTCGCAGGTCTGACGCATCGGGGAGTTCATGGGATCGCAGCGGCAGATCGCCTTCTTCCTGGTTGCCGAGGGGCTGCGCCGGTGGGAGCGTCATTCCGTGGCTCGGGCGCTGGTGGCCCACCTCGCCGCCGGACCCGACCACGGTCTGGCAGACGCACAACGCGCTCATCGGTCTGAGGGAGGCACTCCCGGGGCTCCGGCGGACCGTGGACCGGACCCCTTCGGCCGATGTCCGTGCCGCCGCGCTGTCGCTTCTCGACACGCACAACGCCACCGACGAGGACACGAGGCACGACCTGGCGCGCTCCGTACGCGCCCTGGACGACCCGGACGAGACGGTCCGTCACCACGCCGCCGAGGCCTGGCCCACTGGGTGGTCACCACTGGCGTGCTGCCGCGGGACGAGCAGCGGTTGCACGCCCGGCTCACCGACCTCGCCGCGAACGCCTCGCAGGCGCGGACCCGTGCGGTGGCCGAGGAGGCGCTGCGAGCGCTGGAGGGATGCGGCCGCTCCTCGTCGTGACCGGGAAAGCGCGAGGGCGGCTGCGCCCAGACCGTGGAACTCGGGTGAAAACCCTGTGGAAGCGGTGTCAGTGGTGCCGTTTATGCTGCCCCAGATGATCACGCGGGACCCAGGGGAGGGCGCGGCATGTTCGGCAAGCTGTTCGGTAGGGACGCGGAGAGACCGGCGGGGGATCCGCATGTCCTTCCCGCGCGCAAGCAGAAGCACGGGACGTACGCGCTGCGCGCGCTGGGGGACACACGGGTACTTGCGTTGGTCGAGGCCGCCGACGTGGGTGACTGGCAGGCGGTCAAGGCGGCGCTGGCCCCCTTCGACCTCGGCCACGAGCAGGCGGTCCTCGGGCAACTGGCCGTTGTGGACGGTGTGGAGGAGTGGATCGGCCGGGCTGCCGAGGAGGACAGGGGCGACGAGGAACTCCGGGCGACCGCCCTGCTCATATCGGGTGCGCGCCATGTCTCCTGGGGCTGGGAGGCGCGTACGTCCGCCCGTGCCGTGGACGTCAGCCGGGAGCAGTGGCAGACGTTCTACGAGCGGCTGCGCATCGCCGAGGAGCACCTGCTCGAAGCCGCCGAGCTGCGGCCCGACTGGGTCACGCCGTGGCGGCACCTGCTCACCTCGGGACGCGGCATGTCCGTCGACGACAGCGTCCAGGAGGCCCGGCTCGCCGCCGGTCTGCGCCGTGATCCGCTGAACCTGGACCTCCACCTGGAGTGGGTGTCGCACCTCCAGCCGCGTTGGGGCGGAGAGCCGGGCCAGGCCCTGGAGTTCGCCCAGAAGGCCTTCGCCGCCGCGCCCGACGGGCACCGGCTCGGCTGTGTCGTCGCCATGGCACATATCGAGGAGTGGGTGGAGTCCGACGACCGCGACTGCCTCCAGCAGCCGCGCATCCGGACCGAGCTGAGGGAGGCCGCGGAGCGCAGCATCCTGCACCACGCCTACGAGCGCCGCCTGGGCTGGCAGGGTGACTACAACATCTTCGCCATGGCCCTCTCGCTGGCGGGCAGCAGCAAGGCCTCCAATGTCTTCCGCGAGCTGGACGGTGTGATCACCGAGTGGCCGTGGACCTTCATGGCGGAGCCGGAGAAGGCGTACGCGCGCTTCCGCAAGGCCTTCTGAACCACCCGTTCGCACCGGCCACGGGTCGCACTGGCCATCCGGCCACCGGTCGCACCGGCTACCGGCTACCGGTCGCACTGGCCATCCGGCTATCGGTCGCACCGGCCACCGGCCACCGGTCGCACTGGCCATCGGCTACCGGCCGCACCGGCCACCCCGCCACGTCGGCTTCCCGGTCACACCGTCACCGCCCGTCCTCGGCCGGTCCCACGGACCACCGCCCACCCCTGCCGTTCCCTTCACCCCGGACTGCCCCATGCCCTTGCGCGACACCTCCGCCGACCACGCCGCCACCGACCGCACCTTCCAGGTCGACCTCCGCGGCCTGGTGGACCTCCTCTCCCATCACCTCTACTCCAGCCCTCGCGTCTACCTGCGCGAACTCCTGCAGAACGCGGTCGACGCCCTCACCGCACGGCACGCCGTCGAGCCGCACGGCAACTTCGGCATCCGCCTGTACGCCGACGGCAAGGTCGTACGCGTCGAGGACGACGGCGTCGGTCTCACCGAGGCCGACGTACACACCTTCCTCGCCACGATCGGCCGCAGCAGCAAGCGGGCGGAGCGCATCGCCGAACAACGCGCCGACTTCATCGGCCAGTTCGGGATCGGCCTGCTGTCCTGCTTCCTGGTCGCCGACGAGATCCACGTCCTCAGCCGCTCCGCCCGCACCCCCGACGCGCCCGCCGTGGAGTGGCGGGGGCGCGGCGACGGCAGCTACACCGTCCGTACCCTGCCCGCCTCCGCCCGTCCCCGACCGGGCACCACCGTCACCCTGACGCCGCGAGCCGACGCGGGCGAATGGACCCGCCCGCAGGAGGTGCACGCACTGGCCCGGCACTTCGGCTCGCTCCTGCGTCACCCGGTCACCTTCGAGGACGGCTCGGGCGGCCCGGGCGCGCCCGTCAATCCCGAGCCGGCGCCCTGGGCGCGCAGTTTCCCCACTCCGGGAGCCCGCTCCCGCGCGCTGGCGGCGTACGGCGAGGAGGTCTTCGGGTTCACCCCGCTCGACACCATCGAACTGGACCTGCCGGCCGTCGGTCTGAAGGGCATCGCCTGCGTGCTGCCCGAAGCGGTGCCCGCCGGACGCCGCCACGGCCACCGTGTGCACGTCAAGGGCATGCTGCTGTCCGAGCAGGCCGAGGAGATCCTGCCGGACTGGGCGTTCTTCGTGCGCTGCGTCGTCGACGCGGAGAGCCTGCGCCCGACGGCGTCCCGTGAGTCCCTCTACGAGGACGACACCCTCGCCGCCGTCCGTGACGCCCTCGCCGAGCGGCTGCGCGAGTGGATCGCACGTGCCGCCGCCAGCGACCCGGAGCTGCTCGGCCGCTTCCTCCAGACCCACCACCTGGCCGTCAAGTCGCTCGCGGTGCACGACGACGAGATCCTGCGGATGCTGCTGCCCTGGCTGCCGTTCGAGACCACCGACGGGCACACCACCCTCGACGAGTTCGCGCGCACCCACCGCACCGTGCTCGTGACGTCCAGCGTCGAGGAGTTCCGGCAGGTCGCGGCGATCGCCTCGGCCGCCGGACTCGGAGTCGTCAACGGCGGCTACACCTACGACCGTGAACTGGTCCACAGGACGCCCGAGATCAGGCCGGAGGTCACGGTCGCCGACCTGGACCCGGCGACCCTCACCGCCCACCTCGACCCGGTCGACCGCGAGACGGAACTGGCCGCCGCGCTCTACCTGGCGCAGGCCCGTGACGCGCTCGCCCTCTTCGACTGCGACGTCGCCCTGCGCACCTTCCAGCCCGCCTCCGCCCCCGCCCTCCTCGTCGACAGCCGCGAGGCCCGGCACGAGCGCACCCGCTCCCGGCTCGCCCGCGAGCAGGAGGGCGGCCTGTGGGGCGACATCCTCGGCGCCCTGCGCCAGGAGGCACCGCGCGCCCAGCTGATCCTCAACCAGCTCAACCCACTGGTCCGCACCGCCGTCACCATCGACGAGCCCGAGCTGGCCCGCACCAGCGCCGAAGCCCTCTACGGGCAGGCCGTGATGCTCTCCCGACGCCCCCTCAGGCCCGCCGAGTCGAGCCTGATCAACCGCTCCTTCCTCGACCTTCTCGCCCACGCCCTCCGCAAGGACAGCTGACGATGCCGACCGCACCCCAGAACACCGACGAGCTGTACCAGGCGCTCCAGGAGAACGACCGGCGCCCCTACGGCCGCACCCGTACCGTCACCGCCGAGGAACTCGTCGACGCCGCCGAGCAGTTCGACGAGCCCGGCCCGCTGGTCCACGCCCTGCTCGAACTCCAGGAGGCGTACACGTACGGCTCCGAACCCCGGAAGTCGCCCGTCGTCTTCGCCCGCCTGCTCAATCTCTTCGACGAGCAGCCCGACGTCTTCGACGACCGACTGCGCCACCTGCTGTTCTGGCGTTTCAAGTGGGTGGGCCACGCCCTGCGCCAGCTGCCCGAGGTACCGCTGAGCGGACTGCGCCAGTGGCTGACGGAGATGCGGGACCGGTACGAGAAGGCCGGCCTCGGTCTCCAGCCGTACTACGGGCAGGCGTACCAGCTCGCCGCCCACCTGGGCGAGGGCACCAACCTCGCCTACGAGCTGTGGGCGAGCCGCACCCGCACCCAGCTCAGCGACTGCGAGGCCTGCGAGATCTGCGATCGCGCCCTGTACCACCTCATGGAGGGCGACGACGAGCGGGCGCTGAGGGTGTGGGAGCCCGTACTGGCCGGCAAGGAGTCCTGCCAGGAGGAGCCGGCCCGTTCGGTGTCGTACGCGCTGCTGCCCCTGCTGCGCACCGGCCGCACCGACCGGGCCCGCGAACTGCACCTCGCCGGCTACCGCGGCTGCCGCCGCAACCCCTCCATGTCCCAGGAGGTCGGCCGGCACCTGGAGTTCTGCGCGCTGACCGGCAACGAGGCCCGCGGCCTGGAACTGCTCGCCGAGAACCGGAACCTGTTCGACGAGGTCGGCTCGCCGCTCGACCGGCTCGGCTTCCTCACCGGAGTGGAGGTCCTCCTCCAGCGCGTCGAGAGCGTCGGCCACGGCGCACTGCCCGCCGCCGGTTTCGCCGGCCGTACCTGGACGGTGGCCGACCTGCGAGCCGAAGTACGCAGTCGCGCCGATGACCTGGCCGCGCGCTTCGACGCCCGCAACGGCACCACGGCCCACGCCGACCACCGCCGGGCCCGCCTCGAACGCGCGCCGCTCGTGGACACACTGGAACTGACGCTGCGCGCCCGAGCCCTCGACGACGTGGCTCCGGCCGCTGCCGTCCCGGCGACCGCGCCCACCTCCCGCACGGCCGCCGCCGTCCCCGACGCGCTCCCCGAACTGATCATCCACGCAAGGACCCTGGACGAGCAGGGTCACCCGGACGCACAGGCCTGCTGGGCGCGCCTGCGCACACTCGTCACCGCCCCCGACTACACCCACCCCGACGACCCGGCCGTCGGCCCGCTCGTGCGGCTGCGCGCGGACCTGCTGGCCGAGGAGGCGAGCCGGGCGGGCGACAAGGACGAGTTCACGGTCGCCGCCGACCTCCACGAGGAGGCCGCGGCTCTGTACGACGACGCCGGGGAGGCGGGGCACGCGGCGGTCTCCCGGGCCTGCGCGCTCCTGGCGATGGCCGAGAATGCCGAGGAGGGCGCCGAGGCAGCGGCTGGGAACGCCGCGGAGGGCGCTGAAGCGCTGGTCGGGAATGCCGGGGAGGGCGCCGATGCGCGGGCAGTGCAGTCTGCCGAGGGCGTCGACGCATTGGCCGAACAGGTCGCTGAGGGCAGCGACGCACCCGCGGCGGGCGCCGTGGAGGGTGCTGAAGCGCTGGTCGGGAACGCCGGGGAGGGCGCGGACGCGTGGGCAGTGCAGTCTGCCGAGGGCGTCGACGCACCGGCCGAACAGGTCGCTGAGGGCAGCGACGCACCCGCGGAAGGCGCCGCGAAGGGCACCGACGCCGCCGCGAAGGTCGCCGCGCTGACCACCGCCCACGCGTCCATGGTCCGCCTGCATGAGGAGACCCGCGGCCTCACCCCGTCCCAGGAGGCCCGTCTTTTGCGCCTCAGGGCCACCGCCCTCGGCCTGCGCCTCCAGACGTCGAGGAGCGCGGAGCACGCCGGTCCGGTTCAAGCCGAGATCGACAAGCTGCTCGCGTTCGCCACCGAGCACGACATCGCCGTACAGGTCTCGGGAGCGCTGCTGCTGCGGACCAGCACCCACGCCCTCTCCGGCGACCTGCCCACCGCGGTCACCGAGATCGACGCCCTCCTGGACCGGCTGAGGACGGACGGCCCCGCCTGGCACCTGCCCCGCACGCTCGGTCTGCGCGGCCGGCTCCAACTCGGCCTCCGCGACGCGCAGGCCGCGCACGCGGACCTGGCCGAGGGCCTGCGCCTTGCCGCCGACTGGCCCGCCGACGCGGTCGACACCGCCCGCCTGCACGGCGACCTGGCCGAAGCCGTCATGCACCTGGGCCGCCCCGACGAGGCCCTGCGCCACCTGACCCGCTCGGCGGAACTGGAACTCCGCCGCGGCAGCCGTACGGACGCGTACTGCACCTACAGCAACGCGGCTCAGCTCAGCCTCGACCTGGGGCGGGTCGAGGACTGCATAGCCCTGCTCGACTCGCTGCTGGCGGAAGCGGACATGGCCGCCGGCGACCTGGACGACCGACTGGTCGCCCAACTGCGACTGACCCGCGCCCGCGCGCTGCACGCGGGCGAGGACCTCAAGGCGGCCACTGCGGAGTTCGTCGCCCTCGCCGCAGAGTCGGCCGGCTGGGACGACGACCCGGGCAGCCACGCGATGATCGCCGCGGAGACGGCCGTACTCCTCGGCGAGTCCGGCGAGTTCGACCGGGCCCGCGAGGTCGCGGACCAGGCCCTCGCCGCCCACGCCAGGGCCCCGCGCTACGAGCACCTCAGCAACAGCCTGCGCGAACTCGCCCGCCTCCAGGCCCAACAGCAAGGCCGGCACGGCCTGGACGACGCCCGCGCTTTCCTCACGGACGCCGGCCGAATCGCGGACGAGGCCCGCACCGCCGAGTACGAGACGCACGGCCGCTCCCTGGACACGGCCCTGGCCTACGAGCACGGACGGGTGGCGGCCTACGCAGGCGATTACGAGGACGCCCTCGTCGCCCTGGACAAGGCCCTCGCTCTGCTCGGCGAGCCGGACCGGGACGGCGACGCCGGCGAATGGGCCGAGTGCGTCCGCCTCGCCGGTGCCGTGGAGGGCCTCTATCTGGAACGCCCCGCCCCTGCCCTCACCCGCCTCGACGCGGCGATCGACCGCTTGACGGCCTTGGGCCACACGGAGGAGGCCGAGGCGCTGACGTCGTTGGCGGCCCGGCTGCGCGACGAGGAGTGACGGGCCGGTGCCGGGGCGGGCGTCCAACCGCTCCGGCACCCGGACCGGCCACCGCGACGGCGGAGGGCCGGCCGGCCTCCTTCGCAGGGCGTTGGAGCGAAAGTCAATTGAGGAAGTCCCGAAGCACGGCGGCCATTTCTTCGGGGGCTTCGAAGGGCCAGAAGTGGCCGGAATCGAAGAGGTGCACACCACTGCCTTCCGGGAGCTTCGCCACCACGTCGGGGTCGGTGTAGAACTCACGGGGCTGGAGGGGGTCGTTGGCGCCCTGGAGCAGCAGGACGGGGCATTTCCACTGAGAGATGAGCCGGGTGCGCCGATCGATCCATTCCTGGCGGAACGATGATGAGTTGAAGTAGCGGGGGACGGCGGTGTTGATGCCGTCGTAGCTGAACTCCTGCACGGTTCGCACGAGGTCCGACACCTTCACTTCGCGTTCGCCGAGCACGGAGTACGCGGTGACGACGACGCGGCGGGCATCGGCCAGCACGGCCGGTGCCTCGGGCGAGGTGAACATGTCCTGCTGCGGGTGGAGGTCGGGATGGAGATGCCAGAGGTGTTGCTGCCCTCGGCCGTAGCGGATGACACGGTTCCCCATGCGTGCCGCGAGGTGGTCGCCGACCGGTGTTCCCCTGTCGTGCGTGACCAGGCTGAACCTCTCGATCCGAAGGTGGTCCAGTAGCGCTTCCAGCTGGATGGCGACTCCCTCCTGACGGAAGTCGCCGGTGCCCTTCTCCGACTGGCCGTAGCCCTTCAGATCGATGGCCAGGCAGCGGAAGTCGGAGCCGAGGGCCTCGATGGCGTAGTGCCACTGCCACCACGAGTCGGGTACGCCGTGGAGGAACACGACGACAGGTGCGTCGAGGGGGCCGCCCTCCACGTAGTGCCAGCGCACGGTTTCGCCGTCGCCGGGGGCGTCGACGAACCGGTGCGTGACGGTGACCTCGCCCAGGCGCTCCTGGTCGCCGTCCGCTTCCGGAGCACGGGGCGGTGTTTCAGGCAGCTCAGCCACGAGTTGGTCCACGCGCGACAGTCTGTCCACCGCTTCTTCCAGGCCCGTGCGGACCCGGGGCGGGGGCGTTGTGTAGGTGTACGCGGTTGCGTGCTGTGACATTGCGAAGTCCTCCAGAGTGTCCCGGCACGAGCTCAAACTGAATCTTTCTTCAGCAGTGATGGAATCATCAGAAAATCCACCCGTCAAGGAATCGGTACTGCTTGTGGGCGGTGTCGAGGAGGCAGCGCAGGGGCGCGTCAGGGGCAATCGGGCGTCTTGGAAGGCCTCGGCGCCGCAACGCCGCTGTGGCCGGCAGCGTCACCGCCAGCGGGCCCAGTCCCACCACGCCCCCCGGGCGGTGAGGCGCAGCGGGAGCAGCACGTTCCGCTCGGCGGTGAGGTCCGCCGGGGGTGGTCCGCGACACTCATGCGGCGGTCCGCGTGCTGCCGCCGGCGACGGCGAGGGCAGTGTTCCGCCCCCGGGCTGAGTCCGGGACCATGAATCATGCTCCGGGATGACTGGCACCTCACGAACGACGTTCACGACTTCCTCGCCCGAGCCGGGGACTTCCTGCGTTCGCGACCCGCCTTGCACAACACGCCGCTCACCGACCTGGAGAAACTGCGAACACGCGGAACGGACCGAGAGGGCGCCGAAGCCACGGTCCTCGGCCGACTGGACTCAGGAGGCGAGACCCACGCCGTCTTCTACCGCACTCCCCGCGGATACCTGAGCATCACCCCTCTCTCCGCCGGGCGGACCGGTACCCTCGCCGCTCATCTGGCCGGCCTCGGGCACCGCCCCTGCGGCGTCATCGCGGACCACGACACCGCCACCGCCTTCGCCGAGACATGGCAGCGGCACACGGGCGCAGCGCTGACCCCCTTCTGGCGGACTCACCTCTACCGACTCGGCACGCTCGCCCCGCCGTGGCCGCATCCGGAGGGCCGGGGCGCGTCGCGAGCGCGCAGGACCATGAGCACATCGTGCGCTGGTGCCGCGAGTTCTGCGTCGACGTCGGCGAGCAGCCGTCGATCGACTTGATCGACGCGGGCTCCTGGGCCGACTCGCGCTTCGGCGACCGGCACTTCACGTTCTGGGACACCCCGGGCGGCATCGCCGCTTCCATGGCCGCTACGACCTCGATCGTCGCCGGCATGATCCGGGTGGACCCCGTCTACACCCCGGCCCACCTGCGGGGGCACGGCTACGCGGCCGCCGTGACGGTCGAGGTGAGCCGGGCCGCGCTGGCCGAGGGCGCGACGGACGTCGTCCTCTACACGGACCCCGCCAACCCCACGAGCAACGCCCTCTACCAGCGCCTCGGGTACGTCCGCGTCGCCGACTTCACCGGATACAGGTTCAGCTACGGCACACCACAAGCCGACTGGTCCCGTCCCTGACGCCCCTCAGTCGAAGGGCGTCAGAAGTCGCGTGTGGACAGCGCCCTGTTCGCGATGCGGGTGTCGCCGCTCCAGGACGCTGTACGGCACCGTGCCGTGCATGCCCTTGCAGGTGTCCGCGGCGAGCCGGGTGCCGGCAAGAGCCTGAACGGCGGACCCGCACAGGGCGCATGCCGCGGACGCTAGGTCTTGACGGCCACCGATTCCTTCGGCGCCGGTGTCGCCCCAGTGCCAGGCCCTCGTCCGGTGAAGCGCATGGCGATGCATGCCCCGAGATACAGCATGGCCACGATCAGCAACAGCGCCTGATAGCCCGTCACCAGGGCCAGGTACTCCAGTGCGCCCCCGGTCAGCGCGCCCAGCAGGTTCGCGCCGAATGCGGAGGTCGGGTCGGGGGCCAGTGCCAGCCGGTCGGAGAAGATGAGGTTGGCGCAGAAGATGGGCGCGAAGGCCAGCGCGATCGCTGCGGCGAGCCGACCGGCGAAGGGCAGAGAGAGGACGGACTGCACCGGGACCAGCCAGGCGACCGCCAGTGAGCCGAAGAGCAGGAGCTGGAGGAGCAGCAGGTTGACCCGTCGCAGTCTGCGTCTGACCTCGACCGCGGCGAGGACGGAGACCAGGACGCCGAAGAAGACGAGGGCGTTGACCAGCCAGGTCGTACCGAAGTAGAGGGCGAAGCCGATCACGTTCTTCGTTTCGAGCAGCATGAAGGCCGCGCCCAGGAGGAACATGTCGGTGTAGCGCAGCGTACTTCGGATGCGAACCCCGGCCATGCGCACCGAAAGCAGCGTCACCAGCAGGATTGCGCCGAGCGCGCCCAGGTAGATCGTGGGGACGGTGCGGTGCAGCAGATACGGGAAGGGGTGGTCGTCGGTCGCGGCCGCGGGGACCGGGCCGCTGGGCGTCCAGATCTGCTTGCAGGACTGGTCGCCGGGGGTCATGCCGGCCACCAGCACGGCCGCGTTGCGCTTGTACGTCGTCATGCAGGGTGCGTGGCCGTAGAGACTGTCGAGGTCGCCGGCGAAACGGTCGACCAACCAGCTCTTGCGGTAGTAGTTGTACATGGCGAACGCGCCGTCAGGCTTCAGATGGTCGCGAGCCGCCTCGAACGCCTGCCGGGTGAACAGGTAGCTCTCCAGCCGCAGATTGCTCGCGCCGGAGACGAGTGTCAGGGAGTCCGGCAGGGCCAGGACGATGAGGTCGTACTTGGCGTTCGTGCGTTCCAGGAATGCCCGTCCGTCATTGATGTACGTGTGCACTCTGGGGTCGTCGTACGGCTTGGCGGGGTGCAGTTGTGCGCCGATCTCCTGCAGACGGGGATCGATCTCTACGGCGTCCACACGCTCGGCTCCGTGCGCCAGCGCTACGGCGACGTCGTTGCCGTTGCCTGCCCCGATGACCAGGACGCGTTTGTGCGGGTTGCGGGGCGTCTGCTCGTAGGCCTGCCGATAGGGGGAGTTCTCCCGCAGCAGGACCGGCAGAGGCGCGGTGCTCTGGTGCGGGACGCCGTTGGCGGAGATGAAGTAGGTGCGGGTGGTGGCCGGCGAGGCTTCGAGCTGGATCTTGTAGTAGGGCGACCAGGTGATGCCGGCCGTGGTCGTCTCCAGGAACAGCGCGGCGGTCATCGCGGTGAGGGGGATGCCGTACAGCAGGGTGTTCCGGCGCCCGCCCAGGATCAGCAGGGCCACCGCGGCGAGTACGCCCCACACCACCGAGGGGGCGCGGAGCCACGACAGCACGGCGAAGGAGACCGAGCCGGTGATGCTGCCGAGCAGGTCGTAACGGTAGGCATCGAGCGAGGCGAGCCGGCGGAAGAGGTCGGCGGTGATTTTGCCGATCCCCGCCATGATCAGTGCGGTCAGCAGGAAGATCGCGGGCAGCGTCACCCACTGCGGCAGGCCGGTGGTCTTCACGGCGGTGAAGTAGATGACCTCACTGCTGCTCTGGCGCACCTGCACGGGGTAGGCGCGGACGAAGACGACGAGAAGCGCCAGGGGGATGGGTGTCCAGCGTTTGAGCCACTGGCCGCGAGCGGCCGGGATCAGGAATCCGATGCCGATGCCGAGGAACGACCCCAGCAGGATGAAGTTCGAGAAGTAGCTGAGGTGGACGACATTGGCGCCCGCCCATCTGATCAGCGCCAGCTCGACGAAGAGCATGGTGGCGCTGGCCAGCACCAGCCTCCAGCGCACCGAGCTTTCCGTTTGTCCGTATTTGTTCACCTTCACGAGGGTTTACGGTGTCAGTTTTGGTTCGTCGAGTCGAGGTGCCTTGCCGGTGGGCGCGCAGCAGAGGCCTGTTCGTGTGTGTCGTCAGTACACCGACACGCCGTAGGCGCTCAGTGCTTCCTGGATCGGCTGGTAGTAGGTGGTTCCTCCCGTGGTGCAGTTGCCGGAGCCGCCGGAGAGGATGCCGATGACCTTGTCACCGGCGTAGAGCGGACCGCCGCTGTCGCCCGGTTCCGCGCAGATGTTGGTCTGGATCAGACCGGTGACGATGTCGCCGCCGCCGTAGTTCACGGTGGCGTTCAACGCGGTGACCACGCCGCAGCGGACTCCGGTCGTGGCACCGCGGGTGCAGACCCGTTGGCCGACGTAGGCGGACGCGGTCCCGGTCACGTCGACCGTCCCGACGGTGCCGGGGTGCGGCACGGCCGGGTTGGCGTAACGGACGACCCCGAAGTCGTTGCCGGGGAAGCTGCTGCCCGTGGTGGGGCCGACGGCCGTGTCCATGGCGGCGCCGGTGTACCAGGTGGGCAGTCCCTCGGTGCAGTGTCCGGCGGTGACGAAGTAGTACGTGGACCCGCTGTGCACGTTGACGCCCGCCGTGCAGCGCCGGCCGCCGGCGTGGATGCCGTCGCCGCCGGACAGGAGCGTGCGCAGCCGGCCGTCGAGCCGTTCGAGGGTGAGTCCGCCGGCGAACCGGTCGGCCGCTCGCCGAAGTCGGGCGAGTTCGGTGTCCGAGACGGTCGAGTCGGCGAGGACTCGCAGCCTCCCGCTGCGTTCGTCCACGGTCCATGCCATCCCGTCGATCCCCAGCCCGGCAACGGCCGAAGCCAGGCCGGGCGCGGGAGCCGCGGCGGGTGCCGCTGTCGCGCTGGTGCCGGACACCGTGAGGGCGGCCGCCCCCAGCAAACTCAGCAGGTACGCGATGAGTTGTGAGCGGCCCTTGGTCGTACGGCGTGCTGTCATCCCGGATCTCCCCGAGTACGGTCGGTCGGTTTCGGACACGCCCCACTGGTCACCGGGCGTGCCGGGCTTGCATGCCGTGGTGCTGATGTCGTACGGGATGGGCAGCGCTCATTGTGCCCGCGCGGGTCCGGCGGGGGTAGGGCGTGTTCCCCGCTCGACGCATGGCTGGAAATCCCAACGGTCGTCGGGGAGTTGGGACATGATGATCACATGATGGCGGTACCGCTCTCCGTGCTGGAAGTCGCGCTGGTTCAGGCCGGCAGCAGGGCTGCCGACACCCTGCGGGACACGACCACGTTCGCCCAGCAGGTCGAGACCATGGGCTACCGGCGGCTGTGGTACGCCGAGCACCATCATTCGCCTGCCATCGGTGCCTTCCCGCCGGTCGTGCTGATCGCCCACGCCGCCGCGTCGACGTCGACGATCCGGTTGGGATCAGGGGGCGTTCTCGCTCCCAACCACAGTCCGATCATGCTGGCCGAGCAGTTCGGCACGCTTGCCGGGCTGCACCCGGAACGCATCGACCTCGGCATCGGACGGGGCCCCGGCACACTGGACGAGCCGACGGCGCGGGCCCTGCGACGCGGAGCGGGGCCGACCACCGACGACGAGTACCGGGGCGACGTGGCGGCCACACTGCGGTTCCTCGTGGACGAGGTCGCGCTCGACGACCTGCCCGAACCGTGGCTGCTCGCCTCCAGTGCCGCCGGTGCCGCGCTCGCCGCGGACCTCGGCCTGCCGGTCGCGATCGCCCACCACATCCGACCCGACAACACCGCCGCCGCGATCGAGGAATACCATGCCCGCTTCCGACCCTCGCGCTGGTGCGCCGGCCCGCGTGTACTCGTGTGCGTGGAGACGGTGTGCGCCCCCACGCAGCAGGACGCGGACCGGCTCGCCGGACCGATGAACGTCATCAAGGCCGGCCTGCTCCAAGGCCGCGGCGACACTCCCTTTCCCACGCCGGCCCAAGCCGCGGAACACCCCTTCACCGAGCGGGAACGTCAGGCCCTGGCCGGCTTCCTCGCCCATCAGGCGCACGGCACTCCGGATGCCGTCGTCCAGCGCCTCACCGAGATCGTCGAGGCGACGGGGGCTGAGGAGTTGATGCTCGTCACGCCCGTCCACGCATTGAAGGACCGACTGCGGTCCTACGAGCTCGTCGCGATGGCTGCTGGCCGAGCGTGACACGGGGACGGACCGGCCCCGGCGGTGTCACCGGGTTACGTGTTCGTCAAGCCAGGCCGGTCAGCAGGGCGTGTGCCTCGTCCCTTGCGGCGGCCACCGCCGGCTCGCCCAGCCCGCACAGCCGCAGACACGACGACGCGATGACGTCCGTGTCCGCCGAATCGGGATCACGGGTACGGCGTATCTGGATGACGACCTCCACCAGCTGGATCAGGAGTTCCCCGATCCGCTCGGGCTGCATGCTCCCGGAGACGCCCTCGGCCGCCGCCGCAGCGCCGAGCGCGCCGTAGCTCTGCTGGAGTTGGCCCCGGTCGGCGCGGAAGACGTCGAACCGCTCGGTCAGCACTTCCGGCAGGAGATAGAGCGTGCCGATGTTGTACGGGGTGCGGGACAGGGTGCGTACGTCCGTCGCGGCCACCGCGTAGAGCGCCGCGGCCGCGCTCGCCCGCTCCGGCACCAGTGCCTGGATGCGCTCCACCATCTCCAGGCTCGGCCGGACCGAGGTGGCCAGCAGCTCGGCGAGGATCTCGTCCTTCGTGGCGAAGTGGTAGTACAGCGAGGCCTGCCTGATACCGACCCGTTCGGCGATCATGCGGGTGCTGGTGGCGGAGATCCCGTGTTCCACGAAGAGCGCACCGGCGGCGTCGAGGATCTGTTCCCGACCGGAGGCGTTGGGGTCGGACGGCGGTGTGTGCCGGGGTCTTCCTTGGCGGGGCCGCGTCCTGGTCATGATCCCATCCTGCCACCTCGGCCAACGGCCGGTGCCGGGTTCAGCACCGGTGCCGTCTGCGGTCACGTCGAGGCCAGGTAGGCCCTCCAGCCTCCGAAGCGGGTGATGTCGGGTGCGTCCGCCACGGCGTACGGCTCGACGAGGAAGCCGCTGATCTGCCGTCCGTCGGCCAGTTCGACGGTTCCGATGGCCATCGGCGCGGGAACGGCGGCGGTCAGCGTGCCGAAGCCTGCCGCGGGCAGCCGCCACATCTCGCCCTCGACGCCTGAGGTGCCCGGGTGGCCCTCGGCGGTTCGGACCAGGCCCGGCTTGGGTGGCTGGGTGGCCAGGGCGTGCAGTCGGTAGCGGGCGGCGGTGCGGGCCGGGCCCACGAGCGTGCCGCCTGCTTGCACCAGCTGGGCGTTGAGGGGCTGTCCGGTGAGGTGGGCGCCGACCACGAACAGGTCGAGCCCGGGATCGGCGAACCGCGCGGCCAGAACCGCCAGGCTACGGTCGGAGAAGGCCGGGCCCGTGAACATCACGCCGAACGGCAGGCCGTCCACGCATCCCGCGGGGACGGCGAGCGAGGCGTGGTCCAGCAGGTTGGCGAAGTTGGTGAAGCGGCCCATCCGGGCGTTGGCACCGACCGGGTCCTGCGCCACCTCGTCGAGGGTCGGGTGCCAGGTGGTCGTCGGGGTGAGGAGCGCCGCGCAGCCGTCCAGGGCCGTACGTGCGGCGGCACCGAGGGCGGCGAGGCGGGCGGTGTCCGCGGCCCAGTCGGCGGCGGTCTTCTCCCGGCCGGCCAGCACGATGGAGGCGACGGTGGGGTCGAGGTCCGTACCGATCAGGTCGTGGTGCTTGTCGAGGTGTTCGCCCACGGCGGCGTAGCGCTCGGCCACGAACGCTCCGCCGTACAGCAGTTGGGCGGCTTCGAGGAGGGGAGCGACATCGGCCTCCACGATCTCCACGCCGGTGCCCGCCAGACGGGCGACCGCGGTGTCGAAGGCTTCGCGCCAGCCGTCGGCCATTCCCCGCAGGTGCTCCTCGGCCGGGACGGCGACTCTGGGGCGTGCGGGTGGCGGGGGCAGCTGGGTGCCGGTGCGGGAGAGCGGGTCGGCCGGGTCGGGGCCCTCGACAATCTCCGCGGCGGTGCGGGCGAGTCGCAGGTCGCGGGCGAAGACGGTCACGCAGTCGAGGGTGTAGCAGGCGGGCACCACCCCGGTCACGGGCACCAGGCCCTTGGTGGGCTTGACCCCGACGACGCCGTTGAGGGCGGCGGGCACCCGCCCGGAGCCGGCCGTGTCGGTGCCCAGTGCGATGTCGGCGATGCCCAGCGCGACCGCGACCGCGGAGCCGGACGACGACCCGCCGGAAATGCGCGCCGGATCCCAGGCGTTGCGCACCGCACCGTGGGGACTGCGGGTGCCGACCAGGCCGGTGGCGAACTGGTCCAGGTTGGTCTTCCCGAGCACCAGCGCGCCGGCCGCGCGCAGCCGTGCCACCGCGGGCGCGTCGGCGTCCGGCCGGTAGGCGTACGACGGGGCGCCGGCGGTCGTGGGCAGTCCGGCGACGTCGATGTTGTCCTTGACCGCTGCGACCAGGCCGGCGAGCGGAAGCCCCGGATCGATCCCCGCGGCCTCGGCGAGCACCTCGTGGCGGGGCCTGAGGGCGATCCAGATCTCGGGCCGGCCGACGGCCTCGATGCGGTCGTAGGCGGCCTCGACGCGTTCGGCCGGTGTCATGGCGCTCATGCCTTCACCGCCGCGAGGATCTGGCCCGGGGCGACCTGCTCTCCGGGGCTGACGTAGATCTTCAGGAGGGTCCCGGCGGCGGGGGCGCTCACTTTGGACTCCATTTTCATCGCCTCCAGAGAGAGGATCGGGTCGCCCTCGGCGACGGTGGTGCCCGGCTCCGCGACGGTCTGCCAGACGGTGGCGGTGAACGGTGCGGTGACCGCGACAGCGCCGTCCGGTACGACGACGGCGTCGGCGGCCGGAGGTTCGGGATCGTCGTTCCGGTCGAACTCGCCGGCGGCCCGCCAGCGTTCCTTCTCGGCCTCGAACGCGGCGCTCTGCCGCTGCCGGAACGCGGCGATCGAGTCGGCGTTCGCACTCAGGAAGGCGTTGTACTCGGCGATCGAGAAGGTGCCCTCCTGCGTGTCGCAGGGCCCTCGGCCGGCATCGGTCTCGGCGCGCAACTCCAGGAGTTCCTCCGCCGTGACGGGGTACCACTCGATGCGGTCGAAGAAGCGCAGGGCCCACGGGGAGTCCTGGAACAGGCCGCCCCTGCGGAACCGGTTCCAGATCTGCACGGTGCGCCCGACGAACTGGTAGCCGCCGGGGCCCTCCATGCCGTAGACGCACAGGTAGGCACCGCCGATGCCGACGGAGTTCTCCGCGGTCCAGGTGCGGGCCGGGTTGTACTTGGTGGTCACCAGGCGGTGCCGCGGGTCCAGCGGGGTCGCCACGGGGGCGCCGAGGTAGACGTCCCCGAGGCCGAGCACCAGGTACGAGGCGTCGAAGACCGTGCGGTAGACGTCGTCGGTGCTCTCCAGGCCGTTGACGCGGCGGATGAACTCGATGTTCCAGGGGCACCAAGGGGCGTCGTCGCGCACCCCGGCCATGTACCGCTCGATGGCGAGGCGGGTGGCCGGGTCGTCCCAGCTGAGCGGCAGCCGGACCGTGCGGGAGGGGACCGTCAGCTCGTTGGTGGGCGGGACCTCGTCCTCCAGTTCGCGCAGCAGGGCGGTGAGGTCACGGGCCCTCAGGCGGCGGGCGTCGGTGTGGACCTGAAGCGACCGGATGCCCGGGGTGACGTCGACGAGGCCGTCGGGCGCGTGCGCGGCCAGGGTCACCTGCAGGGCGTGCACCCGCATCCGCAGACCGAGGTCGAGTGCCATGGGGCCGTACTCGACGAGGACGTTGTCGTCGCCGTCCCGGCGGTAGGTGACCGAGGGGCGGGTATCGGTGGCTTCCAGACGGCCCAGTATGCCGTCGTCGCCGTCTCCTCCCGTGCTGATCAGCGCCGGTGAGGCGCGGCGGGCGTCGAGGGCGGCCGCCTCGGCCTCCTTGACGGGTACGAACCGGACGGTGTCGCCGGGGCGGAGCTGGCCGAGCTTCCACAGTTCGCCGCTGGCGACCACCGCGGGGCAGACGAACCCGCCTAGGGACGGCCCGTCGGGGCCCAGGACGATCGGCGTGTCGCCGGTGAAATCCAGGGCGCCGACCGCGTAGGGCGTGTCGTGGATGTTGGACGGGTGCAGTCCGGCCTCACCGCCGTCCTGGCGGGCCCAGCGCGGCTTGGGGCCGATCAGGCGGATGCCGGTGCGGGCCGAGTTGTGGTGCACCTTGTAGTCGGTCGCGCAGAGGGTGTCGATGTCCTCGCGGGTGAAGAACTCCGGTGCGGCGTGCGGGCCTTCGGTGACACCGATCTGCCAGCGCGAGGTGATCGCGGGACG
This sequence comes from Streptomyces sp. bgisy027, assembly GCF_057710365.1. Lineage (NCBI taxonomy): Bacteria > Bacillati > Actinomycetota > Actinomycetes > Kitasatosporales > Streptomycetaceae > Streptomyces > Streptomyces sp. bgisy027. The sequence continues at coordinate 22,971 of NZ_JBYIVZ010000038.1, forward strand.
GCGTCCGGGCGAGGTCGGGCCACCGGCGGCGGCCACGGACACCGCGGGACGCAGCACGTCCCCGGCGAGCAGCGCCCGGCCGCCGTGGCCGCCGAAGCCGCCGAGGGTGAACGTCGAGGCGCTGCCCAGGTATGCGGGCACGTCGATGCCGCCACTGACGGCCACATAGGTGCGCAGACCGGGGCCTTGCGCGGCGCCGAGGACCAAGGTGGCGCCGGCGGGGACCCGCACCGGCTCCCACAGAGGCACCGTGGAGCCGGCCACGGTGACGGGGGTCGGGGCCCCGGTGACGGCGACGACGGTCGCGGCGGAGAAGCGCAGGGTCAGACCGCCCGCGGTGACTTCGAGCGCGGGTGCCCCGGCCGGATTGCCGACGGCCAGGTTGGCCTCGGCGAAGGAGACCGGGTCGAAGGGGCCGCTCGGCGGCACGCCCACGTGCCAGTGGCCGAGCCGGCCGGGGAGATCCTGGACGGTGGTCATCGCTCCCGGCACCAGGACGTCGATGCGCGGTTCGGGGTCGGCGGTGGTGGCGAGCGTGCTGGTGCTGTGCACGGCCTCGCGCACCTCAGCGCGCACGGTCAGCGAGCGCAGCAGACCGAGGTTGGTGACGATGCCGTCGATCCGGCTCGCGCCCAGCGCCTCGCCCAGGACGTCGAACGCGCTGTCGCGGGTGGTGCCGTGCGCGATCACCTTCGCGAGCATGGGGTCGTAGTACGGCGAGATCTCCAGGCCGGTCTCGGCGAACCCGTCGACCCGCACACCGGGCATCGGATCGGCTCCCTGGCCCGGGAAGAGCGCCCGGGTGATCAGGCCCGAGGAGGGCAGCGAGTCCTTGCCGGGGTCCTCGGCGTAGACCCTGGCCTGCACGGCATGCCCGGTGGGCGTCCACTCCCGCTCGAACACCGGGTCGTCGACCCGGCCGTCGCGGGCCAGTTCGAGCATGAGCGCGACCAGGTCGACGCCGTACGCCTCCTCGGTCACCGGATGCTCGACCTGGAGCCGCGTGTTGACCTCCAGGAAGGCGGCCTCCTCGCGGACCGGGTCGTAGACGAACTCCACGGTCCCCGCGCCGCGGTAGCCGACCGATGCGAGCAGCCCGCGCGAGGAGTCGTGCAGCAGGGCGCGGACCCGGTCGGGCAGGGCCGGGGCAGGGGACTCCTCGATCACCTTCTGGTTGCGGCGCTGCAGCGAACAGTCGCGGTCGCCGATGACGGCGATCCGGCCGGTGCCGTCACCGAAGACCTGTACCTCGACGTGCCGGGCCGGGCGCACCAGGCGCTCCAGGAACACCCCGGCCGATCCGAAGTTGGACTCGGCGAGCGCGGCCACGCGGGCGAACGCCTCGCGCACCTCGTCCGCGGTGGCGCAGGCCTGCATACCGATGCCGCCGCCACCGCCGGTTGCCTTGACCATCACGGGCAGCCCGATCGACTCGGCCGCGGCGACGGCCTCTTCGGCGCTCGCCAGCAGTTCCGTCCCGGCCAGCAGCGGCACCCCGGCCGCCTTCGCGAGGGCGCGGGCGGTGTGCTTCTCGCCGAAGGCGGTGATCTGGTCCGCGGTCGGGCCCGCGAAACGCAGGCCGGCCTCCTCGACGGCGCGGGCGAAGGCGGCGTTCTCGGAGAGGAAGCCGTAGCCCGGGTGGATGATGCCGGCGCCGTGGCCGAGCGCCGCCTCGACGATCGCGTCGCCGCGCAGATACGACTCTCGGGCGGGCGCCGGACCGAGCCGGACGGCGTGGTCGGCCTCGCGGACGTGCGGGGCGGCCCGGTCGGCGTCGGAGAAGACGGCGACGGTGGCCAGCCCCATCCGCTTGGCCGTGCGGATGACACGGCGGGCTATCTCACCGCGGTTGGCGACGAGAACGGTGACGGGGCGGGTCACGCGGCATCCTCCGAGGTGCTCTGCGAGTCGGCGTCGTGCGAGCTCGCGGGGCTGCTCGGGTCCACGACGAGCATCCGCAGCGGGGTCGGGTTGAAGTCGTTGCACGGGTTGTTCATCTGCGGACAGTTGGACACCAGCACCAGGACGTTGGTCTCGGCGCGCACCGCGACCCGTCGGCCGGGCGCCGACATGCCGTCGACGATGCCCAGTGCGCCGTCCGCCTCGACGGGCACGTTCATGAACCAGTTGAGGTTGGAGACGAGGTCCCGCACCCCCAGTCCGTGCCGGGACGCCTCGGCGAGGAAGTTCTCGCGGCAGCCGTGATGGAACATCACATGGTGGCCGTAGCGCAGGGTGTTGGACTCCTTGCCGCAGGCGCCGCCGATGGTGTCCTGACGGTCGATCTCGTTGGCGACGACGGTCATCAGCGGGCGTCCCTCGTTGCTGCGCAGGACGGTGCCGGTGCGCACGTAGGCGTTGCCCTGCCAGGCCAGCGTGTCGGGGACGCTGTAGCGCTCCTCGGGATCGGCGGCGTCGTAGAGGAGACAGTCGGCGGACTGGTTGCCGCCGACGTCGACGATGGTCAGGACGTGCCCCCGCTCCACCACCGCCGACCAGGGCGCGTTGGGTGCCACCCTCTCGTCCAGGACGACCGTGCCCTCGACCAGGCTCGCTCCCCAGTCCAGTACGGAGCCCTCGGCGTACCCGGCACCGACCGGGACCGTGGAGGCGACGGTGCCGCCCGAAGCGGTGGGGTGGGTGTTCACGACGGTCTCGTCGGCTTCGGCGGGCTGTCCGGTCGCCATGTCACAACCCCCGGGCTTCGCAGTAGTCGACGGTGTTGAGGTACGCCCGGTGCAGTTCGGGCGTCGCGGTGAACCGCTCCTCGTGCGGACCGGTCGCGAGGCCGCGCCAGGCGTGCACACGCAGGGGTCCGACGGCGTATTCGGAGCGGGGGTCCAGGGGGTGAGCGACATTGGCGATCAGCACCAACAGGGGCATTTCCGCCACGAGTTCGACGTGCGTGCCCGGCCCCGCGCCGCCCTGCCAGGTGAGGGCACCGTCGGTCCGCACGCGTACGCCCTGGAAGAAGGACACACTCGGCGGCAGATCGCGTCGGCTCAGACCGTGCTTGGCAGCAGCTTTGACGAACAGTCCGCGGCCGGACGGGGACGGTCCCTCCGGGCGTGCGTCACCGTACTTGCGTTCGTTCCACGCGTCGGTGGTGGTGCCGCAGAAGGCGTCGTGCCGGCCGGAGGAGTCGCCGGTGACGACGGCCATGACCCGGCCGTCGCCGGACAGCAGCGGGTGGTTCACGCCCAGGTAGGCCTGCCAGGGGATCTTCAGGGTGTCGGCGACGTTGAGCCGCTCGACCGGTTCCAGGGCGTTGAAGAGCAGCAGATGGGCGCAGGCGTCACCGGTCGGGTCGTCGAAGCGCAGTCGGCTGCCGCGGGCGAGGACCTTGTGGGTGTAGCCGCCGGGCGCCACCGTCTCCGCCCACACCAGGGCGGTACGGTCCACTCCGGGCGGGCGGTACGGGCCGGCGGACGCCGGGAGGTACGGCATCCAGTCGCCGGCTCGGCCGCCCTGGGCGCGGGCGTCGTCCCGGGCGCTGTGGACGCTGTCGGTCAGGTGCAGGCCGCGGACGGTGACGGGGGCCCGCTGCGGGAGAGGGCCTCCGGTGGCCGGCTGCGTGTCGGCGTCGCCGGTGGGGGGCCGATCCTGCGGAGTGCCGGCCGTCGGCCCTTCGGTCGTCGTCATGGGAGTGCCGTCGTCCCTTCGTGGGTGTGCCTCGTGTGCGGGCGGGTGGTGCGTGGCCGGGTGACTGTGCCGGTACGCCGTCAGGCGGGCTCGGGTACGGCCTCGGCCGGCGGCTCGAGGTGGGTGTGGGGGACGTGCCTCAGCTCGATCCGGAGGTGCAGCCGGCGGGCGATGAAGTAGCCGGCGCCGATGGCGAGGCTGAGCCCGATGAAGAGCAGCGCGCTCCACTGCAACCACCAGGTGCCCTCGGTGAGGTCGTAGATCTCCGCGCGCGGCCACAGCAGGTTGACGGCCATACCGACCTGGAAGAGCACGGCGAGGGCGTTGACGAGGGTTCCCCAGCGGCCCAGTGAGAACAGCGGCCGGCCCGTCTCGTCGACGCCGTCCGGAAGCCGGTCGGTGCCCCGGTGCCGGATCCGGGCGACCAGCAGCGGCAGGGTCACGCCCAGGTACGCCAGGTAGAGCATGGCGATGCAGAGGCTGGAGAGCGCGGTGAAGATCGCCGCCTGCCGGATGTTCACGAGGAGCGCGACGGCGGCGCCCACGCCCACGACGATCGAGGTGATGATCGGCGTGCCGGTGCGGGCCGAGACCTTCCCGAGATACCGGTGGAAGGGCAGGGCTCCCTCGCGGGCCATGGAGTAGATCATGCGTGCGCCGGAGGTCTGCACGGCGAGGGTGCAGGCGAACACCGCGACGGCGACGCAGCACAGCAGCAGTCGCCCGAGGACGTCTCCGAGCCGGTCGGTGAGCACCCAGGAGAGGCCGCCGGCCGCCAGGTTGCCGTCGGTCAGGCTCCTCGCGGCCAGCAACCCCGAGAGGATCAGCAGCGCACCGCCGATGCCCGAGATGATCAGCGCCCGCAGGATGGTCCGGGGTGTGGTCCGGCGCGGGCTGTGCGTCTCCTCTGCCAGCTCGCCGGCCGAGTCGAAGCCGACCATGACGTAGGCCGCCATCAGGGAAGAGGCGAGGAAGGCCCCGAGGTAGCTCCCCTCGCCGGCCCAGCCGGTGTTGTGGGCCACCACCTGCGGGCCCCGCTCGGGCAGGAAGAACAGCACCAGGACCAGCATGATGACGCCGACGATCTCGATCGTGACGCCGATGCTGGTGGCGGCCGCCATCTGACGGATGCCGAGGATGTTCACGACGGTGGTGATCACCAACAGGACGCACCCCAGAAGGACCGCGTTCCGCGCGCCGGTCGGGGAGGCGACCGATGGGTCCGCGCCCGGTCCGCCGACGAACTGGAAGCCGGACCAGATGCCGGGCAGCACCGCCTGCGCGGCGATCGCGGCTGCCGCGACGGTGAGGATCTGCCCGATGATCATGATCCAGCCGGTGAACCAGCCGACCGTGGTCCCGGCCAGTCGGCTCGACCACTGGTAGATCGCCCCGGAGATGGGCCAGCGCGCGGCCAGTTCGGCGAAGCAGAGCGCGACCAGCAGCTGACCGACGAAGACCAGCGGCCAGGTCCAGAAGAACGCGGCCCCGCCGAGGCCGAAGCCGAGTCCGAAGAGCTGGAAGACGGTGGTGAGGATCGACACGAAGGAGAACCCCGCGGCGAACGACGCGAAGCCGCCCATCCCGCGGCGCAGTTCCTGGTGGTAGCCGACGGGAGCGGCGCCGGTGGCGACGCCGTCGACGGGATGTGACACAGGGGTGAGCTCAGATCGGTTCATCACCGCACCTCCGAACGAGGGTTACCTATCGAGTGACAGGTATTGCGATGGTGAGGTGGAGCGGTCTCACGACCGAGTCACGGGCGTTAACGTCGTGTAACCGGGCCCTCTCATGGGGGACTTGCCGGATCGGCCGCAGCAGCTCGCCGCCGCCCGCTCTCCGGCCACCCCTCAGCGAGATTGTTAGCCTTGGCCATGATCGGTTTCCCAGCGCATGGCCGAGGTGTGCGATGAGCAAGGCCCGCTCCTTCCCGCTGGGCGCCGCGACCACCCTCGACGAACTCGCCCGGGATCCGCATGCGCGGCTGGCGCAACTGCGTGCCCATGAGCCCGTGTCCTGGCTGCCCGAGCTGGACGGCTGGCTGGTGACCCGTCGCGACCTCGCGATGAACGTGATGCGCGACGCCGCGACCTTCACCGTCGACGACCCCCGGTTCTCCACCGCACAGGTCGTCGGGCCGAGCATGCTGTCCCTGGACGGTGAGCGGCACGCCCGTCATCGTGAGCCCTTCGCCGCGCCGTTCCGCCCCCGGGCGGTGCACGACGGCTTCTCCTCGTTCATCGAGCGGGAGGTCGATCGGCTCATCAGCGCACTGGAACCCGCCGGCGCCGCCGATCTGCGGCGTGCCTTCGCCGGACCGCTCGCGGTCGCCGTCGTGACCGAGGCGCTCGGGCTGGTCGGCACCACCGCGGACACGGTGCTGAGCTGGTACGACGCCATCGTGCGGTCGGTCTCGGACATAACCGCGGGACGGGCGCCGGGGTCTGACGGCGACGTGGCGTACGCGCGGCTGCGAGCCGCCGTCGACGACACCGTCGCCTCCCGGGGCACGTCGTCGCTCCTCGGCTCCGCCGCCGGGCGGCTGACGGAGCCCGAAGTGGCCTCCAACGCGGCGGTCCTGATGTTCGGCGGCATCGAGACCGTCGAGGCGATGGTCACCAACGCGCTGCTGCACCTGTTGCGGGACCCCGTCCAACTGGCCCTCGTCCGAGCCGACGCAGACCTGCTGGACGGTGCGATCGAGGAATCGCTGCGCCTCGAACCCGGAGCGGCGGTCGTGGACCGCTACGCCACGCGCGACACGGTGCTCGGCCCGGCCGGGATCGGTCAGGGTGAACTGGTCACCGTCTCCCTCGCGGGAGCCAACCGCGACCCGGCCGTCTTCCCGGACCCCGACCGGTTCGACATCCGCCGCGAGAACGCTCGCCTCCAACTGGCCTTCGCGCAGGGCCCGCACCACTGCATCGCCGCGCACCTGGCCCGCCTGGAGACACGCATCGCCCTCCGGCGCCTCCTCGAACGCCTCCCCGCCCTGCGCCTCGACCCCGAACGGCCCACAGCCCCGTACGGCTTGGTCTTCCGCAAGCCTCCCGCCCTGCGCGTGCTGTGGGACCCGCCGACCGGCCGCTGACAGTCACCGGCGCCCGCACGGCCGTCGGCGTCGGACGACCGCCTCGCCCAGGGCCTCGTCGGGCTTGCCGGTGTCCTGCTGGACCGGGCCCTTGAAGCCGTCGTCGGTGAAGGTCGGCATGCCGCGGTCGGTGTGTGGATGACGACGATCTCATGGGCCCGGTGATGCGTGGCCGCCGAAACCGCCCGCCGGCCGGCACCGGGCGTGCGCGCCCTCACCTGCCGCCTGGACCGCATCCACACCCTCACCGGCACGAACCCCGCCGACCCCGCGCACTGCCACACCCTCCAGACCGCGGTCGTCGGCGCCCGCCTGCTCGACCGGCCCGGAAGACCCTGGTGACCGTAGCCGCGTCGGCGGCCCAACAGGTCCCGCGAAAGGGGCCGTTCAGCCCTACGGGTGCGGACCATCGGCATCGGCCCGTGGGGTGCCCGAAGCCGCGACAGTGATTGCGTCAACAACGGAATCCGCTGCGAAGGGAACATCATCATGGCTGTGCACGAGCATCCTCACCGGCGCGCGGGGTTCCAACTGCCCTCGTTCCGCAGGTCGCGTCCCGAGTCGGCCGACGGCACCGCCCAGGAAGTCGCGGTGACCGCCTCGGCGGCGGCCTACGCGCTGGCATCCCTGCGTCTGCTCACCGGGTTCGTCTTCCTGTGGGCGTTCCTGGACAAGACCTTCGGCCTCGGTTACGCCACCCCGTCCGGCAAGGGCTGGATCGACGGCGGCTCGCCCACCAAGGGCTTCCTCGGCGGGGTCGCGGCGGGGCCGATGGAGTCGACCTTCCACGACTGGGCCGGCGCCGCGTGGGCGGACTGGCTGTTCATGCTGGGCCTGCTGGGCGTCGGTCTGGCGCTGATCCTCGGCATCGGGCTGCGACTGGCCGCCATCGCAGGCACGTTGATGATGGCGCTGATGTGGATCGCCGAGTGGCCGCCCGCCAAGCACCTGTCCGACGGTTCGCCCAGCATGTCGACCAACCCGTTCGCCGACTACCACCTCGTCTACGCCGGCGTCCTGATCGCCCTCGCGGCCGCGGGCGCGGGAGCGGTGTGGGGGCTGGGCCGGGCGTGGGCCCGCCTGCCGTTCGTGAGCCGCAACCCCTGGCTGCGGTGAACTCGTCGGCCGCTGGTCCCCGGCCGTGCCCGGCCGGGGACCAGCGGCCCGCGCCGGCTCCTGGACACGAACCTCACTGCTCCGCCTTGCCGAATCACCGACAGCTGTTCGACATACTGCGGCGTGCCCGCCGTTGCCGCGGGAGAGCAGCCGTCACCATCGCTTCGCCACACGTTCGGCCGCGCCACACAGGAGCCTCATATGTCCGACAGTGCCCCCGAGCCCCGTCCCGCCGGCGCAGAGGCGGTCCCGCTGGGCGCCGGCACCCGCCGCTGGCTCTTCCGCCCGCCGCGGCGCCACGGCGAGGCCGACACCGGTCGCAGCGTCAGCTTCCTGGAGCTCTTCTACGACCTCGTCTACGTCGTCCTGATCGGCGAGGCGGCCCACACCCTCGCGGAGGACATCTCCTGGCGGGGCACGGCGACCTTCGCCGTCGTCTTCGGACTGATCTGGATCGCCTGGCTGAACGGCACACTCTTCTACGAACTGCACGGCCGCGAGGACGGCCACACCCGTTCGCTGATCTTCGTGCAGATGCTGCTGCTGTCCCTCATGGCCGTCTACGTCGGCCACGCCGACGGCGACGACGGCCGGACCCTGGCGGCCCTCTACGCACTGCTGCTGGCCCTGCTGAGCTACCAGTGGTACTCCGTGTACCGGCAGGACCGACCGGAACTGCGCAAGACGCCCCGGCGCTATCTGATCGTCATGGTCGTGGGCATCATCGTGATCGTGGCCTCGGTACCGCTGTCGGCCGACGCCCGCCTCGCCGTCTGGGCGGCGTTCGTCGTCGGGTGGTGCGGCGTGGAGTGCGTCATCCTCATCTTCTGGCGCAGGACGCCGAGTTATGACGTCGTCACCGAAACCATGGTCGAGCGCTTCGGACTGTTCATCATCATCGTGCTCGGCGAAGTCGTCATCGGTGTCGTGAACGGCCTCACCGACACCGAACGCAGCGCACTCGTCACGACCACGGGGCTGCTCGGGCTCGCCGTCGGCTTCGGCTTCTGGTGGAACTACGCCGACCTGGTGTCCCGGCGCCTGCCGCGCGAGAGCGGCCACTCACTGGCGACATGGATCTTCACGCACCTGCCGCTGACCATGGCCGTGGCGGCGGCCGGCGCGGGCATGGTCGGGCTGGTGGAGCACGCCACCGACCACCGGTCGCCGGTCGCCGTGAGCTGGCTGATGGGCGGGTCCGTGGCGGTCATGCTGATCACCACCGTGGTGCTGCTGCCCACCTTGGCGGACTACGACCGCTTCCCCGCCGCCTACAAGTCGGTGCAGACCGTGCTCGTCTTCGCGGCGGTCGTCGCCCTCCTCGTCGGCTGGTCCCGCCCCGCCCCCTGGCTCCTCGCGCTCGCCCTGCTGCTCGTCCTCTTCGCCACCTGGGCCTTCGCGTTTGTGCGATGGCTGAGGCAGGGCTCCCTGATCAACGAGATCCCGGCCGGGCCGAGCTGAGCGGCCCGGCAACCGGGACGGGCGGATCCGGGGCGGCCGGCGACCCTCGACCGAGCGGGCCGGGCCGCTCAAGTCGGCCCGCGTGCAAGGGAGATGAGACCGCATGAGTATGATCATGAAGAATCTCGGTCCGCACCTCTCAGCCGCGCGATGGAGCTGCAATGACGACCAACTCACAGCCGTCCCGGCCGGTCGACACCAGCAGGGCGCACCCCGCGCGGGTCTACGACTGGCTGCTCGGCGGCAAGGACAACTACCCGGTCGACGAGGCCGTCGGTGAGATGCTGCCGCCCGAGGCGAGGGACGCCGCCCGGCAGAACCGTCAGTTCATGCACCGGGCGGCCGCGTGGCTCGCCACGCAGGGCGTCGATCAGTTCCTGGACATAGGCACCGGAATTCCGACCGAGCCGAATCTCCATCAGATCGTGCAGAACGTCGTGCCGTCGGCCAAGGTGGTGTACGCCGACAACGACCCGATCGTCCTGCGGCACGCCGAGGCGCTGCTCGTCAGCCGTCCCGGGGGAGTGACCGACTACATCCAGGCCGATGTGCGCGACCCGGAAGCGATCGTCCAGCATGCCCGGCGCGTCCTGGAGTTCGACCGCCCCGTCGCGCTGTCGCTCATCGCGCTGATGCACTTCATCACCGACGAGCAGGACGCCCACGGCATCGTCCGCGCCCTGGTCGACACGCTGCCGCCGGGCAGCGGTCTGATCCTGTCGCACGCCGCGTCCGACCTGTTTCCGGAACTCGCCGAACTGGTGGTCGCCCAGTACGCCAAGGGCGGTATCCAGCTCGCCTTTCGCCCCCGCGGAGAAGTGGAGCGCTTCTTCGACGGCCTGGACCTCGTGCCACCCGGCCTGGTGACGGCGACCGACTGGCTCACCTCCACCCCGGCCACGGAGCCGGAGGCCAGCGGCATCTACGCGGGAGTGGCTCGCATCCGCCCCTGAACCGTGGACTGACGGTGTGCCAGGCGAGTGGGGCAGCCCGTCATGCCCTCATGCAGCACTGTGCGCCGTGTCACGCACGCCAAACGTGATCCAAGTTGCCCAGGTCACAGCGTAAATGTCCATTTAGCGTCCATGCTCGAAACGGACTCAGCAGCCCGAAGTAGAGCGCACAGGCATCGACTTGGATGCATCGTGCCGAAGTGATCCATGACACAGCGGTCGTGCCGTTCTGCCTCGCTCCCCTCAGAAAGGTGCAAACCATGGCCGCTTTCCTCTGCCCGCCTGCCGTGATACACGGCGAGCACACCGTCAAGACCAGCCAGATCGTGGAGGAAGTGCGCGGTCGGCACCCGGACGCGGCATGGGCGCCGCGGATCGACGGCATCGCTGCGAGCACCGGCATCGAAAACCGCGGGTGGATGCTGCCGCTTGAGACCGCAGTCGCGCCCGGCAAGGGCAACGGCCTGCCCGCCGCCGGTGTCGGACCGGCCCGAGAGGCGCTGGCCGGCGACGGGTTCACCGAGCAGGACGTGGATCGTGTGATCGCCGCCCTCGAGTCGATACCCGCGCCGCAGACCGTCCAGGAACGCACCGCGCCGGCCTGGGAGGCCGTGCAGTCCTACGGGGAGCGCGCGGCGCGCGGGGCCCTCCAGATCGCCGGGCTCGACGCCGCGGACGTCGACTGCGTGATCACCAGCAATTCCACCACTCCGGCACTGCCGGGTCTGGATGTCGCCCTGGCCAACAGGCTCGGGCTCCGCAGCGACGTGATGCTGCTGCCGGCCACGCAGTGGGCCTGCATCGCCGGGACCCGTTCCCTGGCGCTGGCGGCGGACCTCGTGGCCGCGGACCCCGACCGGGTGGTCCTGGTCGTGATCGCGGAGGCGCTGAGCACCACGTACCAGCCCGCGGACGACACCCTGGAGTCCTTGATCGTCCGGCTGCTGTTCGCGGACACCGCGGTCGCCGCCGTGGTCACGGGCCGCCCGCGGGCCGAGTCGGTGCTTCGACTGGACGCCGCCTGGAACCACACCCTGCCCGGCACTCAGGACCTGCACCGTCTGGAGACCCGGGAGGACGGCACCCACTTCGTGATGGACCGGCGCGGGCCGCGCGCCGTGCAGGAGACGGTCACCGCCATGTGGGACTGGCTGGGCGCCCGGTACCAGGACGACCCCGACTCCTGGCACCCCGACGTCCTGCTCGCGCACCCCGGCGGGACGCGAGTGCTGGAGTACATGGAGCAGACGATGCCCGACGGCTGGCCCTCGGGACTGCTGGACCACAGCCGGGACAGCTACACCACCGGCAACCGCGGGGGCGCCGCAGTGTTCGACATCATGCGCAGGGCGCACGACGCCGGGCAGAAGCCGGGCAGCCGTGCCGTCCTGTACGCGGCGGCCCCGGGCCTCACGGCGACCGCGCTGGAAGGGCAGTGGCTGTAGAGCGAACCCGCGCATACCGCACAAAGGGTCACCGCCGTCCCACCCGCAGCCGCGTCACTTGGCGATCGAAGCCCAGACCACCTTGCCGGTGTCGGTCCACCGCACCCCCCACCGGGTGGTGAGTCCGTGTACGACGTGCAGGCCGCGACCGGCGTCGTCGAGGAGCTCGTTGCGGCCGAGCCGGGGCCTGCCGTTGCCGGTGTCGCCCACCTCGCACAGCAGCCCGTTACCCGTCCGGATCAACCGCAGGGTGATGGGTCCTCGGGCGAACCGGACCGCGTTGGCGACCAGCTCGCTGACCACCAGCAGCACGCTGTCCCGGGTGTCCTCCCTGGAGCACCACCGCCCCAGCAGCCCGGAGACCAGCGTGCGGGCCTGGGCTGCCGCATCACCGCGGGCCGGCAGCCGCCAGGTCGCGGTGTCCCCCTTGCGGTAGCCGATCATGCGCGCCAGCAGCAGGGTCACGTCGTCGCGCCTGCTCGCGGGCGCCAGTTCGGAGACCACGCGCCGCGCCGCCTCCGGCAGGGCGTCCCAGGGGTGCACCTTGGACACGGCGTCCGCCAGCCTGCCGATGCCCTCGTCGATCGACAGCGCGGGATCCTCCACCAGGCCGTCGGTGTAGAGGGCGAGCAGCGAGCCCGGGGGCGCGGCGAAGGCGTGCACGTCGAAGGGCTCCCGCAGCGCGAACTCGGCGCCCAGCCCGGGGTGGGGCCGTGCCGCGACCGGACCACCGAGCCCGTCCGGGAGCATCAGGACCGGGGGAAGGTGGCCGGCGCTGGACAGCGTCACGCGATGGCTGACCGGGTCGTAGACGGCGATGCAGCAGGTCGACCCGAGGGCGCTGTAACCGGCGGCCAGCCCGGACTCCGCGTCGTCCAGCAGCGACACGGTCTCGTCCAGGTGCTCCAGCACCTCGTCGGGCGCCAGCCCCGCGGACAGCAGCGCGCGGGCCTCCATGCTCAGCTGCCCCATGGTCGCCGCGGCGCCCAGGCCGTGCCCGACGACGTCACCGACCACCAGCGCCGTACGGCCGTCCGGCAGCGGGAAGCTGTTCACCCAGTCACCGCCGACGCCCGCGCTGTCCGGGGTGGCGGGCTGGTAGATGCTCGCGGTCTCGATGGTGTCGCCGCTGGAGCGCGGCAGCAGTCGGCGCTGCAGTGCCAGGACCTGTGTGTGCTCGCGCTGGTGCTGACGGGCCAGGTCCACGTGATGAGAGGTCCTGGCCACCAGTTCCTGAAGGTCGAGCAGCTCGCTGTCGTCGAAGGGGCGGCCCGCCCGCCGCCAGACCTCCGCCACACCCAGCACGACCGGCGGCGCACCGTTGAGGACCAGCGGTACGTATGCCACGCCCGCCGCTCGGTCACCGGGGACCAGGGCATGTATCAGCCGCTCACTGCCGAGCACCCGCTCGATCGCCGCCCGGTCGGGCAGGACGATGGCCTGGGCGGCATCGTCACGCCGGATCGCCTGCGAGAGCAGGCGACTCGCATCGCTGGGAAGATCGTCGCCCGGGGTGACGTAGCCGTCGGGCCAGGCCCGGTCCGGTACCAGGGCCGCTCGCCGCAGCCGGATGCGCCGCTGCGGCTGCTCGGTGACCACTTCGCCCGTCCACACGGCGAGATCGAGGTCGATGGCGGCCACGTCTCCCCAGGCCAGCAGGGACTCCGCCAGCGACTGTGCGGTTTCGCCGATGTCCAGCGATGTGCCGATCGCGGTCTCGGCGGCGTACAGGTGCAGCCTCCTGGCCATGGCGATCAGGGTGACCGTCAGCCCCTCCTGCGGTGCCGCGGCGGCCAGGATGCTCATGGAGACCACCAGCTCCGATCCGTCACTGCGGCGCAGGCGCTGGACCCGGGCGACGTGCGGCTCACCCGTCTCGAGTACCTGCCGCAAACGCCTGGTGACTGTCGGTACGTCCCAGGGAGGCAGAAGATCGACGAAAGGGCTCCCGGTCACGGCCTCCACCCCCGCGAAAACGGGGGGGTCGAGATTGGAGCGGGTGATTCTCAGATCCCGGTCGAGGCCGACCGCGCCGAGGATCTGCTCCTGGCGGCCGGGCGTCGGATTCGAGGGTTTGTGCGGGTGGGCGGCGCTGTCCCCCTGCGTGTCGGCAGAGCCGGCGGCCGCTGCCGCCGCGCCGCGCGGGATGTATTGCCCCAGAGCCCTGCTGACCATGTCGAATGGCGAGGCAGACGAGGGGGAGGGGGTGGAGTCCATGCGGCTCTCTCAGCTCGCTCGCCAACCCCGGCACAGCGCCGGGGCCGTAACGGAACCCCGGCGACAGGGTCCCGAGATTCCTGACCGCACACTTCATTCAATAACACCCCGGGCTGCTTCGCCTACATCAGCAGATCACGCACTGTGCACGGAAAGTGATGAAGGTGGCGCTCGGTGATTCGGGTGGTGTCGGAGCAGGGTGTTCCACTACGTCCGGAAGCGGGTGAGCACGAGGAGTGCGATCACCCCGTACCAGGCGGACAGGAGCAGCCAGTGCGTGTCACGGAGGACCTCCAGGACGCTCCGGGGCGCGGGGACGACGCCCTGTTGCAGGCAGTGCACGTGGCTCATGCGGCTCGGCGGGAGCCCGGCGCCGACCGGGGCCGGCCCGGTGGTGGCATGGCCGCGGTCGTCGCGGCCCGTCGGCGGTAGACCAGATACGGCCGGACCAGGTAGCCGACCGGGGCGCTCCACACATGTACCAGCCGGGTGAACGGCCACGCCGCGAAGAGCAGGAAGGCGGTGAGGGCGTGCAGCTGGAACAGCAGCGGGGCGCCGGCGACGGCCTCCGGCCGGGGCTGGAGGACGAACAGGCCGCGGAACCACACGGAGACGGTGGAGCGGTAGTCGTAGCCCGCGCCGAACACGTTGTGGGCGAAGGTGGCGGTGATGCCCAGCACGACGGTCGCGGACAGCAGCGGGAAGAGCAGCTTGTCGCTGCGGTCGGTGCCCAGGCGGATGCTGCGGTTCAGCAGGCGCCGGGCGCACAGCATGCCCAGCCCCGCGACCATGGTGATGCCCGCCACCGAGCCCGCCCAGACGGCCGTGGTGTGGTAGGCGTGCTCGGTGATGCCGACGGCCTCGGTCCACGAGTCGGGGACGGCGAGGCCCATGACATGCCCGGCGATCACCATGAACGCGCCGAGATGGAACAGCGGGCTGCCGAAGCGCAGCCAGCGGTGTTCGAGGAGCTGGCTGGTGCGGGAGGTCCAGCCGAACTGGTCCTGCCGGTAGCGCCAGATGTGCCCGACCACGAACACGGCGAGGCAGATGTAGGGGACGGCGACCCACAGGAGGAGATCCGCACCGCTCGCCGAGGCGGCGGCCGAAGGGGGGAGCGCGGCGTTCATCGAGGGCCTTCCGTACGGGGTGTCGGGGCGGGCGGTACCCGGGTCGGCGGAGCGGACACCGGCGGCACGAAGGTGCCCGGAGGCGCGAACTCCCCGTCCCCGTAGGTGCCGTAGGGATCGAGTCCGACGTCTTCGTTCGGCGGCCCCTCGGCGGCGAGCCGGGCCACCTCGGCGAGGTCGGCCTCGGTGGCCGGCGGCAGCAGGGTGAGCAGCGCGGCCAGGACATGCCGGTACGGCGAGTCGGCGTCGGCCAGCGCCCGGTGGATCAGCTCCAGACCGCGCCGGTGCAGGCGCAGCGGTGCCTCGCCGCCACCCGGCCCGGCCAGGGCGGCGAACTCCAGCACGACCGGCAGATGGTCGGGCAGTTCGCTGCCGTCGGTGTCCCAGCCGGCGGCCCGGTACCGCTGGGCGAGGGTGAGCAGGGCCATGCCGCGGCGGCGGGTGTCGCCGTGCAGGTAGTAGGTGAGGTAGAGGCTGCTCCTGCGGCGCAGGTCGAACGTCTCGACGTAGTGCCGCTCCAGAGCGTCGGGCTCCTGGCCGGCGAACCAGGCGGTGAAGTCGGCCAGGTGCTCGGCGGCGGGCGAGGCCGGCAGCGTCTCGACGGAAGCGGTGAGCACCGGGCGGGCGGCGGTGAGTTCGGCGTCCGGGTACTGCACCAGCAGCGAGCAGAGCCGCAGCAGCAGCGCGCGTGCCTCGGCCTCCTCGCGGGTGAGGCGAGCCGGGCGGCGTACCGCCGCGCGGACACGGGCGCGCACGAGCGCGGGGATCGACGGGGGTCCCCCCGGGCGGCCGGGGGAAGGCAGCGGGGTCACGAGTGGCCTCCGGCGTTGTCGCGGCGCAGGGTGGGGAAGCCGAGCATCACCCGACGGCCTGCGGCGTCCCCGGGGCCGTCGGAGGACTCGACCGGGCAGCGGTTCTCCATCGCGGTCAGCGCGGCGGCGTCCTCCTTGTGGGCGGCGGGGACGACGTACCGGTCCTCGTACTTGGCGACGGCGAGCAGCCGGTGCAGATCCCCCGCCTCGCGCGCCGTGAGCCCCACGGCCTTGAGCGCGGCCTTGTCGCCGTCCTCGCCGAGGGTGCGTTCGCGCATGTACGAACGCAGCGCGGTCAGCTTCATCAGCACCCCTGCGACCACGTCGGTGTCCCCGGCCGTGAACAGCTCCGCGAGGTACTCCAGCGGAATGCGCAGCCGGGTGACGGCGGCGAAGACATGGTCGGGGTCGTCCTGGTCGCCGCCCGCAGCGTCGACGGCGTCCAGGACGGGGGAGAGCGGCGGCACGTACCAGACCATCGGCAGGGTGCGGTACTCCGGGTGCAGCGGCAGGGCCACCTTGAACCGGGAGACCAGGTCGTACACCGGGGAGCGCCGGGCCGCCGCGAGCCAGTCCTCGGGGATGCCCGACTCCCGTGCGGCCGCGGCCACTTCGGGGTCGTGCGGGTCGAGGAACACGCCCCGCTGGGCGTCCAGCAGATCCTTCTCGTCCGGGGTGGCCGCCGCCTCGCCGACGCGGTCGGCGTCGTACAGCAGCAGGCCCAGATAGCGCAGCCGGCCCACACAGGTCTCGGAGCAGACCGTGGGCTGTCCGGCCTCGACGCGCGGGAAGCAGAAGGTGCACTTCTCCGCCTTGCCGGTGGCGTGGTTGACGTACACCTTCTTGTACGGGCACGCCGTCACGCACATCCGCCAGCCGCGGCACCTGTCCTGGTCGACCAGGACGATGCCGTCCTCGACCCGCTTGTACATCGCGCCCGACGGACACGCCGACACACAGGCCGGGTTGAGGCAGTGCTCGCACAGGCGCGGCAGATGGAAGAGGAAGGTCTGCTCGAACTCGAACCTGACCTTCTCCGCCCACGCACCGCTCAGGTTGGGATCGGCGCCCGCGTTCTCCGCGGCGCCGCCGAGGCCGTCCTCCCAGTTGGCGCCCCATGTGATGGCGGTCGGTCTGCCGGTGAGGACGGAGCGGGGGCGGGCGACCGGCATGTCCGGGCCGGCGGGGGCGCTGACCAGGTTGTCGTAGTCGTAGGTGACCGGCTCGTAGTAGTCCTCGATGCCCGGCAGGTCGGGGTTGGAGAAGAGGGACAGCAGCCGCTTGACCCGGCCACCGGAGCGCAGCACCAGCCGGCCGCGCCTGTCGAGCATCCAGCCGCCCTTCCACTGCTCCTGGTCCTCGTAGCGGCGGGGGTAGCCGACGCCGGGCTTGGTCTCGACGTTGTTGAACCAGGCGTACTCGACACCGGTGCGGTTGGTCCACGTCTGCTTGCAGGTGACCGAGCAGGTGTGGCAGCCGATGCACTTGTCCAGATTCATCACCATCGCGATCTGAGCCATGACACGTCCGATGGTGGCTTCGCCACGGGGCATCTCAGTACTCCACTTGCTGGCTGCGGCGGCGGATGACGGTGACCTCGTCGCGCTGGTTGCCGGTCGGGCCGTAGTAGTTGAAGGCGTAGGTGAACTGGGCGTAGCCGCCCGCGAGATGGGTGGGCTTGAGCAGCAGCCTCGTCAGTGAGTTGTGGATGCCGCCGCGCCTGCCGCTGACCTCGGTCCTCGGGACGTTCACGTTGCGGTCCTGGGCGTGGTACATGTACACCGTGCCCTCGGGCATCCGGTGCGTGACCACCGCGCGGGCGGCGACGACGCCGTTGCGGTTGTACGCCTCGATCCACTCGTTGTCCTTCACGCCGATCTTCTCGGCGTCGACCGTCGACATCCAGATCGTCGGGCCGCCGCGGGACAGATCGAGCATGTACTTGTTGTCCTGGTAGTTCGAGTGGATCGACCACTTGGAGTGCGGGGTGAGGTAGCGGACCGTGACCTCCGCCCGGCCGTCCTCGTGCAGGTGCTCGTCGCCGTAGTGCCTGGGCGTGTTCAACGGGGGCCGGTAGACGGGCAGTTGCTCGCCGAGTTCGGTCATCCAGTCGTGCTGGACGAAGAAGTGCTGGCGGCCGGTGAGGGTGTGCCAGGGCTTGAGGTGCTCGGTGTTGATGACGAACGGCGAGTAGCGGCGGCCACCCGTCTCGCTGCCCGACCACTCGTACGACGTCATCACGGCGCGCGGCTGGGTGCGCGTGTCGGCGAAGGTGATCCGCTCCGCCTCCCGCTCGGACGCCAGCGCCACCAGACCCTCGCTGCCGGTCTGCCGCTCCAGCTCGCGGAAACCCTCCGTGGCCAGACGGCCGTTGGTGGTGCCGGACAGCGCCAGGATCGCCTCGCACATGTCGCCGGCGGTGGCCAGGGACGGGCGGCCCGCGGCGACGCCGTCGTGGACGGTGCCGCACCGCCGCCGCAACTCGTCCAGCTCCTGGTCCGGATGGACGGTGACGCCCTTCGTGGTGGTGCCCAGGGTGTCCAGCAGCGGACCCACGGCGCGCATCTTCTGCGCGGTCGCGCCGTAGTCCCGCTCGACGACGACCAGCTTCGGCATGTTCCTGCCGGGCACCGGCTCGCACTCACCGGTCCTCCAGTCCCGTACGACACCGCCCGGCTGGGCGAGTTCGTCCGGGGTGTCGTGCAGCAGCGGGACGGCGAGGACGTCGGTGCGCGTGCCGAGGTGCTCGGCGGCGAGCTCGCTGAACCGGTCGGCGAGGGTCAGGAACGTGTCGTAGTCCGTGCGGGCCTGCCAGGGCGGGGCGATGGCCGGCGTGAAGGCGTGCACGAAGGGATGCATGTCCGTGCTGGACAGGTCGTCCTTCTCGTACCAGGTCGCGGCCGGCAGGACCACGTCGGAGAGCAGACCGGTCGAGGTCATCCGGAAGTCCACGTCGACCAGCAGGTCGAGCTTGCCCTCGGGCGCCTCCTCCCGCCACACCACGTCCTTCGGACGCCCCTCGGGAGGGGTCTCCTCCGAGCGGACCGCCGCGTCCGTGCCCAGCAGATGCCGCAGGAAGTACTCGTTGCCCTTGCCCGAGGAACCGAGGAGGTTCGCCCGCCACACGGTCAGGACGCGAGGGAAGTTCGCCGGGTCGTCGGGATCCTCGGCGGCGAACTTCAGGCGCCCCGACCTCAGTTCGTCGACGATGTGCTCGGCGACCGGCCTGCCCGCCGCCCTCGCCTCGTCCGTCAGGTCCAGCGGGTTGCGGTTGAAACCGGGATGGCCGGGCGTCCAGCCCAGACGTATCGCCTGCGCCAGACAGTCCGCGAAGCCCTTGCCCTCGAACCGCCCCTCACCGAGCGGGGAGGCCAGCTCCTGCGGCCCGAACGCCTCGTAGCGCCACTGGTCGGAGTTCAGGTACCAGTACGAGGTGCCCGCCATGTGCCGGGTGGGGCGCTGCCAGTCGAAGGCGAAGGCGAGATGCTGGAGCCCGGTGACCGGGCGGATCTTCTCCTGGCCGACGTAGTGCGCCCAGCCGCCGCCGTTGACGCCCTGGCAGCCGGTCATGGTGAGCAGGGCCAGGAACGCGCGGTAGATGGTGTCCGAGTGGAACCAGTGATTGGTGCCCGCCCCGAGGGCGATCATCGACCGGCCGTCGGTCCGCTCGGCATTGCGGGCGAACTCCCGCGCGATCCGCGCGGCCTGCTCTGCCGGGACCGAGGTGATCGTCTCCTGCCAGGCCGGGGTGTACGGTTCGGCCGCGTCCTCGTACGACGTCGGCCAGTTGCCCGGCAGACCCGGCCGCCGAACGCCGTACTGCGCCAGCATCAGATCGAAGACCGTGGTGACCAGGCGCCCGCCGATCCGCCGCACCGGTACGCCGCGCACCATGACCGAGCCGCCCTCCGTGCCGCCCTCGTCGAAGCGGGGCAGGGCCACGGCCACCGTCTCCTCCGCGCTCTCCAGCAGGCTCAACTCCGGCACGGTGCCGCCCAGATCGAGGTTCCAGCGGCCCGGCTCGGCTTCCCCCCAGCGGAAGCCGAGCGAGCCGTTCGGCACGACCGGTTGCCCGGTGGCCGCGTCGAGGAGCACCGTCTTGGACTCGGCGTGCTCCGTGTCGCGCCCCAGGTCCGCCGCGCTCAGGAACCCGTCGGGGACGAGTCCGTGGTCGTTCTCGCACAGGGCGACCAGGAACGGCGCGTCGGTGAACCTGCGCAGATAGTCCCGGAAGTACGGCACTTCGCGGTCGACCAGGAACTCGCGCAGGATCACGTGGCCCATGGCCATCGCCAGCGCGCCGTCGGTGCCCGGGTGCGGGGACATCCATTCGTCGGCGTGCTTGACGTTGTCGGCGTAGTCGGGGCTGACCGCGACCACCTTGGTGCCGTTGTAGCGGGTCTCGGTGAGGAAGTGGGCGTCCGGCGTGCGGGTGACGGGGATGTTCGAGCCCCACATGATCAGATAGCCCGCGTTCCACCAGTCGGCGGCCTCGGGGACGTCCGTCTGGTCGCCGAAGACCTGCGGCGAGGCGACGGGCAGGTCGGCGTACCAGTCGTAGAACGACAGCAGCGTGCCGCCGATCAGCGACATGAACCGGGCGCCCGCCGCGAACGACGCCATCGACATCGCCGGGATCGGGGAGAAACCGGCGACGCGATCGGGCCCGTACGCCTTGATGGTGTGCACATGGGCGGCGGCGACCAGCTCGGACACCTCGTCCCAGTCCGCGCGCACCAGGCCGCCCTTGCCGCGGGCCCGCTTGTAGGCGTGGGCCTTCGCCGGGTCGCCGGTGATCTCGGCCCAGGCGGCCACCGGGTCGCCCAGGCGCCGGCGGGCCTCGCGCCACAGCTTCAGCAGGGTGCCGCGGACGTACGGGTAGCGGACCCGGCTGGGGGAGTAGGTGTACCAGGAGAACGACGCACCGCGCGGGCACCCCCGGGGCTCGTACTCGGGGCAGTCCGCGCCGATCGACGGGTAGTCGGTGGCCTGGTGCTCCCAGGTGATGATGCCGTCCTTGACGTACACCATCCACGAGCACGAGCCCGTGCAGTTCACGCCGTGCGTGGACCGCACGACCTTGTCGTGGGCCCACCGGTCGCGGTAGAAGCCCTCCCACTGCGGGTCGCCCGTGCCGAACACGGCGCGACCGTCCGCGGACACCTCGCCGCGGGTGAGCAGCCTGCGGGCGGCCAGCGGCCAGTCCTCCCCGGCGCGCGGCGCCCGACGCGGTGCCTTCCGATCGTTCTCCATGGCCAGAAAGCTAGGGGGCACGCCCTCGGATGCACCTGGGGCCTGCGGTCCTTGCCGTGCGACCTTCCGGCCCAACATCGGCCGTCTCCATAGGGCCCAATGGTCCCGGTGGTGGGACCGGGTCGGCCGGTGGCCACGCGCGTGCCCCGCTGCATGCTGGGTGTCGATCGAACCGCAGGCGCCCATCTGCACGACCGCATTCCGTGCCTGCCGGGCGGACAACTCCCCCGTCCCCGCCCGCGGCAGGCACAGCGCGTACGGCGCTCGCGGCGCCCGGTCCGGTCACACGTCCGGCCGCACTTCGCGGCCGGACGTGGCACCCCTCGGACTCGCGGCGGTCCCGGGCCCCGGGACGTGCCCGCGCGTGTCATCGCTCGCCGCAACCGCGTCTCAGCGCGCGAAGAGGGACCAACGGCCCTGTGGGACAAGACCATCGGCCGCCGCGCCGACCACCGCCGCCGGCGGATGCTGACGGCGACCGCTCCGGAGGTGCCCCGTGCACGACCCCGCCGACCACCCCAGAGGCCGCTTCCACCGCTGTCGCCCGCGGCGCGCGCCGCGCACCATCCGGCCGGGTCACCGTCCTGCCGCACGCCTCGGCTGCCCCGACTCCAGGGCCGCCGGCCACAGCCCCGGGGCGCTGTGCAGGGCCGCGCGATGAACACCACCGCCCAGGCCGTCCGACACCAGCGGCACG
The DNA here is from genome assembly GCF_057710365.1 of Streptomyces sp. bgisy027. NCBI lineage: Bacteria > Bacillati > Actinomycetota > Actinomycetes > Kitasatosporales > Streptomycetaceae > Streptomyces > Streptomyces sp. bgisy027. The sequence goes on from NZ_JBYIVZ010000038.1 coordinate 44,788, forward strand.
ACGCATGAGAACGGCCCTTCATCGTCATCTGGGAGTCCACCGGGCGGGCCGGGTCGAGGGGCGGCGCGTTCTGCCGCCTACGGCACGACCGTGCACAGCATTGCGCTGAGTTCGCGTCCGGTGGCCCTCTCCGACTCGATCCGCACGAACACCGCGTCCCGCAGCGGCATCCAGGACGTCGGGCCGACTTGCAGCAGACGCTCGTGCTCGGCGGTATCGGTCACCACGGTCGCCCGTGCGGTCACGACCACGCTCCAGCCGGACCGGGTCACCGCATCGAACTCGTCCGCCTCGAAGGCGACCACGACGCCGTCGATGGGGCGCACGAGATCCGAGTCCGGCGAGGTGCGCAGCAGCACGGAGGCGTCCGTGTCCAGGGAGAAGTTGATCGGGAGGACCGGCCGGGTGCGCGAAAGGCGCCGTTCTGGAAGATCAGTCCGTAGTCCACGGGGGCGCGGTGACGGGGTAGGGCCGACAGGCCCTACCCGGTTGGGACGTGAGGACCGCTGATCACGGGCCCTTGATCGGTGCGGACCGCTCCGGCCGTGCGGCACCGGGGTCGGGGAGGAGGGACGGTTGGGTCCCATTCCCGGGACCGTCCGGCCGTCGGCAGGGGGCTGACGGCCCGTGCGCGTGGCGAGTCGTGGAGCGGAGGGTGCTTCCGGGACGGCGTTCCGCCGCTCCGCGGCCCCGAGGGCCACGGCGTGCGGACCCTCCCCGTGGCGCGGTGCCACCTCGAAGCGGAGGGGACGGACAACATGGTCCAGCAGTCGAAGTCGCAGAACGGCAGCTCGCCGTCAGGCGCACCGGTCTCCGGGCAGGCCTGGCGGATGCTGGCCCTGGCCACGGTCGGTTTCGCCGTGAACTTCTGGGCATGGGCGCTGCTCAGCCCTCTCGGCCCGCGCTTCAAGGACAACCTCGACCTGTCCTCGTTGGAGCAGTCGCTGCTGGTCGCGGTGCCGGTCGTGGTCGGCTCCCTGGGCCGCATCCCGGTCGGTGCCCTGACCGACCGGTTCGGCGGACGGGTCATGTTTCCGATCGTCTCGGCGGCCACCATCGTGCCGGTGCTCTACCTCGGTCTCGCCGGACACTCCTCGCTCGCCGCGCTGCTGGTCGGCGGCTTCTTCCTCGGCATCGGCGGCACCGCGTTCGCCGTCGGCGTGCCCCTGGTCAACGCCTGGTTCCCGCCGGAGCGCCGCGGTCTCGCGATCGGCGTCTTCGGCGCCGGCATGGGCGGCACCGCCCTCAGCGCCCTCACCACGGTGAAGCTGGTCGACGCGAACAGCATGTCCACCCCGTTCCTCATCACGGCCGGTGTCCTGGCCGTGTACGCCGTCACCGCCGCGCTGCTGCTGCGTGACACACCCGGCCGCACCGTGCCGACCGAGCCGCTCGCCCGCCGTCTGGCCGCCACCGCCCGGCTCCCCATCACCTGGCAGGCGTCCGCCCTGTACGCCGTCGCGTTCGGCGGCTACGTCGCCTTCTCGGTCTACCTGCCCACCTACCTCAAGACCGGCTACGGCCTCACCCAGGCCGACGCCGCGAACCGTATGGCCGGGTTCGTGCTGCTCGCGGTGGCGATGCGCCCGGTCGGCGGCTGGCTCTCCGACCGCGTGGGCCCGGTCCGCGTGCTGGCCGCCTCACTGGCCGTGGTCGTGACCGGGGCGATCGTGCAGTCGTTCACACCGGCCCTGGCACCGGTGGGCACCATCGCGTTCCTCGCCATGGCCACCGCGCTCGGCGCCGGCAGCGGAGCGGCCTTCGCCCTGGTGGCGCTGCTGACCCCGGCCGACAAGGTCGGCTCGGTCACCGGTGTGGTCGGTGCCGCGGGCGGCCTGGGCGGCTTCCTGCCGCCGCTGGTGATGGGCTCGCTGTACGGCCGGTACGGGACGTACGCGGCCGGGCTGGCCCTGCTCGCGATCGTGGCCGCCGCCGCGCTGGCCTACACCCTCACCGGAGTCCGGGCCGCGACCGAAGGCGGCGTGCGCAAGCAGGCCACCGGACGCCGGAGCGAGCACCGCACCGCGGGGACCGGCGCGTAAGGACGAGCGGTAACGCAAGGACGGAGACGAGCGGTGTGCGAGTACTGCGGCTGCCAGGTCCTGGAGACGATCGACGAGGTGACGCACGAGCATGACGAGGTGGTCCGTCTGATCGGCCATCTCCGTCGCGCCCATCAGAAGAGCGGGGTGGCGCCGATGGCGGAGGTCGCCCAGGAGATCGCGCGGGTGCTCGGTCCGCACACCCACGTCGAGGAGCACGGCCTGTTCTCCGCCCTGGCCGGGGACTTCCCCGACCGGATCGCCGCGCTGGAGGCCGACCATCGTCGCATCGAGGCGGTGCCGGCCGAGGCGGCCGACGGTACGACGCCTGCGGACCCGACGTGGCCGGACCGCCTGATGGAGGAGATGGCCCTGCTGCGGGACCACATCCTCAAGGAACAGGACGGCGTCTTCCCGGCCGCCCTCGCCAACCTCAGCACCGAGGAGTGGGAAGCGGTCGAGGCCGCGCGCGCCGCGGTCGGCGGGGCCTTGTCCCGGTGACCTGGCTCAGGCCTCCGGCTGCGCCGGCAGCGGCACCGTCCACTCCGCGACGGTGCCGCTGGGCTCGTTCGGCCGGACGGTGAAGCCGCCGCCGAGATCGGTGGCACGTCGACGGAGGTTCTCGAGGCCGCTGCGCCGGGTGACGGCGGGATCGACGCCCGTCCCGTTGTCCGCGACCCGCAACCGGAGTCGGCAGCCGTCGGTCTCGGCCGTGACCTCCGGTTGGGTGGCATGTGCGTGCCGGGCGGCGTTCGAGAGCGTCTCCCGCAGTACCGCCAGGAGGTGATCGGCGTATTCGGAAGGGACGTCCGTGTCCAGCAGGCCGGTCATCCGCAGGGCCGGGGTGAAGCCGAGTGCCTCTGCGGCCTTGTCGGTCTCCGCCAGCAACTTGGCACGCAGCCCGCCTCGCGCCCCGTCACGGTCGCGCTCACGCAGTGCGTAGATCGTGCCCCGCACCGTCTTGATGGTGTCGTCGAGGTCGTCGATCACCCGCTGGACGCGCTCGGCCGCGTCGGGCCGGTCGGCGATCCGGCCGAGCACCGGGTTCAGCGTCAGCCCGGAGGCGAACAGGCGTTGGATGGCCAGGTCGTGCAGATCGCGGGCGATACGGTCGCGATCGGACAGGACCATCAGCTGCTCGGCCTCGCGCCGGTGCTCGGCGATCTCCAGGGCGAGCGCGGCCTGGTCGGCGAATCCGCTGATCAGGGTCATGGTGGCGTCGGAGAACTCCGGTCGGCCGGGCAGATTGGCGACCTGAAGCACGCCGCGCGCGTGTTCCGTGCCGCCCAGCGGAAGCAGGAACCCCGGCCCCAGGTCGATCTGCCCCGCCGAGCCGCAGCCGTCCTGCGGCTCCTCGGACAGCGCGGCGCTGGTGATCCGCTCGTTCGAGTGGTACACCTTCGCGGCCGGCGTGGCGGACGGCAGTCCCAGTCCGCGCACCTGCTCGGAGTCCTCCCCGTCGGCGGCCTCGATGACCAGTTCGTCGCCACTGTCCAACGGCACCGCCACCGTCAGGGCTCGGACACTTCGCGGCCCTCTCCGACGGCACGAAGAGCGACGGCCCGCGCTTCCTGCGTCGCGCGGAGAAGCGCCTGAAGAAGGCGCATCGCGATCTCTCCCGCAAAGTCAAGGCCTCCAGCAACCGGAACAAGGCCAGGACGAAGGTCGCCCGCGCTCATGCGCGGGTCACCGACGCGCGCCGGGAGTTACACCACCAGCTCTTCACCAGGCTGATCCGCGAGAGCCGAGCGGTCGCCGTGGAGCACCTGGCGGTGAGGGGACTCGCGGGTACGCGCTTGGCCGAGCCGGCTTCCGCGTGTGGCGTCGAGGACGGCCCCCAAGCCCCTCGGCGTCCGCGTGTGGACCTGTGGGGCGTCGTGCGGGGCTGTCCTGGACCGGGACATCAACGCGGCGGTCAACGTCGCCAAGACCGCCGGGCCGGCGGTGTCTGCCTGTGGAGTGCAGGTGAGACCGGGACTCGTCCCGGCACCGCGCAGCGAAGCAGGAACCCACCCGAAGCGACCCGCACGGCTTGTGCGGGAGCAGGCGGGAATCCCCGGCCTTCAGGCCGGGGAGGACGTCAAACCGGTACGACCATGACCGGGCACCCGGTATCCGGCAGCAGCGCCAGTGCCGTACGGCCCGAGCGGCGGCCGACCACCACCAGACCGGAGTTCCCGGCGGCATGGGCGAGGGCCACTTCCGGGGCGAGCAGGACGACGTCCGCGAGCACGTCCACCTCCGGATACTTGCCGCGCCACGGCCGCAGCGCATCCGACAGCCGTTGCACCTCGTCGTCCTCCCAGGTGGCGCGATCCTCCTCCAGCGCGGGAAAGGGCCGCTCCGCAGCCTGTGCGGGCAGGGTCCAGGTGTGAACGGCGTGCAGCTGCGCGCCGCACGACCTGGCCGCCTCGAACGCGAGCCCCACGGCGCCGCTCGCGGGGTTGCGGGCGTCGACGCCGACCGTCACGGCGTCGGCGCGGCCAGGTGGCCGTTCGCCAGGGACCAGCACTACGGGCCGTTCGCACGCCCGCGTCAGCGCCATGGCGGTCGAGCCCACGGGGACCTCGGGACGACTGCCGTCGCCGCGCAGACCGACCACGAGCAGCTCGGCCTCCGCGGCCACCGTGCACAGAGCCGCCACCGGGTCCCCGGTGAGGCTCAGGCACTGGGCGCGCAGAGCCGGATGCCGGTCGGTCAGCTCGGCGGCCACACGTTCCGCCGGTGTACTTCCGGGGCGGTCCCTGGCCACAGGCTCCGCCACCGTTTTTCCGGGGCGACCCGGCCGCTGCCCGTCCGCACCCGGACCGTCCGGCGGCGACACGTGGACCACCCGCAGAGGCAATCCGCGCAGCAGCGCCTCCCGCGCTGCCCAGTCGGCCGCGGCGCGACTGTGTGCCGACCGGTCCACGCCGGTAATGATCACTCGTTCCATCACCTTCCGCCTTCCACAAAGGGGAACCAGGGGCCCGGGCATGCCCAGTGTCGCCGCGGGCCGGGCCCGCACGCAGGGGCCGAACGGACCCGGATCGCAGCCCTGGCGGCCCATATCGGCCGGTGAGCCGCAGCACGACGCCGGCACCGAGGAGCAGACCGACCACAGGAGGCGCCCGCCATACTCGCGCCCGCCGTGGCCGGAGTCGACGGTTCCGTCGAGAATCTCGCCGCCGCCGAGTGGGCCTCTCGCGAGGCGGCGCGCCGGGTCCGGCCCCTGTGTCTCGTGCACGCCTGGAACCGGCCGCCCCGCAAGGGCACCGGGCCGTGCGCTGCGGTAGGCCGGCGGTGCCCGGCCCGGCGTGCGCTGCGCCAGGCCGAGGACCGCGTCCGCCGTACATGCCCCGGCCTCGAAGCCGAAGCGGAACCGGTCGAGGAACCGGCGGCCGACGCCCTTCTGCATGCCGCCGAGCGGGCCGGGCTGCTCGTGCTGGGGTCACGTGGCCTGAGCGGCTTCACGGGGTTCGTGGTCGGGTCGGTCGCGCTGGGCGTGGTGGCACCGGCCACGCTGCCGGTCGTCCTCGTGAGTGCGGGGGAGGAGGCGTCGGACGAGCGTCTCGCCGCCGACGACGGCAGCCCGTCCACACGGACCGGCTACCAGGACGTCGCCCTGGGCCTCGACCTCGGCGACCCCTGCGGCGAAGTGATCGAGTTCGCCTTCGAGGCCGCGCAGCCTAGCGGCGCACGCCTGCACGTCGGGCACGCCTTGCAGGAGCCGTCGCAGCTGGGCCTCGGCCCCGGTGCGATCGGCCTGGTGAACGGCCCCGAGCAGGCCGACGAATGGCTCGGTTTCCTCGACGCGGTTATCAAGGTGTGGAGGGACAGATACCCCTGGATCGAGGTGGTGGGGACCGTGACCGAGGGCTGTGCCCGGTCCGTGCCGGCCTGTGCCGCCTCCGGGGCGGGCCCGCTCGTGGTCGGCCGCCGGACGACCGAGCGCCCGGCCGGCCCCCGCACCGGACCCGTCAGCCACGCCGTCGTCCAGCACGTCGGCCGCCCCGTGGCCGTCGTCCCCCACGAGTGAGAGGAGCAGACCTCATGAGCCCGCCCACCAAGTACGTGTACGAATTCGCTGAGGGCAGTCGTGACATGGCCGGCCTCCTCGGCGGCAAGGGAGCCGGCCTCGCCGAGATGACGCGGCTCGGTCTGCCCGTCCCGCCGGGGTTCACCGTCACGACCGAGGCCTGCAAGGTCTACCTGGCAACGGGCGAGGAACCGGACGAACTCGGCGTCGAGGCCGCCCGGGCGCTGGCCGGCCTGGAACGCGCCATGGGGCGTACGCTCGGGGCGCCCGACGACCCCCTGCTGGTGTCCGTGCGCTCCGGCGCCCGGTTCTCCATGCCGGGCATGATGGAGACCATCCTCGACATCGGGCTCAACGACATGTCGGTCGGCGGGCTCGCCAAGGTCTCGGGGCGGGAGCGCTTCGCCTGGGACTCCTACCGCAGGCTGATCCAGATGTTCGGCCGCACCGTGATGGGCGTGGACGGCGACCTGTTCGAGCGGGCCGTCGCCGCTCACAAGGAGCGACGGGCGGTCGCCGGCGACCATGAGCTCGACACCGGTGAACTCCTCGCCCTCACCGACGAGTTCAAGGACGTCATCCGCAAGGAGACCGGCGAGGACTTCCCGCAGGACCCCGCGGAGCAACTCTCCCGGGCCGTCCGGGCCGTCTTCGACTCGTGGAACGGCGAACGCGCCCACATCTACCGCCGGCGCGAACACATCCCCGAGGACCTCGGCACCGCCGTCAACATCCAGGCCATGGTCTTCGGCAACCTCGGCCCGGACTCCGGCACCGGCGTCGCCTTCACCCGCGATCCCGCCACCGGCGAGAGCGGCGTGTACGGCGACTACCTGCCCGACGCCCAGGGCGAGGACGTCGTCGCGGGCGTCCGCGACGCGCTGCCGCTGAGCGAACTCGCGATCATCGCCCCGCGCATCTACGCCGAACTCGGCGACCATCTGCGCGTCCTGGAGGACCACTACCGCGACCTGTGCGACGTCGAGTTCACCGTCGAGCGCGGCAAACTGTGGATCCTCCAGACCCGCGTCGGCAAACGCACCGCCGAAGCCGCCTTCCGCATCGCCCACGACCTCCGCGCGGACGGCAGGATCAGCCGGGACGAGGCCCTGGTGCGCGTCGACGGCGCCGAACTGACCCGGCTGATGTTCCCGCGCTTCGACACGACCCCCGCCGATGTGCCGCTCGCCCACGGCGTGCCCGCCTCGCCGGGCGCGGCGGTCGGCGCGGTCGTCTTCGACTCCGCGCACGCCGAGCGTCGCGCGGCGGCCGGCGAACACGTGGTCCTGGTCCGCCGGGAGACCACCCCCGACGACCTGCCCGGCATGATCGCCGCGCAGGCGGTCCTCACCAGCCGCGGCGGCAAGACCAGCCACGCGGCGGTCGTCGCCCGGGGGATGGGCAAGGTGTGCGTGTGCGGCGCCGAGGCCCTCACCGTCGACCCCGTAGCCCGCCGGTTCACCACGGAAGCGGGTGTGGTCGTGCACGAGGGCGACATCCTCTCGGTGGACGGCACCGCCGGTACCGTCCACCGCGGAGCACTCCCGCTCACCGCTTCCGACGTCGGCCGAGCCCTGGAGACGGGCACCGGCACCGGACCGGTCACCGAGGCCGTCCTCGGGGCGCTGGCCCACGCCGACTCCGTACGCCGCCTCCAGGTGCGGGCGAACGCCGACACCCCCGAGGACGCGGCACGCGCGCGTGCCCTCGGCGCCCAGGGCATCGGACTGTGCCGCACCGAGCACATGTTCCTCGGCGAACGCAGAGCGCTGATCGAGTCGATGATCCTGGCCGCCGGCGACGACACCGCGCGAGAGCGGGCCCTGGCGGCTCTGCTGCCGCTGCAACGCGAGGACTTCATCGGCATGCTCGCTGCGATGGACGGCCTGCCGGTGACGATCCGGCTGCTGGACCCGCCGCTGCACGAGTTCCTGCCCGACCGCACCGAACTTGCCGTCCGCGTGGCCTCCGCCGTCCACCCGGACCCGCACGACCGCCAGGTCCTGCGCGCCGTGGAGCGCATGCACGAGGAGAACCCGATGCTCGGCCTGCGCGGCGTGCGCCTGGGACTTGCCGTGCCCGGCCTGATGGCCATGCAGGTGCGTGCCGTCGCCGAAGCCGTGACGAACCGCCTGGGCGCGGGAGGCCGGCCGTACGCCGAGATCATGATCCCGCTCGTCGGCACGGTCGAGGAACTGCGGCTGGCCCGAGCGGAGGCGGAACACGTGCTCGCCGAGGTCGCGGCGGAGACCGGCACACACCTCGACTGCCCGATCGGCACGATGATCGAGCTGCCTCGCGCCGCCCTCACAGCCGGACGTATCGCCGAGGCCGCCGACTTCTTCTCCTTCGGCACCAACGACCTCACCCAGACGACCTGGGGCCTCTCCCGCGACGACGCCGAGGCCTCCTTCTTCCCGCTGTATCTGGAGAAGGGAGTCTTCGGAGTGTCACCGTTCGAGTCGATCGACCAGGAGGGCGTCGGAAGACTCGTGGAACTGGCCGTGGAAGCCGGGCGCGCCGTCAACCCCAGCCTCGAAACAGGGGTCTGCGGTGAGCACGGCGGCGACCCCGACTCCATCCACTTCTTCCACCGGGCCGGACTGGACTACGTCTCCTGCTCGCCGTTCCGCATTCCGGCGGCGCGACTGGAGGCGGGCCGGGCCGCGGTCACCGAGCGGACCGGGACGAGCGACACCAGGTGAGTGGGGCAACGGTCCATGACCGCGCGGACGGTGCGTCCCGGCACGAAGAGGGGCTGATGTCCGGCGCGACCGGGACTGATGGCCCTGGGCGCGGGCCGTTGCACGGCGAACGATGGAGGGACACCGCATACCGCTGCGACCGGCGAAAGGAGTGGCCGGCTCATGTACCGCAATGACGGATTTCGCGAACTCGCACGACAGGAGTGCCTCCGCCTGCTCGCCGAAGTCCCTGTCGGCCGGATCGTGCACACGCGTCACGCCCTGCCCGCAGTGCTTCCGGTGAACTTCTGCCTGGACGACGACAGTGCCGTGCTGCTGCGCACCGCGACCGACTCCGAGCTCGCCCACGCGGTCGACGGCTCGGTGGTCGCCTTCGAGGCGGACCAGGTCGACGCCGCCGCACACTCGGGCTGGAGCGTGGTCGTCACCGGCCCCGCCAGGGTGATCACCGACGCGGCCGAGCACGAGCGCCTCGTCCGCACCGGCCCACGCTCCTGGGTGCCGTCGCCCAGAGAGGTCTTCATCCGCATCGAACCCGAGCTGGTGACCGGCCGGGAACTCGTGGCCGGACGCAGCCTGTACGGGCTGCACATCCCCTCATGAGGCGGTGAGGCCGGCCCGGGCAGGGCCGTACGGCGGCTCGCCGGGCCGAGTGGCCCCTGCCCGCTCCATCGCTGAAGGACCAGCATCGGGAGAACGGAGCAGAAGGGAGAGGGAGATGACTGCCCATCATGTGGTCGTCGGCGTGGACGGTTCACTGAACGCCGTACGAGCGCTGGACTGGGCCTCGGACGAGGCCGCACGCCGTGGCGCCGTACTGCGCGTCGTGCACGCCGTGCCCGACCGTGACGAGGCGGAACCCGTCCTCGCCTCGGCCGCCGCACGCGTCAGGGAGCGCCATCCGGACCTGTCCGTCGAGGTCAAGGCCATGGAGGGCGGCACGGTGCGTGCGCTCCTGCGCGAGAGCGAGGGCTCGGAGCTGACCGTGGTCGGCACCCGCGGCCTCGGCGGCGTCACCGCACTGCTGGCCGGCTCGGTGAGTCTGCGCCTGGCCGCGCATGTGCGTGGCCCCCTGCTCGTCGTGCGCGGGGACCATGCGTGCGACGGCGAACGCACCGTGCTGCTCGGTCTGGAGGACGACGCCGACGCCGATGCCGCCTCCTATGCCTTCGGCGAGGCGGAGCGGCGAGGCGCCCGGCTGCGTGTCGTGCACTCGACGCACCGGTACGTGACCCCCGAACTGCCCTCCCTGCTCCCCGGAACGAGTCCCGGCCAGCGGCGACGCGCACAGAACGACCTGGCCGAGGAAGCCGTACCCCGCTTCAATCTGGCCCGTCTGCGCGACGAGCACCCCGAGGTCGGCGTCGAGACCCGCACGGTCCGCAGGGGAGCGGCCCGGGCTCTGCTCGACGCCACCCGTGAATCGGGGGTCGTCGTCATCGGCGCGCACCGCAGATCGAGTCGGCTCGGACCGCAGCTCGGACCGGTCGCGCACACCCTGCTGCGCAGTTCCCACTGCCCGGTGGTGCTGGTGCCGACGGCTGGATGACCACCGTAGGTCGTCCGACCCCGGTGGATGGGCCGTTCGGCCCCGGTCAAGGCCGTTCGCCCCGTGCCCGAACGAGCCCGGCACTGCAACCGTGGAGGACGAGGGACATCCCGCTCGCGTCAGGCGGTGATCACGATGACCAGCGCGCAGAAGCAGGCCGCGGTGGCTTTGGCAGCCGCGGTGGCGCTCGCCGGCGCCGGCACCGGGGTCTGGGCGGCCGCGCAGAGTGGCCGGGCGGGTGACACCAGCGCGTCGCGCGCGGCGTACCTCCAGCCCACGCCGAGCGCATCGGGCTGCGGCGGCCACGGGCCCTCGGACTGGGGCATGACGGGCGACCGCGACGGTCGGGGCGACTGGATCGGGCCGTCGATGACGGGCGGCCACCCCTGCGGCCTGAGTGGGAACGGGCGACCGGTGACCTCGATCTCGCAGGCCGAGGCCCGTGCTCAGGACTTCGCCGACCGGCTGGGCCTGCGGGTCGGCGAAGTCATGCAGTTCTCGCGCAACTTCTACGCCGAGCTCCGCACGCCGTCCGGCCACCGCGCCACCGAAGTCCTCGTCCACCCTCGCAGCGGTGCCGTCCGGCTGGAGTACGGCCCGGCGATGATGTGGAACACCGAGTACGGCATGCCCATGCACCGCAACGCCGCGCAGGAGACCGTCTCCGCGGCGGAGGCCCGGGGGATCGCCCGGCACTGGCTCGACAAGCACCTCACGGGCCGGACCCCGGGCGATGCCGAGGCGTTCCCCGGCTACTACACCCTGCACACCCTCAGGGACGGCAGGGTCACCGGCATGCTGTCGGTCCATGCCGGCACCGGCCAGGTCTGGTACCACGACTGGCACGGCGCGTTCATCGCCATGAGCGAGGACTGAGTCGCTCACCGCTCGACCCGGCCTCACGCCCGGAACTCGGTCACCGCTAGAATTGCAGAGTTCTTCAATTGGTCAGTTGCATTGTTCTCTAGATGATCCACGGTCCGGAGGCCGGAATGAGCGAAGTGGCCGATGCGCTGCTGGCGCGGGTACGCGCTGCCCATGCCGATCTGACGGCGGCCCTGCAGGCCGAGGACGTGTACGCCGTCGCGGTGGCCCAGGACGAGCTCGACGACGCCGTACGGCTGGCGAGGCGGCATGGGCTCGACGTCGGTGCCACGGGGATGCCCGAGGGGTGATCGTCCATGCCCATGCCGCTGTACGAGGCCAAGGCCGACTTCTTCCGGATGCTCGGCCACCCGGTGCGCATACGCGTCCTCGAGCTGTTGCAGGACGGGCCGAAGCCGGTGCGTGATCTGCTCGCGGCCATCGAGGTCGAGCCGTCGAACCTGTCCCAGCAACTGGCCGTACTGCGTCGCTCCGGCATCGTCACCGCCACCCGCACCGGCACGACCGTGACGTACGAACTCGTCGGCGGAGACGTCGTCGAACTGCTGGCCGCGGCCCGCAGGATCCTGTCCGTGCTGCTGGCCGGCCGGCAGGACCTGCTCGAAGAGCTCCGCAGGACGCAAGCACCGCGGTGACGGGCGAATGCCGCGTGGCCGGCATCGGCGCAGGCACGTCGGTGGCGGTCCGCAAGGGCCTGCCGGCCCCCTTGCGGGCCTTGTCGGCTCTATGAACCGCCCTCGCTCTTCGGGATGATCAAACGTGTCTGCGGACTGCCTCCACTTCCCTGACGGCGGTCCGGGAACGCGTTGTCTCCTTCAGGTGGCGAGAAAGGACCGTGTGAAGTGATCGCTGTCGTGGGACACCCCGACCTCACCGCGCCCACGCTGAAGCTGGTGGAGGAGGAGTTGCGCCGGCGGCTGGCCGAGTTCGCGCGGGCGGGCAGGGCCGGGCTGGTGCGGGCCGGGCAGGGACTGCCGGTCGCCTTCGGCAGAGCCGCCCGAGCCGCGGGGCTCGCGTTGGTGACCGTCCTGCCCGCCAAGAACGGTGTGCCCGACGTGCTGGAGTCGAGCGACCGCAGGGCGGCCGGTGAACTGCTGTTGCTCTCGGAGCAGGTGCGGCTGATGGAGTACGACCAGGCCGACCGCGGCGCCTGTGTGGGGGCGGACGAGAACCTGATGCGGTCGTGCGCCCGCGTGCTGGCGGTGTGGGACGGCTCCCCGTCCGACGGCCGTGACGCCACCGCCCATCTCGTGGCCTTCGCTCGCAGCAGCGGCGTGGACGTGGAAGTGCTGTGGCCCGACGGTGCCTGCCGCAGAGGCTGAGGTTCGTTCGGCGCCCTGGCTACGACGGCGGCCGCCCCTCGTTCTGCGCGGCCTTCAGGTCGGCAAGCAGCTCGGCCTGTCCGGCGAGCACGCCGGAGAGGATGGTCCGCGCGACCCGCAAGAGCTCCGCGACCTTCGGACTGGTCAGCGAGTAGTGGACGGTCGAGCCCTCCTTGCGGGTCCTGACGAGATTCGCCCGCCGCAGCACGGCCAGTTGCTGGGACAGATGGGCGGGTTCGATACCGACCTCGGGCAGCATCTCGGCGACCGCGTGCTCGCGCTCGCTCAGCAGCTCCAGGACCCGGATCCGGGCCGGATGCCCGAGCGTCTTGAAGAACTCGGCCTTCAGTTGGTACAGCGGCGTACTCATCGTGTCGTCCCTTCCCCGACACCACAGCACAACCCCACCGGCCGGAGCCCGGTGCATCGAATCCACCCAGTCATCAAGAACATGCGGTCCATCCTCGCCTGTGGCTCGGCCTGCGCCGAATCCGCCCGTGCGGAACGAGGCGACCGGGCGCCGGGTCAGGCCTTCTTCACCACGCCGGACTTCAGCTGCATGGCGCCGAACCCGTCGACCTTGCAGTCGATGTCGTGCCCGTCCACTCCGTCGACCAGGCGGATGTTGCGCACCTTGGTGCCCGCCTTGATACCGGTCGGGCTGCCCTTGACCTTCAGGGTCTTGACCACGGTCACGGTGTCACCGTCGGTTAGCACGTTGCCGACCGAGTCCCTGACCACCCTGTCGCCGGAGCCCGGCTTCGTGGACTCCTCGGACGGCGACCACTCGTGACCGCACTCGGGGCACGCCAGGAGTGCACCCAGCTCGTAGGTGTACGTGCCGGAGCACTGGGGGCAGGGAGGAAGGCTGTCGTTCATGACGTACATGTCTTTCGGTCGGTGAGCGGATGGAGCGGTCGTCGGTCGGTCACGCCTGCCGGTCGTCCTCTGGGTGCAGAGAGCGCCGGGTGTGGGCGGACAGCGCGGTGGCGAGGTCGGGGTGGACGGGGATGTCGGGGCAGTTGCCGGGCGGGACCAGGGAGCCGTCGGCAGGGATGGCGGCCAGTTCCAGCCGCCGGCCCGCTCCGGCCAGCCGACGGGCGGCCTCGGTGATCGCCAGTTGGCCCTCGATCGACCAGCCGCGCAGTTCGCCCAGATCGAGGATGATCACGCCGGTGCCGCGGGCGGCGGCCCAGCCGACCGCGCCGGCGAAGCGATGGACCGCGTGCGGACCCAGGTATCCGGCGACGGTGAGTATGCCGAAGCCCTGCTCGTCGGTGTAGCGCCAGTCGATGGTCATGCCGTGAACTTCCTTGAGAGTGCGGCCCGTTGAGGTCAGAGGGGCAGGGTGATCCAGATGCTCTTGCCCTGCTGGTCGGCGTCCGCGCGGACGACCGCGGTGCCGCCCAGTTCGTGGGTGAGTTCCATGACGGTCGCCAGTCCGCCACGGATCTCGCCGATCAGAGGGGGCCGGAAGGGGTGGCGGTCGTGGACGGCGAAGGCCAGGCAGTCCCGGCCGGCCGTGTAGATCACCGTCACGTGCGGGGAGCAGACCGCGGCGTGCCGGACGCTGTTGGTCACCAGCTCGCCCAGGATCAGCAAGGCCGGGTCCACGGCGGGATGCCGCGGGCCGATTCCCCATTCGGCCAGGGCCTGTTCGGCGGTCTCGCGGGCCAGCCGCACCGCGGCCGGCTGGTTCGGCAGGGTGAGGACGTGGCGGTGGGGGAGGGCTGCAAGTCGCATGGCCGTCATACCTCCGCTCGGAGCAGGCGGAAGCCGCTCACCGTCCTGGGACGCAGGCACAGCAAGGTGTCGTGCGGGCCGTGCGTCCAGCCGGTGAGGGTGCGCCGGTAGTGGGCCGCCTCGTCGGGGTCGTCGATCACCTCGGCGGGGCCGGACAGGGTGACGGTCCAGCCGGTGCCGCCCACCACCCGGATCTCGTCCACCTGATAGGTGACCGCGTCCGGCAGGGCAGCCGCCCGGACCGGAGTCCTGACGATGAGACGTCCGTACTCCCACACGTGCCGGGCCGGCCGTACGGCGGACTGTCCCCGCTGCGGGTACACCAGCCGCCCGAGGCTGCTGCCTTCCACCAGCCACAGCGCTTCCGCGCCGGAAACCTCGGCCATGCGCAGGGCCGCGGGAGGAAGGCTCATGGCGCGGGCTCCTCACGGAACTCGGGGGACTTGGCGGGGTTCGGGACCGCCTGCCGCTCCTGGCGGGCGGCACCCGCGGGCAGGACTCCGGCCCGTTCGAGATGGTCGCGAGCGCCCCGGATGGCCTCCGGAGTGGTGGCGTAGTCCCGGCCGTCGGGCCGCAGCAGGTCCAGCGCGCCGACGGAGTCCAGGACTTGGTGCTGGCCGGGACGGATGCCGGAGGCCAGGACGAGGATGCCGCGCCGCGTCAGCTTCTCCACCGCGTCCTTCACCACGAGGGCGCCGGTGGCGTCCATCGTCGACACCCGGGACATGCGCAGGATGACGACCCGGACGTCGGCCACCTCGGTGAGCTCCAGCAGGAAGCGATGCGCGGCGGCGAAGAACAGCGGCCCGTCGATCCGGTAGGCGACGATGTGCTCGGCCAGCAGGGCATGCTCCTCCACGCTGTGATCGCCCCGGTCGAGGGGCACCTGGTCGAAGCGGGCCTGCCTGGCCACGGCACGCAGCGCGAGCATTCCCGCCACGGCCAACCCGATGATCACCGCGTACACGAGGTCCAGCGCGAGGGTCGCGACAGCGGTGAGTACGAGGATCAGCGCATCCGCGCGGGTGGCCCTGGCCATCGCCCTGAGCGAGCCGACCTCGACCATGCGGACCGCCGTGGCCAGCAGCACGCCGGCGAGGGCCGCGAGCGGGATCTTCGACACCAGAGGCGCCGCCGCGAAGACGATCACCGCGAGGATCGCGGCGTGGACGAGGGCGGCCAGCCGGGAGCCGGCGCCCGTGCGGACGTTGACCGCGGTCCGGGCGATGGCTCCGGTCGCCGGGACTCCGCCGAACAGCGGGGCCGCGATGTTGGCCAGCCCTTGGCCGAACAGTTCGCGATCGGGGTCGTGCTTCTGGCCGACCGTCATGCCGTCCGCCACCGACGCGGAGAGCAGGGACTCCAGGGCCGCGAGCGCCGCCACGGCGACGGCCGGGGCGAGCAGAGTGCCGAGCGAACCGAGTTCAAGGAAACCGATCGAGGGCGCCGGGAGCCCGGAGGGAAGGTCACCGATCGGCTCGGCCGCGTCCAGACCGGCCAGCTGGGCGACGACGGTGGCCGCGATGACGGCGAGGACGGAGAACGGCACGGCCGGCCGCAGCCGAGCGCCGACCAGCATGACCGCGGCCACCGCGACCGCGAGCCCGACCGCTGTCCAGTTCGGATGCCGCGCGAACGACTCGACGGCCCGCCAGGTCACCACCAGCACCCGATCACCCTCGGGCTTCGGCACACCGAGCGCGTTCGGGATCTGCTGGAGCCCGATCACGCACGCGATCCCGAGCGTGAAGCCCTCCACCACGGGCGCGGGCACGTACTGCATGTACTTCCCGGCCCGCAGCGCGGCCAGCGTCACGAGCATGACGCCCGCCATCAACCCGACGGTCAGCACACCGGTCGGCCCGTACGCGCCGACGATCGGCACCAGTACGACGGTCATGGCCCCCGTCGGCCCCGACACCTGGAGATTGGAACCACCGAACAGCGCGGCGAGCGCGCCGGCCACCACGGCCGTCGCCAGGCCCGCCGCGGCGCCGAGACCGGAGGAGACACCGAAGCCGAGCGCGAGCGGCAGAGCCACGATCGCCACGGTCAGACCGGCGAGCAGGTCCCGCCGGGGCGCGCGCCGCATGTCCGTCAGGTCGGAACGGGCGGGCAGCAGCGCGCCGAACCGGGCCCCTGCCCGGCCGATCATCGATGTCATCGCGCGGAGACCTCGACGTCCCGCAGTTCGGCGAGCAGTGCGCCCTGCCCGGAGAGCACCTCGGTGAGGATCCGTCGCGCGGCCCTCATCAGGTCCGCGACGTCCCCGCCCGCCATGGCGTAGACGACGGTCGAACCCTCCCGGGAAGCGGTGACGATCCCTGACCGGCGCAGCACCGCCAGCTGCTGCGACAGACCCGACGGCTCCACGTCGATGGCGACCAGCAGGTCACGTACGGGCATCGGTCCGTCCTGCAACAGCTCCAGCACCCGGATCCGCACGGGATGCCCCAGCATCCGGAAGAAATCGGCCTTGGCCTGGTACAGCGGAACGGACACAACCCCTCGGCTTCCTCTACAGCGCCCCACCTCGGAGCGGAGACAGATGCTGTGCCCGCGGCTACCGGATCTGGCGGGCACAGCTTCTATAGCATCTAGGCAGTTGCGAAATTTTGCAATTTCGCATCCCGTGGAACCTGCATGTCCATCGGACAAAGGCCGGTCGACCCATACGGCGGACCGCGGCCAGGGCCGATCGACTCAAGCGGCGGTGTGCCCCGCATGGCACGTTGGAGGCAGTACCACCGCGAGGAAGGGCGACGACCATGCGAGCTCACCTCGGCGACCAGCTCGTCATCGAAAGCCCCGCCACCGGCGCCGCACGGCGCGACGGCGAGATAGTCGGACTGCACCACGAGGACGGGACACCCCCGTACGACGTGCGCTGGTCGGACACGGACGAGGTGACGCTCGTCTTCCCCGGCCCCGACGCGCATGTCCGCCATCTCGAGCACGGCCCGCCCGGCACCGACACGAGCGAGGCGGAGCCCGAGTCCACGGCCGCACCGCGGGCGGGCACACCGAACCCCGGAGATGTCGGGCGACGCGTCGCAGTCGAACGCCGCCGGCACGGGCTCAGCCGGGAGGAGACGGCCCGCCGCGCCCGTATGTCCCCGGACTACCTGGCCTATCTGGAGGAACACCCGGCGGACCCGACCGTGGCGACGCTCATCCGCCTGGCCGACGCACTGGGCACCACCGTCACCGCGCTGCGCGGGGCGGGCATCGACACCCCGCCCGGCCAGGGTCAGGCACTGCTCCATCCCCACCTGCGGGATCTCAGCCCCAAGGAGTGCCGCGCTCTGCTGTCGACGCACGGCGTCGGGCGCATCGCCGTGACGACCCCCGACGGACGCCCGGCGATCATCCCGGTGAACTACGAGATCGTCGACGACGACATCGTCTTCCGGACCGCTCCCGGCTCTGTCGCCGCAGCCGCCGTCGGAACGGATGCGGCCTTCGAGGTCGACCACATGGACAACGCCTTGAGCCAGGGGTGGAGCGTCCTGGCGGTCGGCCCCGCGAGCGCCGTGACGGAAGCCGCCGCCGTACGCCGACTCGTCCAGCACGCTCACACCGCACCGTGGGTCGGCGGGAAGCGGGAGATGTGGGTGGCGATCCACCCGGTACGTCTCACGGGCCGCCGCATCACTCCCGCCGATGCCTCGCAGTGGTGACCCGCCGAACTCCGACAGCCTTGACGCACACGGCACCGAGGTCGTGCCGGGCCCTGGTTCAGACCCCCGTGCCGCCTTGCGCTGCCATCCGACTCGGGCCGGTCGCGTACGCGGGCGAGGGCGGTGTCGTCGTCCCCGCGCACCGGCACGGCCTGCGGCGGATGACACGGATCGAGGACATCACCAAGGCCCCGATCGGCGCCCTCACCACCTGACGAGGACGCGGCAGGGCCGTCTCCTCGGCTGGGCGACGCCGTGGTGGGCAGCACGGCGGCGCGCCCCGTGCTAACGTTCGACGTTTGCGGCGTGGCTGTGCCGGTGCGACATTCGGCGTCCCGGCCGGTGGCCGCGTCCCCGCCGCGCCTTCCTCGGTACGGTCCCTTCGGAGGAAGGCTCTCTGTGAGCGAATCAGCACGTCCCGATGCCCGGCAGCAGGACGACGCGGCCGAGGCGGCCGACGCCACTTCGGCGGTGTCCTTCGCGGAGCTGGGGCTGCCGGCCGAGATCCTGCGGGCGCTCGACGAGCGAGATGTGACCGTGCCCTTCCCCATCCAGGCGGCGACGCTGCCGAACGCGCTCGCGGGACGGAACGTGCTGGGCCGGGGCCGCACCGGCTCCGGCAAGACCCTCGCCTTCGGCCTGGCGACGCTCGCCCGGACGGCCGGGCGGCGCGCACAGCCCAAGGAGCCGCTGGCGCTCGTTCTGGTGCCCACCAGGGAACTGGCGCAGCAGGTCGCAGAGGCGCTCACCCCGTACGCCGAGGCGCTGCGGCTGCGGCTGGCGACCGTGGTGGGCGGAGTGTCCATCGGCCGGCAGGCCGCCGTGCTGCGGGACGGCGCCGAGATCGTCGTCGCCACGCCCGGTCGGCTGCACGACCTGATCGAGCGCAAGGGCTGCCGACTGGGACGGGTGCGCATCACGGTCCTGGACGAGGCCGACCAGATGTGTGACATGGGGTTCCTCCCGCAGGTCACCGAGATCCTGGACCAGGTGCGTCCCGACGGCCAGCGGATGCTGTTCTCCGCCACGCTGGATCGCGACGTCGATCAACTGGTGCAGAACCACCTCCGGGACCCCGTCGTGCACTGCGTGGACCCCTCCTCCAGCGCGGTCTCCACGATCGAGCACCACGTCTTCGTCGTGCACGGCCCGGACCGGTACGCCGTGACCACGGAGATCGCCGCCCGGGACGGCCGCGTCCTGCTGTTCCTCGACACCAGGCACGGCGTCGACCAGCTCACGCGGCACCTGCGGGCCAGTGGTGTGCCCGCCGCCGCCCTGCACAGCGGGAAGTCCCAGCCGCAGCGCACCCGGACCCTGGCCCAGTTCAAGAACGGGCAGGTCACCGCGCTGGTGGCGACGAACGTCGCCGCACGAGGCCTGCACGTCGACGACCTCGACCTCGTGGTCAACGTCGACCCGGCCACCGACCCGAAGGACTACCTGCACCGCGCGGGCCGCACGGCCCGGGCCGGCCGCTCGGGCACCGTCGTGACACTCGCCCTGTCGGCCCAGCGCCGCGAGGCGGGCCAGGTCATGACGGACGCCGGAGTCGCCCCCAAGGTCACCAAGGTACGGTCCGGCGAGGCCGAGTCGAGCCGGATCACCGGCGCCAAAGCCCCCTCCGGAGTGCCTCTCGACGGCGGGCCGGCCGCACCGCGCCCCAAGAACCACAACACCCCGTTCCGGGGCCTGGGCAGCACCAAGGACGCGACGCGCGGTTCCGGCGGCAGGTCGTCCCGGTCGTCCCGCAAGACCAGCGAGGCCGCCAGGCTCGCGGAGGCCCGCAAGGCGGCCCGGGTACGACGCGGCGCCTGACCTCGGCTTTGCGTACTGCGCGCGGCTCGACCGGCCTCGGCCGGACGGGTCGGCCGGCTCCAGGAGCGGATGAACACTCCCGGAGCCGGCCTGACGGGCTGTCGGCGGGTCAGAACCAGCCGCTGCATTCGATGGCGCCGCCAGGGCCGTCGGTGCCGCAGGCCCGCATGACGAGGCCGGCGTCGTTCCACTGGCATCCCCACGGGTCTCAGTGCTCTCCCGCGAACGTACGGACCGCACCCGCCCATCGGTCCCTGTCATCCGTCAGGATGCGCCCGGCCCGCCGGCCCCTCTGAGGCGCGGCGCGAAGTCCCGGGCGCCGTAAGCCTGTTCCCCTCTAGAGTCGGTCCTATGACGGAGGCACCGGCAATGGACCGAGGCGCGCGGTCGCGGGACGCGATACTCGACACCGGTGGTGAGCTGATGTCGCGCCACGGGTACGCCGCCACGTCGATCTCGATGATCTCCGCCGCGTCCGGCCTGCCGACCAGCTCCATCTACTGGCATTTCCGCAGCAAGGACGGGATCTACGTCGCCGTACTGGAGCGTGCCAGGACCGTGCTGTTGGCGGCCTTGCCGCCGAGTGAGGTGCCCGGCGCCGGCGTCGCGGAGCGTCTGGACACCTTTCTCAGGGAGGTCGAGGACGCGTTCCAGCGTCATCCGCGAGGTGTGAAGCTGCTGTTGGGGCTGGGCATGGTGCAGCAGGACGCCAGTGCGGCCGCCGCGGCCGAGGTGCATCAGTACCGTGACGCGCTGCTGGCCTGGGCCCGGGACTCGTTGAGTTCCGTGTTCGGCCTGGGGGACCGGCCCGAGGTGGCGAACGAGTTGGCGCGCTTCACGCTGAGGATGGCGAGCGGGACGGCGGTGGCCCGCTGGTTCGAGCCGGACACCGTGCTGGACACCGGGCCGTTGCGTGTGGCGCTGCTTGCTCTGGCGGATCACCACGGTGTTCCGGTCCGGGGCGCCCCTGGCGAGGACGCCCCCTCCGGCGACGTCACGACCGGGGAATGACGACCCGGTACTGGAGGGATGGAACCGCCGACGTCATCTCACGGCTCTTGCGGGAATCGGGGCGGCTGCCAGAACTGACAGCGGTGGTCGGCTGCGAAACCGGTCGTCGCTCCGACCCGGTCCGGTGCCAGTACCTGGATGCGGTCTCCGCCGGCCGTGTGGCGCGCCCATGGCGGAGTGCCGGGTGCGTTGGGGTTGCCGGTGGCGGCGAAGCGGGCCCAGTAGGCGGTCATCGTGGCGGACAGCCGCCGCTGGGCGGGCGTCAGGGGCGCAAGCACGTCCGTGGGGAAGAGATAGGCCAGTTCGGAGGCGTGGAAGGCGCCCTGCGGTGTGTGCGGTGCCGGGATGAACGGCGGCGCCTGGGCGTCGTGGAACTCGTAGGCGTAGACGTGCACCCGGCTGCCGTACAGATGGCTGTCGGCCCGTGCCGGGCAGGCGAACCGCTGGTCGGTGCCGACGGCGGAGTAGGCCAGGTTGGGGGACGGGTACGCCGAGGCCGGGTAGGTGGCCAGGACCGCTGCCGCTCGGTCCCCGTACTGGAGCCTGATGAGGGCGGCGTACGAGTCGGGGGTCAGGGGGCCGCCGCCGAGCAGATCCACGTACAGCGCGGTGAAGTAGCGGTATTCGTCATGCGTGCTGCCGCTCAGTGTCGGGACGGTGTTCACTCGTCCCTCGGCCCATGCTGCCTGTGGCGTGCGGGGGAGGATGCGGGGACCGGTGTTCGGGGCCCACAGGGAGGCGGTTCCTGTTCCGGGGGCGCGGATCAGATCGGTGGGGGGCACCGAACGCAGGCAGGCCGCCGCGACTTTCGGCTCGGTGCAGCCGACCGAGGCCGCGAAGTCGTTTCCCTTTCGTTCGGCCGCGCCGAGTGTGAGAGGTGTCAGGCCGCCGTCCGTGGCGCAGGCTCCGCTCTGCTGGATCGCGCGGTGGAACAGGCCTTTCGCCGTCGGCGAGGCGACGTGGAGACAGGTGTCCGCCGATCCGGCGGACTGGCCGCCGAGCGTCACCCGGTTCCGGTCGCCGCCGAAGGCGCCGATGTTGCGCCGTACCCAGCGCAACGCGGCCTGCTGGTCCATCAGGCCGTAGTCGCCCGAGGCACGGTCGGCGCTCTCGGCCGACAGGGCGGGGTGCGCCAGGAACCCCAGTGCTCCGAGGCGGTAGTTGACCGTCACCACGACCACGCCGCGCGCGGCCAGCGCGGCGCCGTCGTAGTCGCTGCCCGCACCGTACGCGTTGGCACCACCGTGCAGCCACACCAGTACCGGGAGAGGCCGGCCGTTGGTGCGGGCGGGTGTACGGACATTGAGGTACAGGCAGTCCTCCTCCGTGCTGCCGGTGCGGTTGGACTCGCCGGGCAGGACGGGGCCTCCGTCGGGGAGCAGCGTCAGCGGTAGTTGGGGGCAGGGGTGGGCTGGTGCGGTGGCGTTCCGGGTGCCCGTCCACCGCGCCGCGGGTCGCGGCGGACGCCAGCGAAGCTCACCGACCGGCGGGGCGGCGTACGGGATCCCCTGGAAGACTCGGCCGCCGTCGTGGGCTGCCGTGCCCCGTATCAGGCCCAGGTCCGTGCGTACGACCAGGGATTCGGGGCCGGTTTCGGAGCGGGCGGTGGCCGGGGGGACTGTGAGTGTCAGGAGCAGGGCGGCGAAGGCGGCCGTGGCCCGGGCCGGAGCGAGGCGCGAGCGCGGGGCGGCGATGGCGGTTGCGGCGCGGGCCAGGGCGGGGCGCGGGGCCCTGATCCGTTTCGGGCAGGAGTCCGGGGTCATGACGTGTGCTCGTAGGCGCCGATGTCGCAGGTCGTGCCCTGGGGGCGTGTCACGCCTCGCTGATCTGTGGCGGGGCAGTCGTCGGCCGCGTCCAGAGCAGGGCTGCCGGGCAGTAGCGCGACCGTGTCGGTGGGGCCGCCGTTGTCCGCCAGCGGGCCGATCAGTGGGGTGCGGCTGGGCAGGTCGCCCGGTGCGGTCAGTCGGCAACTGCCGTCACTGTCCAGATTGTTGCTCAGCGACGCGATGGTGGCGAAGGCCTTCTTGCAGTCGGCCGGCGCGCCGTCGACGGTGTTGCCCGCGATGATGGAGTTGCGCAGCGTCATGCGCCCCAGGGGCAGATCGATGACGTCAGGGATCGGCGAGGGCAGGCTGTCGAGATAGGCGGGGGCGATGTTGATTCCGCCCCCGCCGTCGCTCGAACGGTTTCCGGTGATGGTCGAGTTGAGGATCTCCACGGGCCCCCTCCCGCGGATGTCGATGCCCCCGCCGTAACCGGCGAGGCTGCCGGGGCGGTCGCCGGGGTTCGTCACCCGGTTGTCCGCGATCGTCGAGTTGGTCACGGTGCCGGTGTCGTCGAACCGGATGCCACCCGCCTCTCCCGCGGCATTCCTGCTGACGGTGCTGTCGATCAGATCGAGGTGGGAGCCGGGGACGTTGAAGACGCCCCCGCCGTAACCTGCGGAGTTCCCGGTCACGGTGACCCGGCGCAGCGTCATGTGATGTCCGTTGGCGATCGCGCCGCCGCCCGTGTCGGTGATGGGCAGTTCGCGTTGCCTGGTCACTCCACCGGTGATCGTCAGGTCGGACAGCCGGCTGTCCGCCTGCATGCGGAAGGCCCGGTCCAGGTGGTTGGCGTCGATCACTGTGGTCCGTGCGCCGGCCCCCTTGATCGTGGTCCGGGCGGCGACGTTCAGGTCACCCGTGGTGGGGTCGGGGTTGTCGCCGATGATCAGTCGTGGGTCGGGCGGGATCGTCAGCCGGTAGTGGCCCGGAGGCAGGGTGATCGTGCTGCCCGGGCGGGCGTTGGCGGCCATCACCGCGGCACGCAGGCTGCACGCGCCCGAAGCCGTGAGACACCGGCCGTCCGACGCGTCGACGTCGACCGCGTCGGACGTGGTGTCCACGGTGAATTCGGCGGGAGCGGGGGCGGGGGCGGGGGCTGTGCCGGGGGCCGGGGGAGCGGCGGCAAGGGCGACGGGATGCGCCGCGGCGGACAGGAGCAGGGCGGCAGTTGCGGCCGTGGCGGCCATGGATTTCACGGGGTGAACCCCTCTCGGCGAGCATTCCGGGCGTACCAGGACTCTGCGGCTGCGAGGACTTCGTGCTGATGAGCGGGTGCGCGGCTCGTACGGGGAACGGCGTCGGCGCGACCGGGGGCGTCTCTTGGGTACTGCCCGCGGTCTGGAGCGAGCGTTCCATTCAGAGTGCCCGGTGTCCACGGACGGGCGGGGAATGGCCGAATGAGACTGCCGTGGCCCCAGAGAGAGGAAGCGGATCGCGTGCCGTGGGCGTTGGCCACGGCCGGGCCTGGCGATCGCGGTGTGCGGACGCTTCGGCACGTCAGGCCAGGGCGGGCGCGGGGTCGGCTGAACACGGCGACCGGGACGGCCCCGCGCGGGGCATGGCCGCGGGCCGTCGCGACGTCGCACGGCGGCCCGCAGTTCCGGCCATCGGCCCTCGCCCGCCCCGGCCGGCAACCCGGCGCCTCATGCGGTCAGCGCTGCCCGGGCAGCCCGCGCCAGGTCTGCCCGTGCCGATGAGAAGCCGATCCGGTCTGCACTGCCCAGCACAGCCCGCGCCAGGTCTGCCCGTGCCGATGAGAAGCCGATCCGGTCTGCACTGCCCAGCACAGCCCACGCCAGGTCTGCCCGGCCCGCTGAGAAGCCGATCCGGTCTGCACTGCCCAGCACAGCCCGCGCCAGGTCTGCCCGTGCCGATGAGAAGCCGATCCGGTCTGCACCGCCCGGCAGCCCGCGCCAGGTCTGCCCGTGCCGATGAGAAGCCGATCCGGTCAGCACCGCCCAGCACAGCTCGCTCCATGTCTGCCCGGCCCGCTGAGCAGCCGATCCGGTGACCGGTGGCCGCCTCGTCACCACCGAGGCGGTTCACGAAGAGGCGTCAGCGCGTGGGGTCGAGAACAACCTTGCGGACGCCGTCGCCACGGCCCGCGAAGAGTTCGTACGCCGCCGGGCCCTCGGACAGTGCGAAGTGATGGGAGACCACGGCCTCGGGCTGGATCCGGCCGGCCTGGGTGAGGGCGATCAGGGGAGGGAGTTCGTAGTGCACCGAGCACAACCCGATCGCGAACTCCAGCTCCTTGATCTGCGCCAGTCCCATGTGGAAGGGGAACGCCTTGCTCTGGCTGACCCCGATGACACTCACCCGGCCCGCCTGCCGCACGGCCTTGAGGGCGAGCTCGATCGTGGTGTCCGAGCCCACGGCCTCCACCACGGCGTCCGGCCCGCGTCCGCCGGTCAGCTCCCGAATGGCCGCCCGCACATCCTCGCCCTCGACAGGCTCGACACCCAGGGTGGCGGCGAAGGCACGACGCTCCGCGACGAGGTCCGTGCCCAGCACCCGCGCGGCGCCCATCGCGAAGGCGGACTGCGCGGCCATGAGGCCGACCGGGCCGAGGCCGACGACCAGGACGGTCTCACCGGGCTGGATACGGGCGCGCCGACAGCCGTACCAGGCAGTGGGTGCGTTGTCCGTCAGGACGACGGCCGCCTCGTCGGAGATGCTCTCGGGCAGCCGCACCAGATTGACGTCGGCGCAGGGCACAGCCAGGGCTTGGGCCTGGCTGCCCTGGAGCTGCGGGCTCACGCCGTAGCAGAGCTCCATGCTGGACTTGGCGCGCTCGCACCGGGCGGTGAACCCGGCCGCGCACGAGCGGCACTGCGCACAGCCGACGGACGCGGGCACCAGAACCCGGTCGCCGGGCTTGAAGCGGGTGACCTGGCCGCCGGTCTCGACGACCACGCCGACGCACTCATGCCCCGGTGTGTAGCCCAGTTCCGGGCTGAACGGGTGGCCGCCGTAGATGTGCAGGTCGCTGCCGCAGATGCCGGCCGCGGTCACCTGCACCACCGCGTCGGCGGGGTGGGTGACGGCGGCGTCGGGGACATCCCCGAACCGGATGTCGTGACGGCCGTGGTAGGTCAGTGCCTTCATCGGATCTCTCCTCCCCTCTTCGGCCCGGTCAGTCCGCGATCTTCAGCACCAACTTGCCGCGGTTGTCACCACGGAACAGGCGCAGCAGGGTTTCGGGGAACTCCGTGACGGAACCGGACACCACGTCCTCCAAGGACGTCAGCCGGCCCTCCGCCCGCCACTCGGCCAGTTGCGCGATGCCCTCCCCGTACCGGTCGGCGTAGTCGAACACGACCATGCCCGTCATGGAGGCGCGGTTCACCAGCAGCGACAGGTAGTTGGCGGGGCCTTGCGGCCGCGTGCTGTTGTACTGGGAGATCGCACCGCAGACGACGATGCGGGCACCGCGCGCCAGCCGCAGCAGCACGGCGTCCAGAATGTCGCCGCCGACGTTGTCGAAGTACACGTCGACGCCGTCGGGGGCGTGTTCGCGCAGCGCCTTGCGGATGTCCTCCTTCTGGTAGTCGATCGCGGCGTCGAACCCGAACTCGTCGACCATCAGACGGCACTTGGCCTCGCCGCCGGCGATGCCGATGACCCGGCAGCCCAGGATCTTGGCGATCTGCCCGACGACGCTGCCTACGGCCCCGGCCGCTCCGGAGACCACGACGGTCTGCCCGGGCTCGGGACGCCCGATGTCGATCAGGCCGAAGTACGCCGTCAGGCCCGACATGCCGAGTGTGCCGAGATACGTCGGCAAGGGGGCCGCCGCCAGGTCGACCTTGGTCACGTCACGCCCGTCCGACACGCAGTACTCCTGTACGCCGAACGAGCCGGACACATGGTCGCCGACCGCGAATCCGGAGTGCCGGGAGGCGATCACCCGTCCCACCGCGCCGGCGCGCATCACCTCGCCGAGTTCCACCGGGCGGATGTAGGACCTGCCGGCGTTCATCCAGCCGCGCATCGCCGGGTCGATCGACAGACAGAGCACCTGCACCAGGAACTCCCCGTCGCCCGGCTGCCCGACCGGCTCCTCGACGTGCTGCCAGTCGGTGGGCCGCGGCTCTCCCACGGGACGCGCGGCCAGGCGCACCTGACGGTTGATCCTGCTCATCTCCGGCGGCTCCTTCGACGGTCGCGGTACGCGTTGACTCGGCGGCCGATGTCACTTACCGGCCCTCCCACGCGTCATACCGGCTGGTCGGTACGGAGAGTGAGCGTACGGGTGGGGTGCCGCCCGAGACAAGAGGGGCCGTGTGTGAGGTGCGGTGGATCATTCTGCCGGTACGAAATCCGGGACGACCGCTGATGCTTCGGTCCGCTCGCGAACGTCTGACCGGGGCCGGGCCTGTGATACGGCTGTGCTATGGAAGCGTGGCCTCCACCACGATCCGCCTCCCCCGAGCCCTGACAGGTGCCCCCCACTCGCACAGCCGCCTTCCTCTCACCAGTACTCGCCCTGGCCCTCGCCCTCGCGGGATGCGGGCAGCGATCGGGCCCGCCCGCATTCCCCGCGAGCCCCACCTCATCCAAGGACCCGCGCTTCCTGCGGCTCGCCGCCCACGACATGTCCGAATACCTCGCCCTGACCGGCGAGTTCGTTCCGGAGGATCCAAGGAGCGTGCACGCCCACCGCATCCCGAGGCGCGGCTGTCACGGTGAGGCGGACGGGGCGATCCACGGCACGTATCCGCAGGACCGGACGGATCCCGACCGCCGACGCCCGTTGCGAGCAGCGGACCGGCTGCGTCCACACCGTGCACGCCATCGACGTACGCATTCGGCATCGGCTCGTCACCCGGCATCGGGCGACGTTGGAGGCCCGGCGCCGCTGGAACGACGCCGCGCCCCGCACGGCCGACGAGATCCTGGACGACCGCTCGTGAGGGTCGGCCTCACGAGGCCGCGCTGTTGCCGGGGCGCTCCCGCACCCCGGGTCACGCGGTCGAGAGGGCCGCACACGGCTTGGCCGATCACATGATCAACGTGTGACATGGTGGCAGGCGGGCCACCACGACGCGGGTCAAGGAGAGCGCGATGGGAATGTACGAGGACGTCTTCCGGGCCAGCCTCGAAGACCCGGAGAGGTTCTGGCTGCGGGCGGCGGAAGGCGTCGACTGGGAGGTGGCGCCGTCCCGGGCCCTGGACTCCTCGGGCGCGCCCTTCCACCGCTGGTTCCCGGACGGTCGGCTCAACGTCTGCTTCAACGCGGTGGACCGGCATGTCGAAGCAGGCCGGGGCGAGCAGGCCGCCCTCATCTACGACTCCCCGGTGACCGGTATCCGGCGCACCTACACCTACGCCCGGCTGCGGGACGAGGTGGCGGCATTCGCCGGGGCTCTAGCCGGGCTCGGTGTGGGGCACGGCGACCGCGTGGTCATCTATATGCCGATGGTCCCCGAGGCCGCCGTCGCGATGCTGGCCTGCGCACGCATCGGCGCCGTCCACTCGGTCGTCTTCGGCGGGTTCGCACCGCCCGAACTCGCGGTCCGAATCGACGACGCCACCCCCAAGGTGGTCGTCTCCGCCTCCTGCGGCATCGAGGGCAAGCGCGTCATCGCCTACAAGCCGCTTCTGGACCAGGCGATCGAACTCGCCGGGCACAAGCCGTACAAGCAAGTGATCCTGCAACGGCCGCAGGAGCGGGCCGAGTTGGGGCCGGACGACCTCGACTGGGCCGAACTGGTCGCCGATGCGCCTCCGGCCGGCTGTGTTCCGGTGGCCGCGACCGACCCCCTCTACATCCTCTACACGTCCGGAACGACCGGGAAGCCCAAGGGAGTTGTCCGCGACTGCGGCGGTTGTGCCGTGGCTCTGCACTGGTCGATGGGTGCCGTCTACGACATCGGCCCGGGCGAGACGATGTTCACCGGGTCCGATGTCGGCTGGGTCGTCGGGCACTCGTACATCGTCTACGGGCCGCTGCTGGCCGGTGCCACGACCGTGCTGTACGAGGGGAAACCGGTCGGTACCCCGGACGCGGGCCAGTTCTGGCGGGTCGCCGCCGAACACGGCGTCAAGACCATGTTCACGGCGCCCACCGCCTTCCGCGCGATCAGGAAGGAGGACCCAAAAGGCACCCTCGCGGCCGGGTACGACCTCTCCCGGCTGCGCTATCTCTTCCTCGCCGGCGAGCGCCTCGACCCCGAGACCTACCACTGGGCGGGCAACCTCCTGGACATCCCTGTCATCGACCACTGGTGGCAGACGGAGACGGGCTGGCCGATCGTCGCCAATCCGGTCGGCATCGAGGCCGCACCCGTCAAACCCGGCTCGCCCACCCGCCCCCTGCCTGGCTGGGACGTCCGCGTCCTCGATCCGGCGGGGCAGCCCGTGCCGGCGGGCGTCGACGGCGCGATCGTCGTGAAGCTGCCCCTGCCGCCCGGTTCGCTGCCCACCCTCTGGAACGACGACGACCGCTTCGTAGCCTCGTACCTCTCCGCCTACGACGGCCACTACCTCACCGGCGACAGCGGGCACATCGACGAGGACGGCTACGTCTACGTGATGGGCCGCACCGACGATGTCATCAACGTCGCCGGACACCGGCTGTCCACCGGCAGCATGGAGGAGACCCTGGCCGCGCACCCCGACGTCGCCGAATGCGCCGTGATCGGCGTCGCGGACGCCCTCAAGGGGCAGGTGCCACGCGGCTTCGTCGTCCTGAAGGCGGGCACCGACCGCGACCCGGAGGAGGTCGAGGCGGAACTGGTCCGGCTCGTGCGCGAGCGCATCGGTGCCGTCGCCTCCCTCAAGGAGGTCGCCGTCGTGGCCGCCCTGCCCAAGACGCGCTCGGGGAAGATCCTGCGCAAGACGATGCGCGGTATCGCCGACGGCCACGACGAACCGATCCCGTCCACGGTGGACGACCCGAGCGTCATCGAGACGCTGCGCCCGTTGCTCCATCGCCCGGATCGCCGCGATTGAGGGGTGCCCAACCGGCACCGGGAGATGAGCCCTGCACCATGACGGAGGACATCGAGGGCAACGAGTTCTGCCCGCAGTGAGCGTCTACGGTCGGGCGCGGAGACCGTCGAGGATGAGGGCCAGCATGCGCGGTGACCGGTCCTGCGGCCCCGACGCGGCGCGCCACAGCGCCCCCGTGAGCTGGAGGAAGTCGCCGGGGTCGGCGTCCTCGCGAATGCTGCCGTCCTGCTTTCCGGCGTCCAGGAGCCGGCTGATCGCGGCGATGACCGGGCCGTGGCTCTGCTCGGTGATCGCCTGGTGCGTGCCGGAGCTGAGGGCGTCGCCGAGGCCGTGCTTTCTCCGCATGGCTTCGACGAGGCTGGTGGTCCAGTCGCGAAGTGCTTCGAGCGGAGGCATCTCGGCCAGCAGGCCGGGCACGGTGCCGACCAGGCGCTCGACCTCTTCCTGGTAGATCGCCAGGATCAACGCCTCGCGCGTCGGGAAGTTCCGGTACAGAGTGCCGGCGCCGACGCCCGCGCGCTGCGCGATCTGGTTCATCGACGTGTTGCCGTTCTCGGCGAACTGCTCGCGGGCTGCCACGAGGATGCGTGCCCTGTTCTCACGGGCGTCTGAACGGACCACTGGAGCCTCACCCTGCCAAGTGGAGAACTCTCCACTACGTTATCTGGAGAGGTCTCCACATCCTATCGGAGGAGCGTCATGCAGTACACGAAACTCGGCACGACCGGCATGGACGTGTCCCCGGTCGCGATCGGCGCGATGACCTACGGCGAGCCCGAGCGCGGGCACCCCGTCCCGCAGGCGCATCCCCGGAATGGCGCTGGCGAGCTGAGGAGGGGCAATGGCACAGGTGCTGGTCATCGGAGGGTCAGGATTCATCGGCAGCTGGTGCGTGCTCCGGCTGCTGGAGGCCGGGCACGATGTGCGCACCACGGTCCGCGACCTGGGTCGGGAGCCCGCGCTCCGCGCGCAACTGCACGCCGCAACCGGGTTCGACGACGGGCGGCCTGCCCGGACCTGCGCCGCGACCTCGGCGGCCACATCGTCGGTCGGACCGATACCGCGCGGTTGAGCAAAAACTTGCGTTGCTTGCGTTCACTTGCGCTCGGCGGACGCAAGCCCCCGCAACCCACTGACCGGACCGCAGGCCAGTGCCTGCCTGCCTGCGCAAGTCCTGTGCAAGGTCGACTCCTTGACCCCCGCGGCCCGTGCGCGCCCCGGGTGTCGTCGCCCCATCTGAGCCATGGGTGCTTCTGGTGAAACTTGTGCTGTCCCAGCTGTGGACCATCTTTCTAGCCTCTGCAATATTTCGATGAATCAACGCAAAATTCTGCTCGTGAGTCAGTCCCGAGAACCGTGCACCTCCGCCGGGCCGGCGCCGTCCCCTCGCCCCACCAGCGCCGCCCCGAGCGCGCTCAACCTGTTCAGCACCACTTCGTCAGGAACGAGCCGCCCTCGCTGCCCCCATCCGGGGCGCGAGCCTCCGTAGGAAGTGACCCCGTATGACTCGACACCAGCCGAGACCCCCACGACGGCGTGCGGCGACCACGCTGCTCG
This sequence comes from Streptomyces sp. bgisy027, assembly GCF_057710365.1. Classification (NCBI taxonomy): domain Bacteria; kingdom Bacillati; phylum Actinomycetota; class Actinomycetes; order Kitasatosporales; family Streptomycetaceae; genus Streptomyces; species Streptomyces sp. bgisy027. The sequence continues at coordinate 75,901 of NZ_JBYIVZ010000038.1, forward strand.
CCGTGGCCGTCATGGTTCTGGGCCTGCCCGCCGTCGGCGCGCACGCGGCCGACGTCCCCAGGGACGCCGCCGACGCCGCCACCACGGCGGGCAGTGCCCGCGCCGGTCACCAGGCCGCCCACATCACCGACGGCGACACCGACACCTACTGGCAGGCTGAGAAGAAGTCGGCCCAGTGGGTGCAGACCGACCTCGGCCGCACCCGGCGCGTCCGCCAGGTAGTGCTGCGGCTCCCCGAGCACTGGCAGACCCGCAAGCAGACGCTGGCGCTCCAGGGCAGCGCCGACGGCAAGACGTTCGCCACGCTCAAGTCGTCGGCGCCGTACGTCTTCAGCCCCGGGAACGGCAACACGGTGAAGATCTCCCTGCCGGCCACCCTCGCCCGATACGTACGGGCGGACTTCAGCGCCAACTCGGCCGCCGCCACCGCCCAACTGGCCGAGATGCAGGTCCGCACGACCGCCGCCGCCACCCCCAACCTCGCCCAGGGCAAACCCTTCAGCGAAAGCGGACACGCCGACGTCTACGGCGCCGCCAACGCCGGTGACGGCAACCGCAACACCTACTGGGAGAGCAGGAACAACGCCTTCCCGCAGTGGCTCCAGGTCGACCTGGGTTCCTCGGTCAAGGTGAATGAGGTGACACTGCGGCTGCCCGGCGGCTGGCCGAGCCGCAGCCAGACCCTCAAGGTCCAGGGCTCGACCGACAACCAGAACTTCACCGACCTGACCGCGTCGAAGGCGTACACCTTCGACAGCTCCAACGACCAGTCCACGACCATCAGCTTCGACGCGACCACCACGCGGTACGTACGTGTACTGATCACCGCAAACACCGGCTGGCCCGCCGGGCAGGTGTCCGAGCTGGAGGTCTACGGACCCGTGACCGGAGACACCCAGGCGCCCTCCGCCCCGTCCGGCCTGGGCTACACCGAACCGGGCACCGGGCAGATCAGACTGACCTGGAACGCGGCCACCGACGACACGGCCGTGACCGGCTACGACGTCTACGCCAACGGCCAGTTGAGGGCGAGCGTCCCAGGCAATGTCCTCACCTACACCGACACCCAGCCGGCCGGCAGCGACATCACGTACTTCGTGCGGGCCAAGGACGCCGCCGGCAACGTGTCGGCCAACAGCAACAGCGTCACCCGCAAGGGTTCGGGCGGCGACACACAGGCACCCACGGCGCCCGGCACCCTCGCCTACACGCAGTCCGGCAGTGACGTGAAGCTCACCTGGCAGCCTTCGACCGACAACGTCAAGGTCACCGGATACGACGTCTACGCCAATGACCAGCTCGTCAGGACCGTGGCGGGTGACGTCACGACGTACACCGACTCCCCGTCGGCCAGTGCCACGGTCACCTACTACGTGAAGGCGAAGGACGCGGCCGGCAACGTGTCGGCGGCGAGCAACAGCGTCACCCGCACCGGCTCGACCGGTTCCGGCTCCGACCTCGCCCAGGGCAAGCCCATCGAGGCATCGTCGTACGTCTTCACCTACGTCGCCGCCAACGCCAACGACGGGCAGACCAGCACCTATTGGGAGAGCGCGGGCGGCGCCTACCCGGCCACCCTCACCACCAGGCTGGGGGCCAACGCCGACCTCAGCCAGGTCGTCGTCAGGCTCAGTCCGGACGCCGCCTGGTCCACACGCACGCAGAACATCCAGGTGCTCGGCCGTGACCAGGACGCGACGGCTTTCACCAGTCTGGCCGCGGCCAAGGACTACACCTTTAACCCGGCGAGCGGCAACACGGTCACCATCCCGGTCTCCGGCGCGGCCGCCGACATCCAGCTCAAGTTCGCCTCCAACACCGGCGCCCCGGGCGCGCAGGTCGCCGAACTCCAGGTGATCGGCACCCCGGCCGCCAACCCGGACCTCAAGGTCACCGGCATCACCAACTCGCCCGCGGCCCCGGTCGAGTCGGACACCATCAGCCTGACGGCGACCGTGACCAACATCGGCAGCAGGGCCTCCAAGGCCACCGACCTCAACTTCACGCTCGGCGGCACCAAGGCCGGCACGGCCGACGTTCCGGCCCTCGCGGCCGGTGAGTCGAAGACGGTCACCGCGAGCATCGGCACCCGGGACGCGGGCAGTTACCCGGTCGGCGCCGAGCTGGACCCGTCCAACAAGGTCATCGAGCGGAACGAGGCGAACAACACCTTCACCCGCTCCGACGCCCTCGTGGTCAAGCCCGTCTCCAGCTCCGACCTGCTCGCCGCCCCGGTCTCCTGGACCCCGTCCAGCGCGTCGGCCGGTGACGAGATCAGGTTCACCGTCGCGGTCAAGAACCAGGGCACCGTTGCCTCGGCGTCCGGTGCCCACGACGTCACGCTGACGATCCAGGACTCCAAGGGCGCCACCGTCAAGACGCTCACCGGCTCCCACAGCGGCGCCATCGCGCCCGGCCAGACGACCGCACCGGTCGCCCTCGGCTCATGGACGGCCGCCAACGGCAAGTACACCGTCAAGACGGTCATCGCCGACGACGCCAACGAACTCCCGGTCAAGCGCGCCAACAACACCACCACGCAGCCCCTGTTCGTCGGCCGCGGCGCGGACATGCCGTACGACATGTACGAGGCCGAGGACGGCACCGTCGGCGGCGGCGCCAGGGTCGTCGGCCCGAACCGCACCATCGGCGACGCAGCGGGCGAGGCGAGCGGCCGCAAGGCGGTGACGCTGAGCGGGAACGGACAGTACGTCGAGTGGACCACCCGCGCGGCGACCAACACCCTGGTCACCCGCTTCTCCATCCCGGACGGCACCAACACCACGCTCAACGTCTACGTCGACGGCCAGTTCCTGAAGCCGATCGACCTCACCTCCAAGTACGCCTGGCTGTACGGCAACGAGACCGCGCCCGGCAACTCGCCCGGCTCCGGTGCCCCGCGCCACATCTACGACGAGGCGAACCTGCTGCTCGGCAGGACCGTCCCGGCAGGCTCCAGGATCCGGCTCGAGAAGGACGCGGCCAACACCTCCACCTACGCCATCGACTTCATCAACACCGAACAGGCGACGGCGGACCCGAACCCGGACCCGGCCGCCTACGCGGTCCCCGCCGGCTTCTCCCACCAGGACGTCCAGAACGCCCTCGACAAGGTCCGCATGGACACCACGGGCAAGCTCGCCGGCGTCTACCTGCCCGCCGGTGACTACGAGACCGCCGGCAAGTTCCAGGTCTACGGCAAGGCGGTCGAGGTCGTCGGAGCCGGACCGTGGTTCACCCGCTTCCACGCCCCCGCCTCGCAGGAGAACACCGACGTCGGTTTCCGGGCCGAGGCCAGTGCCAAGGGCTCGACGTTCGCCGGCTTCGCCTACTTCGGCAACTACACGTCCCGGATCGACGGTCCGGGCAAGGTCTTCGACTTCTCCAATGTCTCCGACATCACCATCGACGACATCTGGGTCGAGCACATGGTGTGCCTCTACTGGGGCGCCAACACCGACAACATGACCATCAAGAACTCCCGCATCCGTGACATGTTCGCCGACGGAATCAACATGACGAACGGCTCCACGGACAATCACGTCGTCAACAACGACGCCCGGGCCACCGGCGACGACAGCTTCGCGCTGTTCTCGGCGATCGACGCGGGCGGCGCCGACGAGAAGAACAACCTCTACGAGAACCTGACGTCGACGCTGACCTGGCGTGCGGCCGGAATCGCCGTCTACGGCGGCTACGACAACACCTTCCGCAACATCCGTGTCGCCGACACCCTGGTCTACTCCGGCATCACCATCTCCTCGCTGGACTTCGGCTACCCGATGAACGGCTTCGGGACCGAGCCGACGACGATCGAGAACGTCTCCCTGGAACGGACCGGCGGCCACTTCTGGGGCTCGCAGGTATTCCCGGCCATCTGGGCGTTCTCCGCCTCGAAGGTCTTCCAGGGAATCAGGGTCAACAACGTCGACATCGACGACTCCACCTACGGAGGCGTCATGTTCCAGACCAACTACGTCGGCGGTCAGCCGCAGTTCCCGGTGAAGGACACGATCTTCACCGACATCTCCATCACCAACTCGAAGAAGAGCGGTGACGCGTTCGACGCGAAGTCCGGGTTCGGCATCTGGGCCAACGAACTGCCCGAGCCCGGTCAGGGCCCGGCCGTCGGTGAGGCCGTCTTCCGCAACCTGCGGATGAGCGGCAACGCCGAGGACATCCGCAACCGGACGACCACTTTCAGGATCAACATCGAGTAACTCGCACCGGTTCCACACAGAGCGGGACCACCCTCGTCGAGGGCGGTCCCGCTCATCCGTAGGTCACCTGTTTACGGTGAATGGCCTGTGGCATCCTCCTATTGCCGTGCCGGAGTCCTGCATCCTGCGAACGGGAATTCGGCGGACGATGTTCGTGGGGTGGGGGTGAGTGGCGTGATCGATGTGCGTCATGGTTCTGCTTGTCATCTGCGGCGGAAGGGCGGGGACCGTAACGAATCATGGGGGGAAATCGGGGCCGCGCTGGTGAGGATTTTCCTCGACGCCCGCGAAGATCTCCTGGAGGTGCTGACGAGTGTCGCCACCTTGCAGAGCGCCGAGGATGAGTTGTTCAGGTCTCTACGTGCACTCTCGGGTGCCGGATGGGAGATCCAGCGCAATTCACCCGGCGCTTTACGCAAGGTGGCGTCGTTCCTTCCGTCCAACAACCTCCTCTATTCGTACGTGCTTTTCGGCGTTGTCCCTTCTCTCTACGCGGATCGCTTGTGCATGCGGCCGTCGGTGCGAGTGACCGACACGGCGATGGCCCTGGACGCCGTCGTCGGGCCGGCGCTCAGGGGGCTCGGATGCGGACTCGACCTGACACCCGTGTCCCAGCGCGAGTTCATGACCACCTGCTTGACGGCGGACGCGGTCGTCTTCACAGGGCAACCCCGCAACGCCGACGCGGTCGCAGAGAAGCTCGGTCCCGACACGCTCATGCTGGCCCTCGGTTCCGGCCCCAATCCGATCGTGGTCGGCCCTGAGGCGAAACTGGAACGAGCCTGCCGGGACACTGTCGAAGCCCGCGTGTACAACTCGGGCCAGGACTGCCTCTGCCCCGACATCGTCTTCGTACATGAATCGGTGACGAAGGAGGTCGTCGGGAGACTCGAAGATCTCCTCTCCCGGGTGGCCATCGGGGAACGCCATTCGCCAGGAGTCCAGGTCGCCCCGCTTGTCTACCAGGACGCTGTCGCCGGAGCTGCGGAATTCATCGACCGGCACAGGGAGAACGTGGTGAGTGGCGGGGCCGTGGACGCCGACGGGTTCGTTCAGCCCACCCTCGTGTCGCTGCCGTGGAATCCGCACTTTCATCCACCCGAGCTCTTCTCACCGATCGTCACGGTCATGGAATACAGCAGCCCTTCGGACATGGTGACCTGGATGGCATCGCCCTGCGAGTCCCAGCGGGGGATGTATGTCTCGGTGTACGGAGAACCCGCACTCGACCGGGAGCGGGTGGCCACATCGGTCGTGACGCGTGAATGCACCACCTTCGACATCGAGGACGGGAACCGGCCGTTCGGCGGCTACGGCGCGTCGGCCAGCAGCGTGCGCCACCGCGGCACGAGGGCGGCCCGGCCGGTACTGCTGTCGGCGGAGGTACGCCGCTGATGCCCGCCTGGGACCTGATCGCCGGTACCATCGCCGACGCGGGGTGCCGACTGGTCGTCGGACTGCCCTCGGACGAACCCGGCTTGCTCGACGCCGCCGACCGCCATCCCGACCTGGAGGCACTCGGCGTGCGCGATCAGCGGGTCGGCGCCTGCGCCGCCATCGGGCATACGACTGTCTCCGGCCGCCCCGCGGTACTGGCGCTGAACTCCGGACCGAGCTTCGTCAACGCGCTGACGGGCCTCCTCGAAGCGTCATCACTGGGCTGCTCCACCGTCGTGATCACCACCCGGATACCGGCGTCCGAACTCGGCCGCGGCGGTTTCCAGCAGGTCGACCAACTCGCGATGGCCGCACCTCTGGCCAAGTGGTCCTTTCTCGTCGAGCAGGCGGACCAACTGGTCTGGGCGCTACGGCGTGCCGTCCACATGGCCGTGAACGGAGCACCCGGGGTGGTCGTGCTGGAGATCGCGCACGAGGTGCTGCAGTCGGACCTCAGCGCGGCCGAGCCCATGGGCTTGGTCCGCAGACTCGCTGCCGTCGCCTCCGACGAAGCCGTCGAGGACGCGGCGCGGTTGCTGCGGCACGCGCAGCGACCCGTGGTCGTGGCGGGCGGCGGGGCGAAAGCGGCCGGAGCGGGTGAAGCACTGGTCGGGCTGGCGGAACGACTCGGCGCGCCGCTGTTCACGACAGCCTCCGGTCGGGGAGTGATCGACGAGGACCATCCGCTCGCCCACGGCCTGATCGGGCTCTACACCAGCTCCGCGGCACAACCGCTGCTGCACGAGGCCGACTTGGTGCTCGTCATCGGATCACGACTCGAGGAGACCGCGCGGATGGGCTGGTTCCGCCCGGGCTCCAGCCGACTGATCCAGCTGGACAGCGACCCAACGGCCTTCTTTCTGGCCGCGGAAGCCGACGTAAGCCTCCTCGGCGATGCGGCGCTGACGCTGCGGCGGCTGCTCGGCGTCCTGGGCGAGCGGGACCTCGGTGCGACCGGCAGCGCCTGGCGCCTGCGCATCGGACAGGTCCAGCACGAACTGCGCCCAGTTCCGGGTGCCGAAGACCGAGCGCTGACGGCCCCCGACGCCATCACGGCCGTGATCGACGCCTTCGGACGTGACCTGATCCTCGTACAGGAGAACGGCCTCCACGACATGTGGGGCTACTACTACCCGGTGGTCTCGGTCAGCGACCGCTCCACGATGATCTCGCCCGGCGAGCAGACCATGGTGGGCTTCGGGCTCGGAGCCGCTCTGGGTGCCGCGGTGACCGACCGGTCCCGACCCACCGTCGTCATCTGCGGCGACGGCGCCGCCGAGATGAGCCTGGCCGCCCTCCCGACCGCCGCAGAGCACAACTGCGGCATCACCGTCCTCATGCTCGACAACCGCGGATTCGGATGGCCCAGGTTCGTGCGCTCGCACTCCGGCAGCGATGACTCCCTGACCCGGTTCGCGACGCTGTCCCACGTCGGCCGAGTCGTCGAGAGCCTCGGCGGCTGGACAGCCGGCCCGGCCTCACGCGGTGAACTCGCGGCAGCGCTGGAGAAGGCGCGGCTGGTGACCGCTGACGGCGGAATTGCCCTGATCAGCGTGCGCGTCGCAGACGACGACATCCCGCCGGGCGTGCTCCGCGCATTCGAGCCTGCGGACAGCGCACACCAGGAGCCCCCGCCGGACGGCGTCGACTGATCCGCGGCCCGGCGTGCGTCCGGTGTGTCGCCGGACCCACGTGCACGGTCATCGGTGCGCGGCGGCGGCCGGGCCGAGGGGAGTGCCCCCGGAGCGTGATGCGGTGCATCACACGATGCCGGTCGCCGTGGTCGCGGTTGGCGGTACTGGCTCACCGCTGCTTCTCGACGTCCGTCACCGAGGTCGGCCCCAATTGCCTGGCGCTGGCGTACTCCGGCATCGTCATGGGCTTGTCGAACAGGAAGAACGACTGGTTCGTGCCGACCGTGAACTCCATGTACGCATCCGTCGTGGCGTCGAAACCGTAGTAGGCGTTGCAGGTGGAACCCGACGTGTACGTGCCGTCCATTCCGGGCTGCGTGAGGACCGCGACGCCGTTGTTGGTGGACTCCACCTTCTCCGTCGGAGTGAGCATCTTGCAACGCGGTACCGGAAGGCCCTTCATGATGAAGTACCCGTACTCGCCATTGGCATTCTGGATGTAGACGTACGAGAGTTTGCTCCGCTTCCCCCACGTCCTGATCCACTGGTTGATCGCCTCGCGGGTCGGCGAGTACTCCATGCGGCCCGCCGGCTGCTGGGCCACGAGGCGGTCGTAGTTCTCCTGCTTGGCCTTGTTCTCCTTGTCCTGGCTGGAGTCGGTGCAGGACGTCAGGGCAAGGCCCACGACGAGCGCGACGACGGTGGCCAGGGCCATGCGTGCGAACTTCTTCATGCGGTGCCGCCCTCTTCCCGGGGTGAGATGGGGATCAGTCGGTGCACGTCGTGCGCTCGGCAGCGGTATCCAGCCGATACGGCAGATCCTTGTCGCGGAAGGGCGCGCGGTGCTCCTGGCGCGCCTTCGAGTTGTACTCGTTGACCGACTCGATCCGCGTGGCCTTCAGCGCGGTGATCGACTGATCGATCTGCGTCTTGCGGGTCTCCGAAGCGTCCCTCCGCTCCTCCTGGAGCGCCTGGATCGTGCCCTCGGCGTTCTGCACGGCCTCGCACAGATCGAAGAACTGCTCGTACGTGGTCTGACGGAACTCGCCCGAGCCGACGGTGTTCTCGCGCTTGTCCGCCTCACCGCGGAACGGGGCGGTGATCCATCCCGCACCGCCGAAGGCGAACGCCCCGATCGCGTACAGCACCGCCAGGCCGATGACCCCGGCGACGGCCCAAGCCCCTAACCGTGCCCCCTCGCGTACGTGCCCCATGGCCATCCCCCTTCACAGGCGGCTCCGCGCTGTGGAACCACCTTCCGCGAAGGAGGACACGGGCGCCCGGTGAAACGGTTCCGCGTCGGCAAGAGCGCGTCCGGAAGGGGGGCGTGACTCAAGTGCCTTGCAGGCGGAACCAGTTCGGCCTTGCGGAGAGATGCCGGCGCCGACCCGCTCGCCCTGTCCGGGGGAGGCCGAAAATCTCCGCCCTCCGTGCCAATTTGCCTGACTTGCATGGTCAATTTGAGCCGTCACCTTGGCATTTGCATGACAAGTATGTGTGCACGGTGTCACTCTTCTGCGGAAGTTCACTGTTCCTTGACGTGTTCACCACTCGGTGCACCACGTTCTCGCCACCCCCCACCTCCTTCCACCCGCATGCCGTGCAGCGCTACGGACCGGCGTACCCCGCCGCTCCATCTCGTCCACGGTCCCCACCACGGGTCGACCGCCGTACTGAAGGAGAACCCGTTGTCCCTGCGACACCGCAAGGTCATCCGGCCCAGACGCACCTCCGCCGTCGCCCTCACCGCAGTCGGGGCCCTGCTGGCCCTGGCCGCCCCCGATCTGGCCACCGCCGTCCCGGCGGACCCGGGCCCCGCGAAGATCACCGCCACACCCCGGGCCGGCGCCGCCCAGGCCTCCCTGACGCCGGACCGCCGCGCCGCTCTGATCAAGACCGCCCAGTCCAAGGCGGCCGGCACGGCGGATCGGATCGGTCTCGGCGGCAAGGAGAAGCTGGTCGTCAAGGACGTCATCAAGGACGCCGACGGCACCACGCACACCCGCTACGAACGCACCTACGCCGGGCTGCCCGTCCTCGGCGGCGACCTCGTCGTCCATGACAAGAGCGGCCGTACGACTGTCACCGAGGCGAACAAGGCCGACCTCTCGCTGTCCACCCTCAGCCCGAAGATCACGGCCGCCGGTGCCGCCGGCAAGGCACTCGACGTGTCGAAGAAGGCCGAGGTCAAGGGTTCCGAGACGGAGCGGGCACCGCGGCTCGTGGTGTGGGCCGGTTCCGGCAAGCCCGCGCTCGCCTGGGAGACGGTCGTCGAGGGCACGCAGGAGGACGGCACACCCAGCGAGCTCCAGGTCGTCACCGATGCCGCCACCGGCAAGCAGCTCCTGGCCGCCGAGAAGGTGCACACCGGCTCCGGCACGGGCCAGTACGCCGGCGAGGTGCCCCTCGGTACCACCCTGTCCGGATCGACGTACCAGCTCGTCGACCCCGACCGCGCCGGGCAGAAGACGTACGACCTCAACCAGGGCACCTCGGGCACCGGGACCCTGTTCACGGACGACAACGATGTCTGGGGTGACGGCCTGCCGTCCAACCGTCAGACCGCCGGCGTCGACGTCGCCTTCGGCGCGGCGGCCACCTGGGACTACTACAAGGAGACCCACGGCCGTAACGGCATCCGCAACGACGGTGTCGCCGCCTACAGCCGTGCCCACTACGGCAACAACTACGTCAACGCCTTCTGGCAGGACTCCTGCTTCTGCATGACGTACGGCGACGGCTCGGGCAACACCCACCCGCTGACCGCACTCGACGTGGCCGCGCACGAGATGAGCCACGGCGTCACCGCCGCCACCGCGGGCCTGGTGTACTCCGGCGAGTCCGGCGGGCTCAACGAGGCCACGTCCGACATCTTCGCCGCCGCCGTCGAGTTCTACGAGGACCTGCCCGCCGACCCCGCGGACTACCTCGTCGGCGAGAAGATCGACATCAACGGCAACGGCACCCCGCTGCGCTACATGGACAAGCCCTCCAAGGACGGTGCCTCCAGGGACAACTGGAGCTCCACGCTGGGCAGCATCGATGTCCACTACTCCTCGGGCCCGGCGAACCACTTCTTCTACCTGCTCTCCGAGGGCAGCGGCGCCAAGACCGTCAACGGCGTGTCCTACGACAGCCCGACGTACGACGGGCAGTCCGTCACCGGCATCGGCATCCAGAACGCCGCCGCGATCTGGTACCGCGCGCTGACGACGTACATGACCTCCAGCACCAACTACGCGGGTGCCCGCACCGCCACCCTCTCGGCGGCCGCGGACCTGTTCGGCGCCTACAGCCCGACCTACCTCGCCGTCGCCGACGCCTGGGCCGCGATCAACGTCGGCAACCGCATCGCTCTCGGCGTCAACCTCGCACCGGTCGCCGACCAGATCAGCGGCGTCAACCAGGACGTCAGCCTGCAGCTGGACGCCTACACCACCAACACCGGAGCTTCCCTCACCTACGAGGCCACCGGGCTGCCCGACGGCCTGAGCATCAGCCAGAGCGGCCTGATCAGCGGCACCCCGACCACGCTGGGCACCGGCGACGTCACGATCAAGGTGACCGACAGCACCGGGGCGACCGTCTCGGACACCTTCAGCTGGCAGATCGCCTACGTCTACGCCAACTCCACCCGCGTGGACATCCCCGACAACGGGGCCGCCGTCGAGTCCCCGGTGACCATCACCGGCCGCGACGGCAACGCCTCGGCGACCACCTCGGTCTACGTCAACATCATCCACACCTACCGAGGTGACCTCACCGTCGACCTCGTCGGCCCGAACGGCACCGTCTACTCCCTGCTCAACCGCAGCGGCGGCTCCGCGGACAACGTCGACCAGACCTTCACGATCGACGCCTCCGCGCAGCCGCTCGACGGCACCTGGAAGCTGCGCGTGCAGGACCGGGCGAACATCGACGTGGGCTACATCTCCCGCTGGACGCTGACGCCCTGACCCCCTGACACATCGGCAGCACAGCGCCGCCGCTCGTGCCCTTCGGGACTCGGGCGGCGGCGTGGCCGTGGAGCTACTGCGCGGTGAAGGGGACGCCCGTCTCCTCGCCCAGCGTGCGCAGGAGGCGGTCCTGGAACTCCTCGTCGTACACAGCGGCGTGCGGTTGTTGACGCTGTTGGTGGTACCAGTAGCCGCCGCTGCTCAATGCCTGCGCCGCATCGCTCGTGGCGAGCCATGTCTGGGTCCGGTGACCGAGTTCCAGATCGTCCGGCGCGCCGGGGCCGCCCATCCTGGTGGGCACCCAGCCGGGGTCCACGGCATTGCTCACTGTTCCGGGTCGCAGGCGCGCCACCGCGGCCGCGAGCGTCGTGACGAACAGCTTGCTGTCGGCGTACGAGCCGGGCGTGTGTCCCCGCCAGTCGGTGCCGTCGAGGAGGGGCCGCCCCTGGTAGTGGGAGCCGCTGCTCAGGTAGACCAGCCGGCGCGGTCCGTGCAGCAGGGACGTGAGCAGGTACGGGGCGATGATGTTGACCGGCACGACCGCGGGCCCGCTCCACACACCCGCGTTGTGGATCACGGCGTCGAGGGGTGCCGCATCGCCCAGTTCGGCGGCGATGCGCCGCACCGAGGCACGGTCCGTGAAATCACCCAGGACGATGTCGGCCCCGCGGTCGACCAGCTCCTGGACACCGGCCGCGCGCTCCTCGTTGCGGGCGTGCACCACGACGTCATGGCCGGCGGACAGCAGTTCGTCCGCCGCGGCCCGCCCAAGCCCGTCCGCAGAGCCCGTCACCAGGATCCGACTCACGATCACACCGCTCTCTTCAGGGTCGTGGCTCCTCGCCGTGCGAGGACGGGAAGGCCGGGAGGCTTCAGCTCGTCGCGGATCGCTGCGCCGGCGTCGGGGCCTCATGCGTTGCCGCCCAGGACGCGAGCAGGCGCAGGCCCTCTTCGGACGCCGAGCCCGGCTCGGCGGCGTAGATGGTCAGGGTCAGGCCGGGCTCGGCCGCCAGCTCCAGGCCCTCGAAGGCGAGGGTGATCTCGCCGACGCTCTCGTGGTGGAAGCGCTTCGTTCCCGTTCCGTGGTGGCGGACGTTGTGGGCGCCCCACCGGGTGCGGAACTCCTCGCTGCGGGTGGACAGTTCACCGACCAGGTCGTGCAGGTCCCTGTCGTACGGGTTGCGGCCCGCTTCGGTACGCAGGATGGCGACGGCCACATCGGCGAACCGGTCCCAGTCGGGGTAGAAGCGCCGGGAGGCGGGGTCGAGGAACTGGAACCGAGCGAGATTCGCCTGGTTGCCGGGGGTGGCGTAGATGTCGCGGTAGAAGGCGCGGGCGAGCTGGTTCGTCGCGAGGATGTCCATGCGGCCGTTGCGCACGAAGGCCGGTCCCGCGGTGATGGCGTCCAGAGTCCACTGCAGGCTGCGGTGGGCCTTCCACTGGCCCTTGGTGCGCCGCAGCCTCGGGCGGGTGAGGGCGTCGGAGCCGTCGGCCGTCTGCGCCAGATTCAGTAGATGGGCGCGTTCGGGGTCATCCAGCTGCAGCACCCGGGCAACGGCCTCCAGGACGGCGGGGGAGACACCGGCGAGATTGCCGCGTTCGAGTTTGGCGTAGTACTCGACGCTCATGTCGGCCAGGGCCGCGACCTCGCTGCGTCGCAGGCCCGGTACGCGGCGGCGCGAGCCCGCGGGCAGCCCGGCCCGCTCGGGGCTGATCCTTGCGCGACGCGAGGTCAGGAACTCGCGGACCTCATCACGGTTGTCCATACCTCGACGGTACGGCCCGCAGGCGGCCGGAGCGATGTACTGCCGGTACACCTCTCACTGGTGACTCGCTGCCCGCGCGACATGGCGGTTTCCTGGATGACGTGGCGCTCGGCGTCCGCTGCCAAGAGCGGACAGGGCGCTCGGCCCGGTACCGCGGCACGCGAGGCGTCGCACGCACCGGGTCCGCAACCGCATTCGGCGACCGTCTGCACGACGATCCGTACATCGGCCGCCACAGTACGTAAGGAACTCTTTCATGCGCGGAGCAGTGATCCACGCCCCAGGCGACGTGCGCTTCGAGACCGTGGACGACACGAAGATCCTCAAGCCGACCGACGCGGTCGTCCGGACGGCCGTGACCTGTGTGTGCGGCTCGGACCTGTGGCCGTATCGCGGCGCGGAGCCGATCGAGCGCGCTCACCCGATGGGGCACGAGTACGTCGGCTTCGTGGAGGAGGTCGGGTCCGAGGTCACCGCGGTCCGGCCGGGCCAGTTCGTCGTCGGATCCTTCGCGACCTCCGACAACACCTGCGCGAACTGCCGCAACGGCTTCCAGTCCAGCTGTCTGAACCGTGAGTTCATGAGCACCTGCCAGGCCGAGTACGTGCGCATCCCGAACGCCCAGGGCACGCTCGTCGCCACCGATGAGGTTCCGGAGGAGCAGTTCTGGCCCGGCCTGCTGGCAGTCTCCGACGTGATGGGCACCGGCTGGTGGGCCGCCGATGCCGCCGAGGTGAAGCCCGGCTCCACCGCCGTCGTCGTCGGCGACGGCGCGGTCGGCCTGTGCGCCGTGCTCGCGGCCAAGGAACTGGGCGCGGAGCGGATCATCGCCATGTCGCGCCACGAGTCCCGGCAGAGGCTCGCCCTGGAGTTCGGCGCCACCGACATCGTCACCGAGCGCGGCGACGAGGGCGTCGCCCGGATCAAGGACCTCACGGGCGGCATCGGCGCCGACAGCGTGCTGGAGTGCGTCGGCACCGCGCAGGCCATGCGGCAGGCGCTGCACTCGGCGAGGCCCGGCGGCAGCGTCGGCTTCGTGGGCGTGCCGCACGGGGTCGCCGTCGACGGACAGGAGCTCTTCTTCTCCCACGTCGGGCTGCGCGGCGGCCCGGCACCGGTGCGCCGCTACCTGCCCGACCTGATCGGCCGCGTCCTGACCGGAAGCATCGACCCCGGCAAGGTCTTCGACCTGACCCTGCCCCTGGACCAGGTGGCCGAGGGCTACAAGGCCATGGACGAGCGCCGGGCGATCAAGGCTCTCCTCAAGCCGTGACCCCCAGGGCGGTGCGTCGCGCGGCCCGCCGACGCTCCACCGCATCCCCCTCTCACGGGTTCTTTCGTTTCCGGTGAACCACTCGGCCGGGGCCTTGCTGGTGGGCCGGCACCTGATGAATTCCGCTGGGTGGGACGTCGTCGTCGCCGGCCCGGAACCCTCCGGAATGCGGGCGAACCTCGTCCGTTTCGCTCCCGGCTCCCGTACCCATGGGCACGTGCACCCGGTGGGTCAGACCCTGCACGTGGTGTCCGGCATCGCCTTGATCGGTACTCGCGACGGCACCGTCCCTGAGGTGAACTCCCGCCCACGTAATCTCTTCCTGTGTCAGCTCCTGTGTCCGCCTCTCGCCTGCATCGCGTCGCCGTCCTCGTGCTCGACGGTGCCAAGCCCCTCGATGTCGGAATCCCGGCACAGGTGTTCACGACCCGGGCGAGCATGCCGTACGAAGTGCGGGTGTGCGGTGCGGCACCCGGTCTGGTGACCGGCGGCGACGGCCTCGCGTACTACGTCGACCACGGCCTGGACGCGCTTGAGTGGGCCGACATCGTCTTCGTCCCCGGCTACCGACACCCGGACCGCGACGACCCGCCGCAGGCCGTCATCGACGCACTGATCGCAGCCCACGACCGGGGCGCACGGCTCGCCGCCATCTCGACGGGCGCCTTCGCGCTCGCCGCGACGGGCCTGCTCGACGGCAGGCGCGCCACGACGCACTGGCACTACACACGCGCTCTCGTGGCCAGGCACCCGCTCGTGCAGGTCGACGAGAACGTGCTGTTCGTCGACGCGGGCAGCGTGCTCACCTCGGCCGGCGCCGCCTCCGGGATCGACCTGTGCCTGCACATCCTGCGCGGCGACCTCGGAGTGGCCGCGTCCAACCACGCGGCCCGACGTCTGGTCGCGGCTCCCTACCGCAGCGGCGGTCAGGCCCAGTACGTACCGCGCAGTGTCCCCGAGCCGCTCGGTGAGCGGTTCGCCGACACCCGCGAGTGGGCGCTGCACCGGCTCGGTGACCCTCTCACCCTCGACACGCTGGCGCGACAGGCGGGGGTCTCGCCGCGTACGTTCTCCCGGCGCTTCGTCGACGAGACCGGTTACACGCCGATGCAGTGGGTGATGCGCGCCCGCATCGACCTGGCCCGCGAACTGCTGGAGCGCTCGCAGCGCAGCGTCGAACAGATCGCGGCCGACGTCGGGCTCGGCACCGGCGCCAACCTGCGCCTGCACTTCCAGAGCATCCTCGGCACCACACCGAGCGAGTACCGGCGCACCTTCACCCGCGGCGAGTGACCCAGCGCCGCACCCTGTGGCGGGATGGCGGGATGGCGGGATGGCGGGATGGCGGGATGGCGGGATGGCGGGATGGCGGGATGGCGGGATCCTTTTGAACCATGGCGATGTCGCCACTGTCAGCAGCGGCTGCCTCGGACGAACCTGGTGGTGAAGGGAAGGGACATCACACATGACTCGCATCGCCATCAACGGATTCGGCCGCATCGGACGCAACGTGCTGCGCGCACTGCTCGAACGCGACAGTGCCCTGGAGATCGTCGCCGTCAACGACCTCACGGAGCCCGCCACGCTCGCCCGGCTGCTCGCCTACGACAGCACAGCCGGCCGGCTGGGGCGCCCGGTGACCGTCGACGGCGACGCCCTCGTCGTCGACGGCCGCCGGATCACGGTGCTGGCCGAACGCGAACCGGCGCAGCTGCCGTGGGCCGACCTCGGCGTCGACATCGTCCTGGAAGCCACCGGCCGCTTCACCTCGGCGAAGGCCGCCCGCGCCCACCTCGACGCGGGTGCGAAGAAGGTACTCGTCAGCGCGCCGTCGGACGGCGCCGACGTCACGCTCGCCTTCGGGGTCAACACCGACGCCTACGACCCGGACCTGCACACGATCGTCTCGAACGCCTCCTGCACCACCAACGCGCTCGCGCCGCTGGCCAAGGTCCTCGACGACCTCGCCGGCATCGAGCACGGGTTCATGACGACCGTGCACGCCTACACACAGGAGCAGAACCTCCAGGACGGCCCGCACCGCGACGCCCGCCGCGCCCGCGCCGCCGGCGTCAACATCGTGCCGACCACGACCGGCGCCGCCAAGGCGATCGGTCTCGTGCTGCCGAACCTCGACGGCAAGCTGTCCGGCGACTCGATCCGCGTGCCGGTGCCGGTGGGCTCGATCGTCGAACTCAACACGACCGTCGCGCGCGACGTGACGCGCGAGGACGTGCTGGCGGCGTACCGCGCCGCGGCGCAGGGACCGCTCGCCGGTGTCCTGGAGTACTCGGACGACCCGTTGGTCTCCTCCGACATCGTGGGCAATCCCGCCTCGTCGATCTTCGACTCGGCCCTCACCCGCGTCGACGGCCGCCACGTCAAGGTGGTCGCCTGGTACGACAACGAGTGGGGCTTCTCGAACCGCGTGATCGACACGCTGGAGTTCCTCGCCACCCGCTGATCGGGCGTGCGGGCCCCGTCTCCGGCGGCTGCGATGAGGTGTTCTGGTCGACCCGTCGGGCAACCAGAGCACCCAGACACGCCGACTACCCCTGTCGTCCCTTGGCCCGAGCGTGCCGCAGCTTCTGAGTGAAGCGGTGCATGTGAGGGTCGAGCACCTCGGCCGACTCACCGAGGACCTCCTCGTCGGTCAACCACCGGAGGGCATCGAACTCGCCTTCGTCGTACGAGGTAATGGCGCTGGCCTCGGCATTGAGGACGTACCAGAGCGAGACGTCGGTGTGTGCGCCCTGTCCCCGGGTTCGGGTGACCGTGAGGAAGAAGGGACGCGGACCGGTGATCGGCGATGCCGCAGCCTCGATGCCCAGCTCCTCTTGGCATTCGCGGACGACGGCGGCCCATGGGTCCTCATCCGGCTCGACGTGTCCTCCGGCCGGCAGCCACAGGCCTGCCTTGCGGTGGGCGACGAGCAGCAGCCGGCCGTGCGTTCCGTCGAGGACGACGAAGTAGCTCACCAAGTGCATGGCAGGGACATCAGGCTTGCGCACCCGATAGATCGGGGCTCCGCCGGCGATCCACTGCGTGGCGGTGTCCAGATGCGTGCGCTCCAGGTCGTCCCACGGTTCGATGGCACCGACCAGCTCAAGGAGGCGGAGGCGGACACGCGACTGATTGTCAGAGGTGGAGAACCGATGTTCAGTTGAGGCCATTCGCGGATGGTGGCAGCAGCCACTGACAACGTGCCGCGCGAACACGGCGCCGGGCGCGGCGGTCAGAACCAGTGCAGGCAGTGTGCCCCGAGATGGCCCGAGCCCAGTTCGCGCACGTCCAGGGACAGGTCGGGCTCCCGGTCCGTCGGGACGCAGTCGGCCTTGCCGTCCCGGACAGCCGGCAGGTAGCGGTCGCGTTCGCCGAGGAACGGAGTCCCGCGGGTGACCTGCTCGGGTGCCATGTATCCCGGGGAGCCGATGACACCCCCGGTACTCGTGCGCCGGGTGTCGTCCGAGGCCCGGGCGATTCCGAAGTCCAATGAGCAGTGGGCGGCGGCGGGCGAGCAGCACGTTGGACGGCTTCACGGCGCGGTGCGCGAGCCCCGCCCGGTGTACGTCCCGCAGTCCCTCGGCGAGTTCCGCCGCCGCCCGGACGGCGGCCTCGGGCAGCGGGCCGTCGGACGCCACCCGGTCCGCGAGGCAGGGAGCGGCCACGTACTGGGTGGCCAGCCACTGCGGCCGGTGCCCTGCGGGGCTGAAGCCGACGACCGATACCGTCCAGAGAGAGCGCACCTGATCGCTGCCGGCGATCTCGCGGGCAGGACGACCCGATGCCGTGCGGGAGAGGAACACCTGCCTCATGCCGCCCGGCGCCCAGTCTCGCCAACAGGGGGTAGCCGTCGATGGCCGGCGGATCGGTGGGATCCAGACGTTTCATGAACTCTCCGGGCGCTGCTCGGACCGCAGGGACGGTACGCCGTGGCTGCGGGCGACCTGCACCGCCGTGATGCACGCGGGCCTGTCCTGCACGCGATGCATTCACATCAGTCCATTTCCCCAGTGCATGGCGGAGAGGGAAGCCGTTCCGGGACAAAAGCATGTGCGGCCCGCCGGCATCAGATCTCCGGCGGGCCGTCGTGCGAGTCGGTGAAGGTCAGCTTCCGGTGAGGGTGACCGCCAAGGACGTGATGTTCAGCGGGAACTGGAGGATCGCGGTCGGTTCACCGGTGACGAGGTTGATGCTGTAGAGCGTCGGAGCGCTCGCGCCGTACGGGGTGAGCGAGGCGAACGCGGCGACCGATGTCGTCTTGCCGTTGGTCAGATAGCTGAAGATGTCCAGGCCCGCGTTGGGCTGCGCGTCGAAGCCGAGGGAGCCGACCGTGGACAGCGTGCCGTTGTTGGCCGGTGCCTGGAGGACGAGGTTGTCGGTCGTGGTGTCGATGCCGTACAGGAGCGTTCCGGTGGACGCGACGAGGTCGTTGTTCGTGTAGCCGGACGCCGTGACGCCCCGCGCCGGCCCGGTCAGCGGCGGGGTGGTGAGGGTGGTGTCCTCGACCGTGGTGTGGTCATTGAGGTTGTGCCGCAGGTTCTGACCGTTGTCGCTGACCACCCGGAGGCGGTCGGCCGCAGGGTTGAAGTCGAAGCCGAAGTTGGTTCCGTACAGCGCGACTTGGAGCTGGGAGACCTTGGTGACCACCACGTCGGAGGTCTGCGGCGGGGTCTTGATGGTGTAGATGCCGCCCTTGTCGCCGAGGCCGTACATCAGGCCGTTCTGGACGCGGTGGTCGAGGGCGAGCAGCTTGGTGTCGCCGCTGAGGCCGGTGACGACCCGGACCCAGTCGAGCACGTTCGGCCGGTCGGTGGTGAAGGTGGCCATCAGGGTGCCGTCGCCGGTGATCCCGAAGGCCCGCAGGCTGGGCGCGGCCGTGGCGGCCGAACCGTTGCCCGGCGCGCTCACCAGCAGGGCCGCGGAAACGGACAGGACCGCGGTCGCCGCCGCGAGTCTCTTTCTGATTCCTGCTTTCATCAGTGTTCCCCTCCCGTTCGATCGAATGCCATCGAAAGAAATTGCACACGCGACGCGGATCTCTGCGAATGCGAATTTCGGCGTATTGATGACTCCCATTTAGCCGCCTTCACCGCAGCTCCACAACCGGATCTGAGCACAACACCTCCTTGATCCCAGAACTTTGCGCACTATGACAAATAGCCGGGTGACGCAAAGAGTGCCGATTCACGCGAAGTGACAAATCGCGTCCGGATTTCGCCTGTCGACTCGCTCACCTGCGATGGCAGGCTCCCGCCCATGGGGAGCCTCTTCGCCGAACTGGCCCGGCAGGCGCCGACCAACGCCTGCCGGGAGGTCGAGACGTATCTGCGCGAGATTCCGGAGTTCCGTTCGTGGGAAACCGAGCCACGGGCCAAGGCCGAGACGATGGAATACTCGGTGTGGCTGCGGCGCCGCACGATCGAACTGTCGCCGGACAACAGCGAACTGACCGACGACGACCTCCGCTACATCGCCGCCATCGGAGAGGTACGGGCCGATGCCGGAATGTCCTCGTATTCACGACAGCAGGTACTCCAGCTGCACACCACGCTCATGCTGCGCGACATCCACGAGGCCGCCGAGAGCCTGCGCGGTGGCGAAGTCGAGGAACTCATGCAGGTGATGACGTGGTTCGCCCCGCAGGGCGACCGTGGGATCGTCGCCTACCGACAGGGATTCGTCACGGTGCTGCGCCGCCGTCTGCCGTACGTCGAGCAGGTCGCCCTGCTGGCCAGGTCACTGCTGACCGGGGATCCCATGGCCGCGGATCTTGCCGCGGCGCTCGACTTCGAACTCCCCGCATTCTGCGCCGTCACGGTGATCCGCGTACCGGAACGCCCCCTGGGCGACCATGACCTCGACACCGAGATCGAAACGCTCGTGAAGACACACCAGGTGCCCGCCGTCTGGTACCCGGAGAACGGCACGAGGGGCGGTGAGCTGATCGCCGTCGTTCCCTGTGCCGACGAGGCCGTACGGCTGCCCTCAGCGCCCGACGCCGTGGCGGACCTGGTCGCGGACTTCGCCGAGGCGCTTCGCCGCCCCTGCGCCGCCGGCACCGCCACCGCACCTCTCGACGAACTCCCCGCAGCCCTCGAACGGGCCCGCCGGATCAGCAAGTCGGCGCCGCTGGGGAAGCCCTCGCGCCGACTACGGCCGTACACCGTGGCGGACGTCTTCGTGGAACTCGCGGTCGCGGACGTGCCGTTCATCGACGCCTGGCTCCACACGGTGGCCCGGAGCCTCGATCCCGGCCCGGACCTCGTGACCACGCTCGATGCCTACTACCGCCACGACATGAATCGCGGCGCGGCGGCAGCGGCCCTCAACGTCCACCCGCGCACCTTGGACTATCGCCTGCGCCGGGTCGCTGAACTCACCGGCATCGACCCGGGCTCGACGCACGGTATACGCACGCTCAGCACCGTCGTCACGCGGCGGCTGTCGGGCTCGTGGACCTGAATCGGAGGCCTCCAGGCGGGCCTTGACCTGGTGTTCTGCGCTCACCGGCCTAGCCGGGGGCCCGGCGGACATCCATGGGAGGGCCGAGTTGAGGATCCGTTGCGCCTGGAAGGGAACGGCCCCCGCTCCGTCACGGCTTGATGCCCACCCCGGTCCACAGGCTGACCTGGGCGTCCGTCACGGAGTCTGTCCTGGCGGTCTCCTGGGGCGCGGCGTCGGGGCGCCAGCGGTGACCGACGGTGACGCCGGGCTCCAGCAGGTCGAGCCCGTCGAAGAAGCGGGCCACGTCCTTCCGGGAACGGAACTGCACCGGCGTACCGGCTCCGTGGTATATGTCGGTGACCTTCTGCCAGGTCTCCGGATCGAAGTCCGGTGTGCAGTGGCTCAGTGCCAGTGCGCTGCCCGAGGGGAGGACATCGAGCAGGTTGCCGACGATGCCGTACGGGTCCTGGGCGTCCGTGACGAAGTGCATCAGGGCGTTGAGGGACAGCGCGACCGGCTCGGTCAGGTCCAGGACCTCGGCCAGCTCGGGAGCGTTGACGAGAGCCTGCGGGTCGTTGACGTCCGCCTCGATGTAGGTGGTGCGCCCCTGGGGCGTGCTGCGCATGAGGCGCTCGGCGTACTTGAGGACGAGGGGGTCGTTGTCGGCGTAGACCACACGGGCGTCGGGCACCACGGTCTGCGCGACCTGGTGCAGGTTCGGCTCGGTGGGAATGCCGGTGCCGATGTCGAGCCACTGCCGGATGCCGTGTTCGGTGGCGAGGACCCTGGTGGCCCGGTGCATGAAGGCCCGGTTCTCGCGGGCGCACACGAAGATGCCGGGATAGGCGGCGGCGACGGTCTCGGCCGCCTTCCTGTCGACCTCGAAGTGGTCCTTGCCGCCCAGGTAGTAGTCGTACATCCGCGCGGAGTGCGGCCTGCTGGTGTCGATGTCCCGGGCGGCGTGGGGGGTGCTCATTCTGTTCCCTTCAATGGTGTCCGTGTCATGCCGGGCGGGTCACGGCCGGGGCCTGCCGGCGGCCTTCCCACTCGGATCCTGGCTCAGCAGGCCGTCAGATGATCGGCCATCCCCTTCTTGACGCCGGCGACGAACGCCGCCATCTCCTGCGGGGTGTAGATCAGCGCGGGGCCGGTGGGATCCGTCGACTGCCGCAACGCGATACGGCCGTCCGCGAGCTGCTTCGTCTGGACGCACTGGCCTCCGTTGGGACCGCTCCACGGGCTCTCCCAGCCCTGGTCGCCCAGATCCGAGGCGGGCATGCCGTTGTAGAAGTAGAACGGGTCGTCGGTGACGGTCATGAATACTCCTTGCGCATGCGATTCAAGAGGCCCCTGCTGTCCGCCGACGAGGTGAGCAATGACATCCGGTTGTGCGCCTCGAGATGGGCGACGACATCGGATCGCTGATCCAGGTACATCGAGGCGGACAGGATCTCGCTGTAGACGACGTCGGGCAGCTCCGGCTCCTCGAAACGGAAGTACGTGAAGGGTGCACATGCCCCTACATGGGCACCCGCGGTGAACGGCACGATGTCCACGCTCACATGGCTCAGCTCCGATACCTCCAGGAGCCGGTCGATCTGCTCACGCATCACCTCGGCGCCGCCCACCATCCGGTGCAGCACCGCTTCCTCCATGACCACCCACAGCGTGGGGGCGTCGGGCCTGTCCAGCAGGACCTGGCGACGCAGACGCAGATCCACTCTGCGCTCCAGGTCCTCCGCACTGTCGTTGGGGAAGCCGCCTCGCAGGACCGCACGGGCGTACCCGTGGGTCTGGAGTAACCCCGTGACGTAGTGCGGCTCGTAGGTGCGCAGCGTCTTGGCGCCGGTCTCCAGGCTGACGTAGGCGCTGAACCAGGAGGGCACGACATCGCGGTACGCGTGCCACCAGCCCGGTTCGTTCGCCTGCTCGGCGAGGTCGACGAACTCGTCGATCTCCTGCTGCTCGGCTCCGTAGGTCTGCAGCAGCTTCTCGACGTAGAGGGGCTTGAGGCTGACCTCCGCCTTCTCCAAGCGGCGGATGGTCAAGGGCGTCACACGCAGCGCCTTCGCCGCGTCGTCCAGCGACATACCCGCGTCCTCACGCATGTCGAGCAGCCTTCGGCCGAGGATCATGCGCAGCACGGTGGGTGCACTGGCGCCCGCGCTCGAACGGACCTCACTCACACCCGAACCTCCTGAGGGACTGTCATCAGCAGCAGTCTGACAGGTACTTGGTGATGCCACCAGACCGATACCGTCTTGCTGAAATTATCAGGGAGTAGCTTGCAGCATGAACTCCACTGAGAGCATAGTGAGTTGAGTGAACGACCCTGGCGAACGTCCACGCTTCAGAGCCAACAGGCCCTGTGCGCATGCGGGTTGGCTGTCCAAGGGCGTTCGAGTCTCGGGGCACGGTTCGGAACACCCCTTTCCGGCCTGCCCGTTGCTCACCTTCCCGTCATCTGACTGCGCACGCTCACCGATGGAAGGCGAACCACCGTGCCCCCCCACACGATGCATCCCCCTCGGCTCCTGGACGTCGCCGACCCTGAGCGCACCCGCTGGCTCGAACTCCCGGCCCACCGCTCCAGCGTGAGAATCGCCCGCGGCTTCGCGGGCAAGGGCCTGGCCGCCTGGCGGCTCCCCGTCGAGCCGGCCGCTGACGCCGTGCTGCTGGTGTCCGAGCTGGTCACCAACGCCGTACGGCACACGCACAGCGCACGGATCCTGTGCGGCATAGGGCTCGTCGCGACCACCTGCCTGCGGCTGGAGGTCCACGACCATGGCCACGTCGCCAGGAGCCTGCCCACGTGCGAGCCGGGCCCCGAGGACGAAACCGGCCGCGGACTCTTACTCGTGCAGGCGATCGCCGGAGACTGGGGTGTCGACCGTTCCGAGCTCACGGGTGGCAACGTTGTCTGGGTGACCATGACAATGTCGTGAAGGAGGACGGCGGAAGGCCCCTGACGGGTGACCAGCAAGGCGCGGGGGGATGCGTATTGCTGAAAGGGCCGCACTCACGCATGACGTCACGCGTGAGTGCGGCCCTCTCGGATCAGCAGGTGGCGTTCAGGCCGGCCCAGTCGGCTCGGTCGTTGTAGCCGCCGTCCCCGGCGTCGCCGACCACGAGGTCGAGCACCCGGACGCCGGACAGGTCGATGTCGGCCTCGCGGACGTCGTCGCGGCCCAGCACCCCGCTGTCGAACAGCACGCGGCCGTCACCGATCACCTGGAAGGCCGACGTGCCGCCCTCCGGGCCGACGTTGCGTACCGCATCGTCGATGCCGACGGTCGTGGTCAGCCGGGTGCACCGGTCGCCGACGTAGTAGCGGACCGTGGAAGGTGAGGCGACCCCGAGGCCGGTCGGGTATTCCTGGCCGAGCATGCTGATCGGCGTCCAGCCGCCGACGCTCCGGTCCACCGTCGGACTCATCCACCCGCTGGTCGCGCTGATCCAGTCGTGGTGCGACAGGACGACGTCGCCGTCCGGCGGCGCCGGCGCGACGACCAGTGGCGCGGCCGTCTGCTGCCGCAGCCGTCCCTTGCCGGTCACCTCGTACGAGGTGGAGGCGGTCAGGGTGCTGCTGCCCGGCGCGGCGGTGGCCGGCAGGGTGATCGTGAAGGCCGACGTCACGGAGCTGTGGGACTTCAGCAGCTTCGGCGCCTTACCGACCGGACGGACCGTCCACCCGGCGGGTACCGCGAGTTCGACCCGCGGCGCGAAGACCGGCCGCGCACTGTCGTTGCGGACGGTGACTTCGACCCGGGCCTCGTCGCCGCCGGCGACCACCGGTGCGACCCCGGCGGGCACCGTGTCGCCGCCGACCTTCGTCACCTGCGGGAGGCCGGCGACGACGTGCGGAAGACCCGGCTTGCCCGTTGCCCGGCTGACCCGGAACAGCGCCGCGCCGTGGGCCGGGACGGCGGCGCTGATGGTGCCGGCGCTCTCGGTGACCTGGTTGGTCCAGGCGTTCTTCAGGGTGAACCGGCCCCCGGACAGCCCGACCGAGGACGCCTTCGCGGTCAGGGTCGCCGGGCTGTCGCCGCGGTTCAGCAGCACCACGGCACGGTCGCCGTCGGCCAGCCGCTTCACCCAGGTCTCCGTCGTACCCGCCGGGCCGACCCGGACGGCCTGGACGCCGGCAGCGTCCTGGTTGATCGCGAGGACGTCGCGGTCCGAGAGGATGCCGAGCGAGGTCTTGCTGAGCTTGCGGACGTCGCTGCCGATCACCAGCGGGGCGGCCGCCACCGACCAGAGCGTCATCTGCGTACGGAACTCCTCGTCGTTCATGCCGAGTTCGGGTCCCAGGTAGTCCGGGTCGTTGAAGTGCCCCGGCCCGGCGGCCTCGGGATGCCGCGCGTTCGCGTCGTAGTTCCGCAGGACGTCCTTGAACTTGATCTCGCCGACGAAACCGACATCCGTGTACGTCCGCCAGGACTGCGCGATCGACGGCGCGTAGGACCAGGAGTACGTCGACTGCTGCTCCTCCGGGTAGTTGCCCCAGTCCGGGGACGTCACCGGGTTGCAGAGGTTGAAGATCATGGGGCGCCCGCCGGCGTTGTTGCGCAACGCCTGCGCGAACTCGGTGTAGACGGTTTTCGGGTCGAGGTCCGCGGCGATCCCGCAGAGGTAGTCCACCTTGACCGCGTCGAACTCCCAGGCGGCGAACTGGTTCGCGTCACGCTGGTAGTAGCCGTGGCTGCCGAGCCCGCACTTGCCCGGGATGTACGGGCCGGCGTCGGTGTAGATGCCCGCCTTCAGCCCCTTGGAGTGGATGTAGTCGACCAGTGGCTTCAGTCCGTTCGGGAACTGGCCGGGGTTGGGCACGAGGTCGCCGGCCGCGCTGCGCGGGGTCGGTGCCGCCCAGTTGCCGTCGATCCAGACGTACTTGTAACCGGCGTCGCGCAGACCGCTGCTGACCAGGAAGTCGGCTGTCGACCTGACCTCCGCCTCGGTCGGGTCGCCACCCAGTGCGTAGTAGGTGTTCCAGCCCATGTACGGCGTCGGGCTCAGCACTTGCTGAGACGCCGACGCGGCTGCGGCGACACTGTCGGCCGGGGGGACGGCCCGGGCGGGTGGCTGCACGACCAACAAGCCGGCCAGGAGAGCCAGGAGGACGGTGAGCCTTCGTTTCACATCGGATCCTTCGCTGTCCGAACAGGCGTGCCGAACCGTCCCGGTCGTGAGTCTGAGATGCCGCTGCCCAGAGGAAGGTACGGCGGTCGTTCTTCGGACCAGTCAACGCCCGCTCGCCTACGGGTTGGTTGCCAGGATCTTGCAGCGGTCGCCAGCGGGCGTCAATATTAATTACTAAATTAAGAGTTAGGTTCGCTGTTCGAGGGCGGCCCGCGGCACCGTCGAACGGGACTCCTCCGGAATGGGACCCGCGGGATGTCGAAGGCGGCTCGTCAGCTCCGTCTCCAGGGAAGCAGCGGCTACCGTGGCCGTGCGTCGCGAAGGAGGACCGGCATGACGATCCGGCGGATGGACAACGTGCTCATCGTCGTCGACGACCTTGACGCCGTCATCGCGTTCTTCGTCGAGCTCGGCATGGAGCCGGAGGGCAAGGGGCCGCTCGAATGGCGGGGAGCGGAGCGTGTCATCGGACTCGCTGACGTCCGGCAGGACGTCGCCATGCTGCGGGTCCCGGACGGTCATGGACGAGTGGAGCTGGCGAGGTTCCACCGGCCGAAGGCCATCACCCCGGAGCCGAAGGACGCGCCGGCGAACACGCTCGGTCTTCGTCGCATCATGTTCGCCGTCGACGACATCGGAGACGTCGTCGCCCGCTTGCGGGCCCACGGTGCCGAACTCGTCGGCGAGATCGTGCAGTACGAGAACGTGTACCGGCTCTGCTACGTCCGCGGCCCCGAGGGCATCGTCGTCGGGCTCGCCGAGGAGCTCGGCTGAAGGCCGTTGAAGGGGGCCCCGCGCCGCATACCGGGCCTGTGGCGTCGACACGTATGACAGCGGAGTCACCGGCCCGGACTGTCCAACGCTTGTTCCCGCTGCTGGCCGAGGGGAGGAGCGCGGAGGCGGCGGAGCTGTTCGCCGACTCGGTGTCGTTCTCCATCCCGCACCCGCCGGGCATTCCGTGGGTTCCGGAGGTCGACTCGGCGCAGGGCATGCGGACGTTCTTCGAACTGCTTCAGACCCATGTGCGGGCCAAGGAGTTCGACCTCCGTCTGGTCATCGCCGAGGGCGATGACGTCGTGCTCATCGGGTCTCTCCTTCGTGGATACCCCGGCCTTCAGGCCGGGGAGGAAACGAAGTTCCTGCGGAGCAGGGCAGGGAAGGCCGGTCCGCCCTGGCGGACCGCCCTCCACCGGTCACCGGCCGACACCCGCTG
>NZ_JBYIVZ010000039.1:0-98405 GCF_057710365.1 Streptomyces sp. bgisy027
GAGCTGTCCGAGCATGCGGTTGAAGAGGTTTCTCTGCGCGGCCGCGTGCCAGTCTCCGTGGTTGTCGCGGCGCCTGCGGTAGTGGGTCTTGGCGCCTGGTGAGGTGGTGATGGCGGAGAAGGCCCATAAGTAGCCGGCGTGGTTCAGGCGGTCGTTCTTCACCCACCGGCGGGTGATGCTCGACTTCTTGCCGGAAGCCCTGGTGATGGGTGAGGCACCGGCGTATGCCTTCAGGCCGCGAGCGTCGGCGAACCGGGTGCGGTCGTCTCCGATCTCGGCGAGCACCCCGGGCACCGATCTGGACGCCGAGGCCGGGAAAGCTGAGGATGATCTCAGCGTCCGGATGCTGAGGAAAAGCCTCTTCGACCGCCTTGGCCAGGTCGTCGGCGGCGGCGGTGCAGGCTGCCTGGAGCTGGACCAGGAGCGTGAGCATCCGCTTGCCGAGCGCGTCCTCGACCCGCGACGGCTGGTGTGCCCAGTCGGCACGGAAAACCGCCCGGAGCCGTTCGGCCTCGGCTGTGGTGCCGCGTTGGCGGCCGGCTCGCCTCAGAGCCGCCTGCATCTGCGTGCGCGTCAGCTGCGCGGCTCGCGTCGGTGTCGGAGCCGCCTTGCGGAGTTCGTGGGCCTCCGGCCTGCACAGACCATTGCGCCAGGACTCGAAGGCGGCCAGCGCGGAGGGGTAGTACTCCCGCCGCAGCGAGCACAGCTGGTTGGAGATCTGCTACCGGTTCCAGGTGGCGTCCTGCTGGGCGCGTGCGAGCACGGCGACCGCGCGGGCCAGGTCGCTGTCCTGCGGCAACGGCCGGTGGGCGTGCATGTCGGTGCGCGGAATGTTGGCCAGGACCAGGGCGTCACCAGGGTCGGACTTCTTGCGGGAGACGCTGTGCCGGTCCCGGTAGCGGAGGCGGCCATCGGGTTGATCGCGAACACCTGCCGTTTGCCGGTCCGCAGCACCGCGACCAGCAGTCCGCGGGAGGTCTCGATCGCGACGGGGATCAGGTTCTCCTCGGTGTCGCCGTACTCGGCGAGCAGATCCAGCAGGATCTTGTAGCCGGCCGCGTCGTCGGTGATGTGCCGCTTGGCCAGTAACTGGCCACTGTCGTTGACCAGGGCGACGTCGTGCGTTCGCGCTGGACGACGCCGATCTTTCGGTAGGCATCGCGTGCCCGGTGGGACGTCAAGCGTCCGTCCAGCGCCGACGGGCGCCAACACCTGCATTACCGCTGGTGGTGACGGCCGTGAAGGTCCCGGATGCCGCACTGTCTGACGGAAGGCGTCGAGTCCCCGGCGGGAAGCAGGCATCCGTCAGGTACCCACAGGACCGCCGCCACCGTGCCCTCGCGCGGTCCAGCGGCGGCTGCCACGGAGGCGCCGGACGCCACCAGTCTCCAGCGAGGCATCGCGGCCAGGATGCTGTTGGGTGTCCGTCCGGCACCCGTGAGTGCCACCACCCGTAAGGGCAGCGTGGTGGTGGCCGGGGAGGCGCCAGGGCGTGCTCGGTCTCACAGCAGTCCTCAGCGGGAACGGGGTGTGAGTAGGCATCATCCCGGCGCCCGCACGACCACCACCACTCGAACAGTCGGCTGGGCTCGTGTCCCCTCCGGACCGCTCTTAACTCCGGATTAGGGTGTCAGGTCGTTTGAGAACGCCGGTGGCCGGTGTTCTCAAACGACCTGGATCTTGCAGGCGTCTCGATCGAGGCAGGGGTAGCCGCGCCCTGCCGTCGCCGGACAGCGATCCTCGGCGTTGGTGGTGCTCGTCCGGACGGAGCCTACGGGGCCGATTCCGGCTCGGTGTCGGCCGTCGCGGGGGTACGGCGAGAGGTCTTGGTGGGAACGGGCCCGGAAGCGGTCGGGGGCTCCTGGCCGCGGGTGTTGGTGACGCCCAGGGCGATCAGGGAGGCTAGGAGCAGGGAGAGGCTCGCCGCGAGGATCGCCCGGTGGAATCCCGAGGTGAGCGCTTCGGCTGGCGCGATGTGTGCGGAGAGCAGGTCGTCGGTGCGCGCGGTGGCGATGGCGGAGAAGACAGCCAGCCCGA
Organism: Streptomyces sp. bgisy027; assembly: GCF_057710365.1. Classification (NCBI taxonomy): domain Bacteria; kingdom Bacillati; phylum Actinomycetota; class Actinomycetes; order Kitasatosporales; family Streptomycetaceae; genus Streptomyces; species Streptomyces sp. bgisy027. Next base: position 2,038 of record NZ_JBYIVZ010000039.1, read on the forward strand.
GCGCGGCACCGATCTGCAGCGAGGTGTTGAGCAGGCCGGCGGCGAGTCCGGCCTTGTCCGCGGGCACTCCCGCGTTGGCGGCGGCGGTGACGGTGGTGAAGATCGCGCCCAGTCCGAGCGACATGATCGCGAGGCCGGGCAGCAGATCGGCAAGGTAGGAGCCGTCGACGGGGACGCGCGAGAGGGCGTACATGCCGCCGGCCGCGACGAGCGCGCCGACGACGATCACGGGTCGGGTGCCGATCCGCGGGATGAGCTGGGCGGACACCCCCGCCGCGATGCCGATGCCGACCGTGACGGGAAGGTAGGCGGAGCCGGCCTGGACCGGGGAGTAGCCGAGCACGTTCTGCATGTACAGGGTGAGGAAGAAGAACAGTGAGATGAACCCGGCGAACGCGATCAGCTGGGTGGCGTCGGCAGCGGCCAGCCCCTTGACGCGGAGGATGGAGAAGGGGAACAGGGGGGTGCGGGCGCGTCGTTCGTTGAGTACGAAGGCGGCGAGGAGAATGCCGGCGGTGGCGAGTTCACCGATGGTGTGGGCGTTGTCCCAGCCGACTTCGGGCGCCCGTACGAGCGCGTAGACGAGCAGCAGCATTCCGCCGGTGATGAGCATCGTACCCGGCAGGTCGAACGACGTCGGGCGGGCACGGCGCTGGTCGCCCGGTATGAGACGGAAGGCCGCGACCAGCACGTACACGCACACGGGGATGTTCACGAACAGTACCCAGCGCCAGCCAGGTCCTTCCGAGAGCACGCCCCCCAGGAAGACGCCTGTGGCGGCGGCGAGCCCGCTGACCGCTCCCCACACGCCGAGTGCCCTGGCCCTCTCGCGGCCCTCGGTGAACGTGGTGGTCAGGATCGACAGCCCGGCCGGAGCCATCATCGCCGCGCCGATCCCCTGGACGATCCGGGCCCCGATCAGCGTGCCGCTGTCCGGGGCCAGCCCACCGACCAGCGAGCACACGGCGAACAGGGATGTGCCGAGGACGAGCATTCGGCGCCGTCCGAGCAGGTCCGCCGCGCGGCCGCCGAGTAGCAGGAAGCCGCCGAACGTGAGGACGTAACCGCTGATCACCCACTGCAGGTTCTGCTGAGAGAAGCCGAGGTCGCGCCTGATGGACGGCAGGGCGACATTCACGATGGAGGAGTCGACGATGTCCAGGAACTGGACCGCACACAGGAGCAGCAGCGTGGACACACCGCGGCGGGTGGCGAGGAAGGACGGTTCGGAGAACGACGGTTGGGAAGCGGTCGGCGCCATGGCGGGAGACCTCCAGTGGATCCGCATGAGCGATGGTTCGGCCAGATACATTTTGTTAGTGAGTTGACTGACTAACTCGACGCTAGCAGCAGGCACGCCGTCCGCGCTATCCTCTGAGTGAGATGACTGACTCAAGCAAGCGGGACCCAGGCAAAAGGGAGCGCCTCGTCGCCGGCGCCAGCGATCTCGTACACCGCCAGGGCGTCCTGGGCGTCACGCTCGCGCAGGTCGCCGAGGCGGCGAGCGTTCCGCCGGGCAACGTGTACTACTACTTCAAGACCAAAGACGACCTGCTGCGCGCGGTCGTCGAGGCACGGGTCGGCGAAGTCCGGGCCATGCTCCACTCGCTCGACGCGCACGCCGATCCCCGCGCCCGGCTCAAGGCGCTGGCGGGCCAGTGGCACGAGATGCGCGACCTCGTCGCCCGCCATGGCTGCCCGCTGGGCACCCTCAGCGAGGAACTCGGCCATCGGGACGACGGCCTCGACCGCGAGGCCGGGCAGTTGATGGATCTGATCCTGAATTGGGCGCAAGACCAGTTCCGCCGGATGAACGCCGCCGACCCGCGCGAGTGCGCTGTCGGCCTCCTCGCCGGCGTGCAGGGCGGCGCGGTCCTGGCCCACGCCTTGCGTGACCCGGTCCTCCTGAGTGACCACGTACGCCGACTCCAGGAGTGGATCGACTCACTGGCGTGAACCAGACCCGGCTGCACGAACGACCCTGACAGGTGCGGTGACTCGTGGCAGGTCCGGGCGCGGGAACTACCTTTCCCGCCTCGTTGCAGCGGACGGTCCACGGCGTTTCGAAGCCCTCCTCGTAGACCCGTACGTCCACCTCGGAAGGCTGTCCGGCGTCTGCCGCCCGGGTGCTGGCCGCGGTGCAGATGATCTGGCTGGGGCCGAGGCCGCCACCACCGGTCATGTTCGCCACGGGCAGGGGGAGATGCAGATCCGCGGCGCCGTCGGCGGCCCGCATGACCAGTTGCCCGTCCAGCGGGGGAACCTCGGCCATCAGGCCGCGGGCGCGTTCCGCGGCGTCGGGGTCCTTGAGGAGCAGGTCGAGTGCAGGAGATGGAGGTAGGTCCTCCGGAGTCGCCCTGCAGGGGGAGGCTTCAAACTGAGGCGTCCCCCGGAGTGTGGACACGAGCCTCACCGGACACGTGCACAGTGCGACGACGCATGCCAGGCGGTGAACGATGCCGGAAAGCCGTGTGCGGGAGAACTGCATGCACGGTTTGAAGCGGCGGGGGCTGGAAGCGGAGCGGAAGCCACCGCGCCAGTCCCGACCCTGCTCAGCCCAACTGGAGGATCAGAGCGCCAGGTCGGAAAGGCTCACTATGAGGCGCTGGAACCGGTGTCCTCGACTGCTGCGGACAGGCTGAAGGACAACAACGCGGTGGCCGTGAAATCATCGGCGGGCTCGACGGTCTGCCAGGCGCCGACGTCGTCCGTGTAGCCGCCCCCGTGCCCGTCGAAGACAGAGAAGGGATTGCCCTTCTCAACCGGACATGTGCGCATGTTCGGGAGGGAGTTGGGTTCCTTGAGCTTTGCCGACGCATTGGGCCCGTTGACCACACCCCCGACAAGAACGTCGCCCTTGCCGTTCAGGCTGCCCGCGAGGTTGACGGCCTGATGCTCGGGACAGTGCGGGAAAGTGGAGCCTTCACCGATGACGAAAGAGGACCCCCAGGCGTTGGCGCCCAGCGCCCAGTTGCGCTGCTGGGTGGCGAAGGCGTCGTAATCGGAGTCGCCGGTGACCCGGCGGTACAGCTGTGCGGTGGCGGCCAGGCCGAAGGCGTGGGGCACGGAGTCGAAGTCCGTGTAGACGGCTCCTGCTCGGAACGGATCGCGCTCGGCGCGAGCCTTGCCGAGTTCGAGCTGCCGCTCCAGGTCGGCGACAAGCTGATCGCGGCTCACCTCACCGCTCGACTTGCCGTCGTCGATCACTTCTGCCAGATCGGCATGCGCCAGGGCACTCACATCCCCCAGCCCCAAGGTGCCGAGGTTGTCCGAGGACAGATACTGCTTGGCCCAGTGGCCGGCCAGCTCCGACCATTCCTGTGTCCGGTCGTCCCCCAGGGCCTCTCCGGCCAGAGCCAACTCGGCGGCGCCGTACTCCATGTCGTCCTCCCAGGAGGACCCGGGGTAGAAACCATGAGGGAACGCGGTCACCAGTTGCCCTTTCGGAGAGGTGTCGGCGAGTGCGTAGACCTGCGTGGCCTTCTCCAGTTCCTCGCGGGCCCGCTCCGGATCGTCCTCGGCGTCCAGTTGCGCGGCGAGCGCGAAGGCGGCGGCGACTCGCCCTGCAAGGTTGGGGCTGATGGGCTCGCCCGGAGGGGCCGCACGGAAGACCGGCCGGTGTTTGATCATGTAGTCGCGATCGCCGGACTCGACGTCCAACGCGTCGTCCGCCTCCGGCAGCCGCCATACGTCGTGATCCGAACGGACATCGCCGCTACCGTCGTCGGTATCGCCAACACCTATGCCGACCTGGGCGTAGAGGGTACGGGAAGACTCGTCCCACATCTTGTCCAGCCAGTCCAGACCGTGACGTGCCTCCTCGGCCAGCTCCTCACCACTGTCGGAAGTGGTGCGCTGAGCCAGAAGGAGATTCGCGGTGGAGTACGAAGCCGTATGCGTGAACTTCAGGAAGTCTCCGGCGTCGAACCAGCCCCCGGAGACATCGACCGGGCCGCTGAGAGGCTTGAGAGGTTCGAGCAGGCGTTCGGCATCTTCGTCATAGGCGGGCCTGTCGTACACGGTGGCCTGCCGGTCGGCCAGATGCGAGGGCTTGCGACGCAGCACGGCGGCGTCGACGTCCGCCCCGTCGCGCTGGGCCCTGAAGAATCGGACGTTGTCCTGGACCACCTTTCCGAACAGCTCACCGGCACGCGCCACGCGGAACGTGGGCGAGGTCTCGGGCACCGGGTCGGTCACCTCCACCCGGTAGTCGCCAGGAGCGGTGAGACGGGAGAGGTCCAGGGTACGGACCGACTCGTAGGTGCTGCTCCATCTGCCTGTGGAGGGCCCGGCCGTCCCGGACAACACCTCCTTGCCGGAGGAGTCGAGCACCCGGAAGGGCACCTCGGCGACAGGGCGGGACGTCATGAGGTAGGCATGCTTGACCTCGCCGGGTGTGTAACCGACCTGGTCCACACGTAGAACGGCAGTGGGTGGGTGGAACGGCAGTCGAGCGCCCGGGTGACGACTTCGGCAAGCAGGAGACGGCAAAGACGGCCGTGGCGACACCGGCAACGGTCAGGGTGATCGCGCTATTGCGTGACTGGAACATACCGGAAGACTGCCATCGGTTTGATGAGGGAATCGTCAGTAGCCGCCCACCCGCGGTGCCACGTCGGGGGATCAGCCGATTCCTCCGGGCTGGCCAACTCGGCAACGGCCCCCCGGGCGCGTCCCTGACACGGGCGGTGCCCCCGTGCAGGTCGGCCACCCACCGCACGGTGGCCAGCCCGGCCCCTGTACCCCCTCTTGGCCCCCGCCGTCCGCCGGTCCAAGGCCCGCTCCCGCACGGCGGGGGCCACTCCCGGGCCGTGGTCACATACCGCGACCCGGGCACTCCCGCCCGCAGCAGCCCCGTGCTTGCGTGCGTTGTCGATCAGATTGCGCAACGCTTGGGCCAGTAGCTCGGGATCCCCACACGCCACTGTGGGCTCGATACACACCCACCTCGGCACGGGACGCCGGTAACTCGTCGACGACCTGCTCCACCACCTGGTCCAGCCGAAGCACCGTCCGCTCCATCTCCTGCGCACCGACCTGCACCCCTCGTCGCCGTCGGTGACCCCGCGGCGCAACAGCATGCGCCACCGCCGATACCGAGGACAGCCGAAGGCCCACCTGCAACGTAACGACAGCGCAACGTGCCCCCGGACAAAAGGTCCGGGGGCACGTACGCTCTTCTGTTCCCCCGCGGGAGCAGCCTTGCTCAGCTCACGGTGCAGGTCGCCGACGGCAGGTTCGCCGGGATATCGCCGGAGGCCATGAGACCGAACGCGGTGGTGGCTGCGGGGGCGATGGCCCCGTTGTAGTCGTCGTTGGTCGCCGTGACGGCCGATCCGCTCTGGGTCAGCTCCGTGTCCCAGTGATCGGTGACCTCCTGGTTGCCGGGCCAGTCCCACGTGACCAGCCAGGAACTGGTCGTCGCGCTGCCCGTGTTCTTCACGCTGACCTCGGCGTCGAAGCCGTCGCTCCAGGAGCCGGTCACGACGAAGGTGGCGGTGCAGCCGGCCGAGCCGGAGCCACCGCTCAGGGTCGCCTCGGTGACGGTGTTGGACGCGGCCGAGACGTTACCGGCGTCGTCCTTCGCCTCACCTGGTATTGGTAGGTCGTGGCCGCCGTGAGTCCGGAGTCGGTGTACGAGGTGCCCGGCGCGGTGCCCACCTTGGTGCCGCCGCGGTACACGTCGTAACCGGTGACGAGGACGTTGTCGGTCGAGGCGTTCCAGGACAGCGACACGCTGCTGCTGGTCGCTCCCGTGGCGGAGAGCCCGGAGGGGGCGGTCGGTGCCTGGGTGTCGCCGGACGAACCGGCGGAGCAGGTCTTTCGGGGCCCGTTGGGGGTGACGGCCACGTCGCGCTGCACGATGCTGAAGACCCCGGCGTACGCGTCGCAGGCGCGGGTCATGCCCGCGTCGGTGTACTCGATGTTGATGATGCGGTCGCCGAACGCGGCGTAGTACTCGGGGCACTCCGGCCCGTCGGCGCCGGGCCAGATCACTCCGCACTCCTCGACGACGGCGAAGTCGATGCCGAGGGATGCGGCGTCACCGGCGAGTTCGAGGGTGTTCTTCTGCGCGATCGCCAGGTTCATCGGGTGCGAGTAGTCCACGAGCAGCTTCATGTACTTCTCGGAGTCGCTCGGGTCGATCAGATTGTTGGAGCGGGTGTAGTGGTCGTAGTTGTCTGGCTCGATCGCGTCGAAGCCCTTGGACGCGCATTCGTCGAGCCAGACCTTGACCTTCTGGAAGATGGCCTGCCGGTTGGCCTCGGTGCGTACGTCGAGCATGTACTCACCCGGCCAGTCGGGGTCCTCCACCAGCGCGCCGGTCGAGTCGTGGAGCAGGAGCTTCTGCTCCCACTCCGCGCTCGCCCCCGGCTGGCTCTGGAAGGCGTTGACATAGCAGATGTTGTACAGGCCGGGTGCGGGTGTCGCCCCGTGGTCCCGGCTGACGATCTGGACGTCGGGGGCCGGGGTGTAGGGGCCGCCGATCTGGTAGTCGAAGCTGCCGGCGGTCGGCGGCAGGGTCTTGGTCACCGCCGCCTGGGCGGGTTTGAGGGACAGCGGTGTCGCGAATGCCACGGCCACGAGCATGGCCGGCACAAGACACCTGTACAGAACTGTGATGGCGTGGTTGGGCATGCAGGATCTCCGCGAGATCGTGAGTGCGTCCCCGCCTCGGATTGCCAGCGGGCATCCTGGCGACTCGGGCCGGGCTTCGGATGGAAGGGCCATCGGCGACCGGCTGGGCGCACTTCTTCGGCGCAGAGGAAGAGAGCCTCTGGCGTGATGTTGCAGTGAAGCGGCTGGACTGTGCCATGTCAATTGGTTCCGTATTTCGAAAATAAATTGACGACACGTCAGTGGAATTCTCCAGTCATCGGAGCGTGGGTGGACGTGGGTGCCTGCCCTGTGGGGTTCCCTGATCGCAGGCATACCGAAGTGCGCGCCGGTGCCTGTCTCGTGATTCCGGCGCGCACCTCGATGTCACGGCGGACCTTGTCCATGTCCTTCGGCGTCGCCCGTATCACGTCCGCACGGTCACGCGCTCCTTGTCCGCTTCGCTTTTCGACAGTGCGTTGCGGCCTTTTTCGGGGTCGAGTGTCGACTTCGTCCACCGCGCAGCGAAAATGAGAGCCGCTCGGCACTTGAGGGCGTCAACCGGCAATACCGGCAGAGTGATTCCATCTCCATTCCGGATCATTCCGTGTCATTCCCTGTCTCCGGGCGGCCGGGTGCGCGTCAGACGCTGATACGTGTGCGCAGGGCGGGCTGGAGGAATGAGGCGTGCGCTTGGACCATCTCGTTGCACAGTTCCCAGATCCGCTCCACCGGGAGGGCAGCGGCCGTGGCCGGGTCGACCATGGCGGCGTGCCGGACGTGCCGCGGTTCGTCCTCCAGCGCGGCCCGGACCACCAGGTCGTTCATGCTGAGGTAGGCGCGGTTGAGGGCGGCGAGCTGGGCGGGCAGCCGGCCGGCCCGGGTGGGCCGGATCCCGGTGCTGTCCACCAGGCAGGGCACCTCGACGATGCCGTGGTGGGGGAGGTTCTCGATAAGACCGTGGTTGGGCACGTTGCCGTAGATCGTGCGGGGGCGGCCGGTGACGACGCTGTGGATGATCTGCGGCGCGTACTCCATGGTGCCCTCGACGGTCAGCGGCGTACCGGAGACGAGGGCGTCCCTGGTCTTCGCGTAGGCCGTGAGGTTCTGGTCGCTGATGTCGAGGTAGGCGCCGACCGGCAGCCGCAGCCGTTCGATCTCCTCGGGGTGGCCCAGGTACCAGGGGACGTACTCGGCGGAGTGCTCGCTGGTCTCGGTCGGGTAGTGGCCGAGCCGTAGGTACATGTCGATGCGGGTGCGCCGGCGCAGCTGCGGATCGTCGGCGATCAGCCCGTCGAGCCGGTGGTAGAGGTTCTCGCCGTTGTGCTCGAAGCGCAGCACCCAGGCCTGGTGATTCACTCCGGCCGCGGTGTAGGTGACCTCGTCGAAGGGCGCGCCGACCAGCTTGCACAGGTCGTGCAGGGTCCAGTGCACCGAGTGGCAGAGGCCGACCACCCGCTCCAGGCCGGTCGCCTGGGTGAGGTACTGGACATTCATGGCCATGGGGTTGGTGTAGTTGAGCAGCCAGGCGTCGGGGCACACGGCGCGGATGTCCTCGCCGAGGGCCTTGAGGAACGGGAACGTGCGCAGGGCCCGGAAGATGCCGCCGACGCCGAGGGTGTCGCCGATGGTCTGGGCGAGCCCGTAGCGGGCCGGGATCTCGAAGTCGGTGCGGGTGGCGTCGTGCATGCCGATCTGGACGAGGTTCAGGACGAAGTCCGCGTCCTGGAGGGCCTGGCGGCGGTCGGCGTGCGCGGTCACCTCGGGGTGGGCGCCGAGCCGGTCGGCGATGTACCGGGTGGCGGCCTCGGCGGTGGCGAGCCGCTCGGGCGCGATGTCGTGCAGTGCGATGCGCGCGGTGCTGAGCTCTGGGAAGGAGAACAGGTCGGCGAGCAGGCCCTGGGTGAAGACAACGCTGCCGGCGCCGATGAGGACAACCTTGGGGGCGGTCATGAGGGAAGGGCTCCTGTGGTCGGGAGAAGGGCGAGGGCCTCGGCCCAGGTGGGCTGGGTGTCGGTGCCGCCGAGGCCGCGGGTGGACAGGGCGCCGCAGGCTCCGGCGGCGGCGAGTGCCTGCGACGGCGACAGGCCGCGCAGCCGGGCGGCGATGAACCCCGCGTCGAAGCTGTCTCCGGCGCCGACTGTGTCGAGCACGGCGGCCATGGCCGGTGCGGGCATCCGGATCGCCGTGCAGCCGTCGTGGTGCAGGGCACCCGCGGCACCGTCCTTGACGGCCACGGCGGGACCTCGCAGGGTCAGCAGCCGTGCGGCCTCGGCGAGTTCGGCGCTCTCGGGGACGCCGGCCAGGCGCCGGGCCTCCTGCGCGTTGGGCAGCAGCAGGTCGGTCTGGGACAGGACCTGGGCGAGCGAGGGCGGGGACCAGTGGCCGGCCGGGTCGTCGTTGGTGTCGAGCGAGGTGGTGGCGCCCGCTGCCCGCGCGGCCCGGAACAGGTCCGCGAGATCGGCGGCGAGGGCGGGCATGAGGAAGAACGAGGCGGAGTGGACGTGCCGGGCGGCGGTGAGCAGCCGCTCGGGGACGTCAGCGGCGCAGACGGTGTTCAGGCTGCCCGGCGCGGTGACGACGGCGCGGCCGTCGCCCCGGGTGATGCTGACGGTGAGTGGGGTGGTGAGGGCGCCGTCCAGGTGGAGGGCGTCGACGTCGACGCCGCGGGCGGCGAGCCGGTCACGGACGTAGTGGCCCGCGTCGTCGTCGCCGACCCGGCCGGCGAACGCGACGGTCAGGCCGAGCCGGGCGGCGCCGCAGGCGGTGATGGCGGCGGAGCCGCCGAGGGTGATGACGCCGTGGTCGACGAGTTGTTCTCGCTGCCCGAAGTCGAGCGGGGTGCGGAGCGGGCCGATGACGACGTCCGGGTTGGCGTCGCCGATGACCAGCAGGTCGAAGGTGCGCGGCATGGTGCGTCCAGGGTGAGGAGGGGCGGATACCGGTCGGCTGTGCGGGACGGGGCGCCGCCCCGGCCGGTCAGCCCTTCAGGCCGGTGGAGGTGATGGACCGGATGAAGGTCTTCTGCGCGACGAGGAAGGCGATCAGTACGGGCAGCACGGTGATGACGTTGCCCGCCATGACCGCGGACCACTGAATGTGGTGCTGTCCCTGGAACGTCGTCAGTCCGAGGGGCAGCGTGTAGGTGGTCTCGTGGTTGATCGCGATCAGGGGCCAGGAGAGGTCGTTCCAGGTGGTGAGGAACGTCAGGACGGCCACGGTGCTCAGGGCGGGGCGCGACAGCGGCAGCACGATCCGCAGGATGATGCGCGGCCGGCCGCAGCCGTCGATCCAGGCGGCCTCCTCCAGTTCCCGTGGGAGGGAGAGGAAGAACTGCCGCAGCAGGAAGACGGAGAACGGGGTCACCAGAGAGGGGACGATCAGCGCGCCCAGGGTGTCGATGAGCCCGAGCTGCTTCATGACGAGGAAGGTCGGGATCATGGTGAGCTGGAACGGGATCACCATGGTGGCCAGCATCGTCGCCAGCAGGATCCGGGACCCGCGAAACGACATCCGGGCGAACGCGTAACCGCCGAGTGTGCCGAGCACCAGGTTGGACACGACGGCCACGGCGGACACGATGAGGGAGTTCGCGAACCACCGCGGGAACATCGCGTTGTTGAGGACGAAGCGGTACCCGGCCAGGTCGACCTCCGAGGGCCACAGGGCGGGCGGGAACCGGTTGATCTCCGCGTTGCTCATCACGGAGCTGACCAGCAGCCACAGCAGTGGGGCGGCGAAGAGCAGGGCGAGCGGGGCCAGAACCAGGTGCCAGGGGTCGAAGGGGAGCAGGCGTCGGCGTCTCGGTCGTGGCCGGGCGGCCGATGCGTGGCGGGCTCCGGTCTTCTCGGCCGGGCGGTGGTGGGTGAGGGTCATGTCCCGGCTCCTTTCAGGCGGCGGGCCCGCAACCGGCGTACCGTCGCGGGGACGGCCGTCACCAGCAGCAGGGCGAGGGCGACGAGGTAGGCGGCTGCCGCGCCGTATCCGGCGGTGAAGTTCTTGAACGCCTGTTCCCACACGAAATAGACGATGAGAGTGGTCGAGCCCAGTGGGCCGCCCTTGGTGGTGACGTAGACCAGGTCGAAGACCTGGAGGGCGGCGAGGGTCTGCCACAGGACGAGGAAGACACCGACCGGGACCAGGGCGGGCAGGATCACATGGCGCAGGACGTGGTGGCGGCCGGCGCCGTCGAGCCAGGCGGCCTCGACGAGTTCCCGCGGGACGTCCTGGAGGGCGGCGAGGAAGATGACGACGCAGAAGCCGGTACCGCTCCACACCGAGATCGCCACCAGTACCAGCAGCGCCTGGCCGGGATCGGTGAGGAAGCCCTGCGCGCCGACGCCGATCCTGTCGAGCAGCGAGTTCGCGGCGCCGAACTGGGGGTCGAGGATGAAGGAGAAGAGGACGCCCTGCGAGGTGGCCGACACGACGAACGGCACGAACATCAGCGTGCGGTACAGCCCGGTGAAGCGGATGCGCCGGTTGAGCGCGAGGGCCAGCATCAGCCCGAGGGCGATGCTGAGCGGTACGAACAGCACGGTGTAGAGCAGGGTGTTGCGGACCGCTTCCGCGAACTTCGGGTCGTCGGCGAGCCCGCGGTAGTTGTCCAGACCCACCCAGCTGCTGGGCGTGAGCAGGTCGGACGACTGGAACGACAACAGGAACGACCAGACGACCGGCACGATGCTCAGGCCGATGATGACGAGGGCCGCGGGTGAGACGAACGCCCAGGCCGTCGCCGACTCACGGACCCGGGCGGACCGGCGGCGCCGGGCGGCATGCGGGGCGAGGGTGAGGGGAGCGGGCCGTGCCATGACGCGTCAGCCGTTCGTCGCGGCGAGGGCCGCGTCGGCCTCGTCGAGGCAGGCCCGCAAGGCTGCGGCCGGGCTCCTGCGTTCCAGCAGTACTGCGGTGATCGCCTCGCCGAGCGCCTTGGATATCTGCGGGTACGCCGGGTGCACCGGGCGCACCCGGGCGGTCTGAAGGACCTCGGTGAACACCGACAGCCCGGGGACGGTCTTCGCGTGCTCTTCCCACTGCGGGAGTTGCTGCGCGTCGGGGCTGAGCGGCAGGCTGCCCGCCTTGATGTCCCACACGACGTCCTGTTCCGGCTCCATGAGCCAGCCCACCAGGGTCTGTGCCGCCTTGAGGCGGGCGGCGCCGTTGTCGAAGACGGCCCAGGTGTCGGGGCCGGAGATGGTGACGGACTTCCCGTTGAAGCCGGGCAGCGGCACCACGTGGTAGTCGATGTCGGCCTGGCGGATGTCGGGCAGCTGCCAGGGACCGGTGGCGACCATGCCGATCCTGCCGCCCGCGAAGACCTGGTACATCTGCTCGCCGCCCGGCTTGGGGTCGATGTAACAGCTCTTCTCCTTCACCAGCGCGGCGACGGTCTCCAGCGCCCGCAGCCCCGGCTCACCGGAGAAGCCGGATCTGCGCCCGTCCTTGCTGAGCACGTCGCCGCCGAGGCCCCAGACCAGTGGCCAGATGCGCCACACCGTGTCCTCGTCGCCCGCGCCGGGCCAGCCCGTGCCGAACACGTTGCGCTTCGGGTCGGTCAGCTCACGGGCCGTCTCCACGAACTCGTCCCACGACCAGTCGGCCTTCGGCAGCGGGACGCCCGCGTCCTCGAAGACCTTCTTGTTGCAGACCACCGCCAGGGAATCCACCAGTGCCGGAGTGGCGCGGACCTTGCCCTCCACCGAGACCGCGTCCCGCGCGGCCGGCCAGTACCGCTTCCACGGCACGGGTCCCTCACCGACGAACTGCGTGAGGTCCGCCAGTTGGGGGCTACGGGCCACGCTCGCCAGGTCGGAGCCGAAGATGTAGGCGATGTCCGGGACCGATCCGGAGGCGAGACCGGCCGTCACCTTCTGGAGCATGTTGTCCGCGATGACGCCCCCGCCGAGGTTGACGCGGATGGTGGGATTCTCCTTCTCGAACCGGGCCACCAGTTCCTTGATCGCGGCGAGCCCGGTGTCGGTCTGGCCGTGCCACATGTCGATCCGCACGGTTCCGTCGGCCGAGCCGCCGTCCTGCGCGCCGCAGGCGGCCAGCGCAGGTCCGGCCAGGGTCGCGAGGGCGAAGGCTCCCCCGCCGGCCAGTATCCGCCGACGGGTCGGGTCCGTGTCCTGATGGAGCTGGGACGCGGTCATGGGGTACCTCCAGATGGTCGTGGCGAGACGTTGCCGGGTTACGGGGGACGGCGGTGAGGGGCGCGGCGGGGTGACGAGCGGGTGGGCGGTGACCTGCTGCCGGGAGGGCCGAGGACGCGCCGGTCACGGTCTCCGTACCGCTCGTGACACAGGGGTCAGCGCGCCACGGGCCGGTGGGCATGGGCCGTCGGATATGGGCTAGCGGGTGTGCGGGCGCGAGACGTCGTGCCGGGACGGTGAAAGTGGTGAACCGAGCCGGGCGGTGCCGGCGGGCTCGCCCACCGGCCGGAGCCCGATCGCGTGATCGGTGCTGCCGTGCGCTCGCTGAATGCGAGGCCGTGAGTACCGCGTGCGTCGGCGCGGGCTCCGCCGTGTTCTTTTACAGCGGTGGTCTTCGGCGCTGGTGGCCGTACCGGCCGGGGCGGGGCGCACGTGCTCGCCGGGTCGAGGGTCAGGCCCGCGTCGCGTCGGACCGTGGGCAGGCGTCGACCCGGCGGTCGCCCTGGTGACGCCCGGAAGGCACCTTCTTCCGGTTCCCGCCGACCGAGCTCGCGGCTGTGCGGTGGGCAGGGACGGCCAGTCCGGTGGCCGGAGTCGGCGCACGCCGGCGGCCGGGCGGGATCGGCGGTCTGGAGGTGTGCCTGGAAGGTCGTCACTGCTCCAGCAGTGACGAACGCGGACGTCCGGCGCCCGCTCCTGCAGAAGCTTCATGGAGAGCTCCGTGTCACAAGGGCACGTCCCCGCCTCGGCCGACCCCTCGGGGGTGCCTGGCGACTTGGGCCGGACTTGCTCGTACGGCATACCGGCTGGGCGTACCTCTGACGTGAAGTCCCGCGGACTTCAGCGTGGAAGGGAGTAAACAGGCCAGATTCAGGCACGTCAAGGAAGTGGAAACACGCAATCTCTGTTCATTCCGATCAACTTCGCGCACCATGTGGAGCAACAGTCGCTGCCTCAGCAGGTTCACTGCCCGGCCCGCAGGCTGCTCGCAGCGCCTCTTGAGAGGCGCCGCGGTACCGCCCGTGCAAGGGCGAGGCCGCGTGACAGAGGGAGACCTGATGACGGAACGGCGGGCCGAGGCGGAGACGGTGCGCAGGACCAGGAGCGAGCGGCACCTGCGCATTCTCGAGCACGTCAGCGAGCGGGGCGCCGCCCACGTGCTCGATCTGTCGGCCTGGCTCGACGTGTCCCAGGCCACCGTTCGGCGCGACCTTCGTTTCCTCAGTGAGCAGGGTCTCCTGCGGCGTACGCACGGGGGTGGGGTGGCCGCCGACGCCGGTGTCGAACTGCCGTTGCTGCGCAAGGCGGACCGTCTGCGGGCACAGAAGCACGCGATCGCGCGGACCGCAGTCCGGCTCGTGCCCGAAGGGGCCGCGGTCGGCCTCACCGGCGGCACCACCACGCTTGAGATCGCCCGGCTGCTCACCGCCCGCGTTCCTGTCACCATCGTGACCAACGCGATCAACGTCGCCGCCGAAGTGGCGTCCCATCCCCAGGTCCGGCTGATCATGACCGGTGGCCACGCCCGCAGCCAGACCTACGAGTTGGTCGGTCCCGGCGCTGAACGCGCGCTGCGCGAGCACCACATGGACATCGCGTTCCTGGGGGTCGACGGCGTCAGCGCGGCGCACGGCTGCACCACGCACGATCCGCTGGAGGCGGCCACCAACGCTGCTTTCGCAGACCGGAGTTCGCAGGTCGTGGTGGTCGCCGACCATTCGAAGGTCGGCCGGGCGACCCTCGCCCGCATCTGCCCGATCGCCACCGTGACCTCGCTGATCACGGACCCGGCGGCCGACGCGGACGAAGTCGCCCGGATATGCGCCGCGGGCGTGCGGGTCGAATGGGCCGAGGACGCCTGACGCCCCGCCCCGGGCGGGCTCGTCGCTCGACGAGCCCCGCGGCCTCCGGGTGAGGAGCCTTGGGGGCTTCGACTTCAGCACCGTGGTGAGCGCCCGGCCTTCTCCGGATTCCCCGCACAACGCCGGGCAGTGGAAGCCCAGATCGACGAACTGCTGGAGGCGCACCCCTCCCAGGGACCGGGTGCACACCGGACCGCCGGCCGGCACCGCCTTGAACTGCGGAGGTGCGATCTGACGGTCGGTTCAGCATGTCGGCGACGACCGTGCACCTCGGCCCGGCGCGGCCCTCGGCAGCGCCGCCGCTCCTGCTGCGACCCGCGGCGCGTCCCTCCGCGCCCTGCGGCTGCCGTGCTGGGCACAGGGGGTACGAGGAGCGCCGGCCGGCCGGTCGGCCCGCGCACGGTGCACGGTGCCGAGCGAACCAGGCGCCGCATCGTGCACTTGGGACATAAGGCTACTAACAGACCCTCCTGATGCTTGAAAGTGCTCGATATTAAGTGCAAACACGCACTTGCACGCATCTCAAGTGCTTGATATTGATGTACGGAAGCAACCCCATCCTCCGTGTGGGAACTGCGTCGCCACCCGCCGTCCAACGTGGGACGACCCCGAGCCGCGGTCCCGCCGAGGCCGACCGACCCGGCTCGAACCCGGCGGGGGCGGACGAACATCCCGCCTTGCGGCACCGCCCGGCACCCGTCCGGACAGCGCCGGAGGAACAGGCCCGGTGTCCCCGCGACGGACCTCGCCGCCCGCCACGCCACGCACGCCCTGCGGACAGGACCCATGCCCCATGATTCTCACCGTCACCCTCAATGCCGCCCTCGACGTCACATGGAGCGTCGCCCGCCTGACGCCGCACAGCTCCCACCGGGTCGACACCGCGCACGAACGGGCGGGCGGCAAGGGCGTCAACGTCGCCCGCGTTCTCGTACTCCTCGGCCACGCACCGGTGGTGACCGGCTTCGCCGGCGGACGCACCGGCCAACTGATCCGCGACGACCTGCGCACCACCGGCATCCGCGACTGCCTCGTCGAGATGGCGGGCGACTCACGACGGACCCTCGCCGTCGTGTCACGCGACGACGGCGACGCCACCGTCTTCAACGGACGCGGGCCACACGTGACCCCCGCCGAATGGGAGCACTTCTCGCAGCGCTTCACCTCCCTGCTCCCGGGCGTGCGCGTGGTCGTCCTGAGCGGCAGCACCCCGCCGGGCCTGCCCTTCAACGCCTACGCGAGCCTGATCCGCACAGCCGCGGCGGCCGGGGCGATCACAGTGCTCGACACCAGCGGGCCCGCCCTCGTCGAGGCTCTGGAGGCCCACCCCGACGTGATCAAGCCCAACGCCTCCGAGATCTCGGCGGCGACGGGATGCGACGACCTCATGGAGGCCGCCGTCGCATTGCGCGCGCGAGGAGCGCGATCGGTCGTCGTCTCTGCCGGCCCCGACGGCCTGTACGCGGTGACACCCACCGGCGCCTGGCGCGCCACACCACCCGACCGGCTCGCCGGGAACCCGACGGGAGCCGGCGACGCCTGCGTGGCCGCGATCGCCGCGGGCCTGCGTGTCGGCTCCGCATGGCCCGACGTCCTGCGCGAGGCCGTGGCTCAGTCGGCCGCCGCTGTCGCGTGCCCGGCCGCCGGAGACATCGACATCGCCGCCTACCGCCGGTTCCTCCCGGAAGTAGCCGTCACCCAGGTGCACCCGGGCCGAGCCGCACCCGCCGACTCTTTGCAGCACGCGAGCCCCTGAGCACCGTGCGACTGGGCACCGGATCCCTCACCCACCGACAGCCCGCACGCTCACGCGACGGCGCGTGCGGCTGCGGACAAGGCACCACTGAGCGCAAGGAAGACATGTGACCACCTTCGAAACCTCACGCACCTCGGTCGAGATCGCCTCCCAGCCCGCGACCTGGAAGCAAGCGACCGAGTGCCTGGCGAACCACGCCGCCGCGCTGCCCGTGCGCGGTGAACGAGTCGCCGTGGTCGGCTGCGGCACCTCGTGGTTCATGGCCCAGGCGTACGCCGAGTTGCGTGAGAGCGGGGGCCACGGCGAGACCGACGCCTTCGCGGCCTCCGAGTTCCCGCACGGGCGTGTCTACGACCGGATCGTGGCCATCACGCGCTCCGGCACCACCACCGAGGTCCTGGACCTGCTCACCAGGGTCAAGGGCACCGTCGCCACCTCGGCGCTGACGGCCGATCCGGCCACCGGCGTGATGAGGGCCGCCGACGCCGTAGCCGTCCTCGACTTCGCCGACGAGGAGTACGTCGTACAGACCCGCTTCGCGACCACCGCTCTGGCCCTGCTGCGAGCGCACCTGGAGTCCGAGGGCGCCCTGCCGGCCGGCACACGCCCGCTCACGCGGGCCGTCCAGGACGCACAGCGTGCACTCGACCTGCCGCTCGGTCCCGAGGCGGTCGACGCGGAGCAGATCACGTTCCTGGGGACGGGATGGACGTACGGCCTCGCGCTCGAAGCGGGCCTGAAGATGCGGGAGGCGGCCGGAGCCTGGACCGAGGCGTACCCCGCCATGGAGTACCGTCACGGACCGATCAGCATCACCGGCCCCGGTCGGGTCGCCTGGCTGTTCGGGCCGGCACCACAGGGCCTCGCCGACGACATCGCTCGGGTCGGTGGCACCTTCGTCTCCCGGTCGGGGGACGCGGCGGCCGGCCTGGACCCGCTCGCCGACCTGGTCCTCGCTCAGCGCCTCGCCGTGCTCCGCGCCGAAGCCCGCGGCTTCGACCCCGACCGCCCCCGCAACCTCACCCGGTCGGTCATTCTCGGTACGGCTTGACAACAAGGCCCGCGGCGGACGTTCCCTGCCCGGACCGGCGTTCGCGCTCCGGGCGGCTCGACGGCCGGGCCCCCTCAGCCCGGCGGCGTCCCGCGCCTGCGTCCGCCAGTGGCATCTTCGCGATGTGGAGAACAAGCATGCCTTTGACTTACACGGACGACATCGTCGGTCCCGCCCGCGACAGCAATTGCGGCGTCGGGGCGTTCAACGTCGTGCAGATCGAGCACGCAGAGGCCATCGTCGCCGGGGTCGAGCAGGCAGCGCTGCCGGTCATCCTGCAGAACAGCGAGAACACCGTCCGCTACCACGGCGGTCTCGCCCCGATCGGTCTCGCGTCCCTCGCGGTAGCCTGGGCGGCCTCCGTGCCCGTGTCGGTCCACCTCGACCACGCCGAGACCGTCGAACTCGTACACGAGGCCGTCGAACTCGGCTTCACCTCGGTGATGTTCGACGCCTCCAGGCTTCCTTACGAGGCGAACGTCGCCGCGACACGGGACGTCACCGAGCACTGCCACCGGGCCGACGTATAGGTCGAGGCCGAGCTGGGCGAGGCCGGCGGCAAGGACGGGGCGCACGCCCCGGGTGTCCGCACGGACCCCGAAGAGGCCCGTGCGTTCGCCGCGTCGACGTGCGCCGACGCGCTGGCGGTCGCCGTGGGCAGTTCGCACGCCATGCTCACCCGCGACGCCGTCCTCGACTTCGACCTCATCGCACGGCTTAGGGCCGCACTCGACGTACCCCTCGTACTGCACGGTTCCTCCGGCGTCGACGACCGGGAGCTCGCCAAGGCCGTCGCGGCCGGAATGACGATGGCTTCGTCGGTTCGCCCCATGGCCTTGTAGGCGATGGCCAGCGCCTCCCGTGTCCGCAGGGTGAGCCGGTGCTCCGCGCAGTACAGCCTCAATCGGGTGTCCAGCGTGGCGGAGTGGACGGCGAGCGCCTCTTCGAGGCTGCCGAGAGCGCGGAGCGCCTCTCCGAGACGATGGCGGGAGGCGAGGGTGTCGGCGTGCCCTTCTCCCAGTGCGGTCGTCCGCCGTTCGGCGGCACGCGTCAGAGACTCACGGGCCTGGCCGGTCCACCCCTGGGCCAGCATGAACGTCCCCACTCCGTGCAGTGCTCCTGCGAGGTCGGCGACCGCTTGCTCCGGGACACCACCGATCGAGTCGACGAAGGCGTCCAGGGCCTCGGTGTGCGAGATCAGGCGGAGCCAGTGCGGCCAGTCGGGCGTGGTTCCCAGGCATGGGTAGCGTTGCTCTGACCTGGGGAGGGGATGCTTGTGCCTGCGAAGAGGGACCGTTGGGGTGTACTGGCGCAGCGGGATTTCCGTCTGCTGTTGGTCGGTGAAACTGCGAGTGGCCTGGGAAACGGCATCACCACGGTGGCCCTGCCGCTTGTGGCTGTGCTCGCCTTGCAGGCCACGGCTTTGGATGTTGGTCTTCTTGCCGCAGCAGTGTGGCTGCCGTGGCTGATCGTGGGGTTACCCGCGGGCGCCTGGGTCGACCGGTTGCCCAGACGCGCCATCATGATCGTCTGCAACCTCCTGTCGGCCGCGATGTACGCGAGTGTGCCCATCGCGGGCTGGCTCGATCAGCTGACGCTCACGCATCTGTTCATCGTTGCACTCGTCTGTGGCACCTCGGCCGTATTCTTCAACACGGCTTGCCACGCGTACGTTCCGGCCATCCTGGCACAGCCGGATCTCGCGGACGGAAACGCAAAGCTGCAGGTGAGCGAAGCAGGAACCCGGGTGCTGGGCAGGAGCGCGGCCGGCTTCACGGCCCAGGTGCTCGGCGCGACGGTGGGACTTCTGCTGGATGCCCTCACCTTCCTTGTCTCCACGGTGTGCCTGCTCGGCATCCGAACACGGGAGGAAAGGCCCTCTCGTCGGGCAGGGGGGACGAGTCTGGTCCGGGAGATTGCCGAGGGGCTGCGCTTCCTGAACGGTGACCCGTATCTGCGGCCCATCGTGTTCTACGGCGCCACTGTGAATCTGTTGCTGATGGGCTATCAGGCCGTGCAGGTCATTTTCCTGGTCCGGACGATCGGTGTCAGCGTCGGCGCTGTAGGTCTGCTCGTCATGTGTGCCAGCCTGGGTGGAGTCTTGGGTGCGTTGCTTGCGACTCGGCTTTGCCGCCGGTGGGGCAACGCACGAGCGCTGGTGCTCACTCAGGCCTTGGCCTGCCCCTTTGCACTGTTGTTGCCCCTCGCTTCTCGCGGTCTGGGCCTGTTGTTGTTTGCCTCGGGAGCCTTCGTGCTCGGTGTAGGGGTGTCTGTGGGCAACGTCGTTGTGGGTACGTTCCGCCAGAGCTACTGTCCGCCGCACCTGCTGGGGCGGGTTTCGTCCGCTTCCATGGCCACGAATCAAGGTACGATCGCGATCGGTTCGGCTCTTGGCGGCGTTCTCGGATCGGCCATCGGTATTCGCCCCACTATGTGGGTGTTGACGGCGCCCCTTGCTTTCACCTGGCTGCTTCTCGCGTTCAGCCCTGCGGGCAAGAGGCGCGATCTGCCGCTCGCTGTCAGTCCAGAGCGTCATGACGACCAGTCAGCTGGTGCGGCGTCTCTACCTGGGGCTGTTGAGGGACAACCGTAAGTCTGCCCTTGTAACGGAGCGATCGCGGCTCATCCTTGTGTGAGCCGTCTGGTCATGAGGGTGATGGCAGCCCAGGTGATCAGACTCTCCGAGTGCTGAACCAGGCGTTCGTAGTCCCTGGCATGCCGACGGGCATGCATGATCCACGCCAGACTCCGCTCAACGACCCAACGGCGCGGGAGGACGACGAACCCAGAGGTGCTGCTCGGACGGCTCACGGTCTTGATCGTGAGGTTCAGATGGCGTTGGGCCCACGTCAGCAGCTTGCCCGCGTAGGCGCGGTCGGCCCAGACGATGGTGATTTCCGGGGGCATGAGCCGAAGACGGAAGAGGGTCATGTCCCGCTGGGTGGTGTAGTCACGGCAGCTGTTTCGATTCCGGTTGGGGTGTAGCTCTTCCTGAGTGAGTTCGCTGGGCAGGCCAGAGGTTCGGAATTGTGCAGGTCAGGTTGGGGGTAGAGCTGTTCGCGCCGTGGTTTCCGTGGGCGCGGACGGCTTCGGCCCGTACGGTGATGAGTTACGCAGACCGCAGAGCGCCAGGACCGTCATCACCACCGCGGCCCCCGCCGCCACACCGAAGCCGCCGTGCGGACCGCCAGCGTCCACGACTCGCCCTGCGACCGCCGCGGCGCCCGCTGTTCCTGCCGCGTTTGCGGAGTTGCCCCAGGTGAACGCCTGGGTGAGGACGGCGCGCGGGACCGCTGACTCTATGAGGACAGAGGAAAGGATCAGCAGGACCGGCACGATGAGTCCGGCCGTGGCAAGGGCGGCGCCGACCGCGAGGGGCGCATCGAAGAGAGTCAGCGGGAGGCTCGTGAGGGTGAGGAATGCGGCGGCTGCGGCCTGGCGACGTCGGCTTGAGCCACCACGACGCCATGCTCCGTAGGTCCAACCGCCCACTAAATTGGTGCAGTTGAAGGCAAAATAGAGCAGTGCTGCCGTGTCCGGTGTGCCGCGTCCGACGGCGTACGCGGTGACGGAGACCTGCATCGCACCGAAGAACACCCCGAGCGCGAGGCCGAGCGCGAACTGCCGTAGGAATGCTGAGCGGATCAGGGTGCGTCCGGCGTGCTGGCGTTCGGCGCGGCCGGTGAGGGGCGGCATGGTGCGGCGTTGGACGGCGAGGGCGAGCCCGCCCCCGACGACGAGGGCGGCCGCGAGTAGCACCCCGGCGCCTGCGTGGCCCGCCGCACCGAGGACGCTCACCAGAGCCGGGCCGGCCAGGTAGGACACGCCGTTGGCGAGGGCCTCCAGGGCGAAGGCGGTGGGCAGCGCGGCAGCCCGTTCGCCGGACAGCAGGGCGGACCAGCGAGCGGCGGACAGTGCGGCGAGCTGGGGCAGCGTTGCCCCGACGAGCACTCCGGCGAGGAGGTCCGGAACGGCGCCGACGAGCAGCAGCGCCACAGCCCCGGCATGCGCGCCCAGCGCCCAGGGAAGTACCCGCGTCTGCCCGAACCGGTCGACAAGGCGCCCGATCTGGGGCCCGGCGACGGCGTCCGCGACAGCGAAGGCGCCGGTGACGAGACCCGCGGCGGCGTACGACCCGGTGCGGGCGTGCACCAGCCAGACGATGCCGATCCCCGTCATGGCGATACCTACACGCCCGATAACGGAGGGGAGGAAGAAGGCCGCGGCACCCGAGGTGCGGAGCAGGGTCCGGTAGTTCACAGACGCCGAGGGCACGGGGCATCCCTTTCGGTGCCCGGCGGGACGCGCCATGCGGGGTCGTCGGCGTCCGGATGTGCCGACCCGTGGCTGCGCCTGAAGCCGTCCAGTATTGGCGTGGAGCGGGGACGCGCACCTCACGCCGACTCCGTCACCGGGCAGATGTCATGCGGTAGTTGATGACCTCCTTCGAGCGTAGAGGAACGGCTCGCAGAAATGAACAGGGTGCGGCGTGATGGGGGAGTGGGGCTGGGGTCGGTGACGGCGCACACCACCGTGCTGCCGGTGCGGGCGATGCCGAGCCATCCCTTGGGCTGTATGTTGCCGGGGCTGGGCAGCGCGTGCTGGACGGCGTTGGTGGTGAGCTCGTTGATCACGGTCGTCAGGTCGTCGGCGAGTGCGTGCAGTCCCCAGGCGCTGACGGTCGTGAGGATGAAGCGGCGGATGGTTTTGAGGCTGTCGGGGTCGCAGGTGAACGCGCAGGCGGCGAAGTCGGCCGTGCTGATCCCCAGTTCGAGTCCCCAGTCCGGTGTGATGGACAAGGCTGGGCGGGCGGGTGCGAGCCGGCCGCCTGGCGGAGGCGTGTCTTCGTCTTCTGTGGTCCGGCTCGGTGCCGCTGTGTCTCGCACGTGCCGCCGCCCGTCAACTTCTCGCCAAGTACGCGGGGGCAGCAGTGTCGGCGTCGGAACTCACCTGCGACAGCCGCCCTTCTGTACGGCATGGCCGGCGTCGCGCCAGACGCCTCTGCCCCTTCAACGCAGGGCCACGCTGCCGGGTTCGCGCGGCCGTCGGGCAGGCTCCTCCTCTTTCGGGTCGCGATCACATCCGGATTCGTCGGCCTCGCCTCCTCAACGCCCTTGCTGAGCAGGCGAGATGGAGCCTCGTAAGAGGTTGTCCGGGAACTCCTGGTTTGGATCACACTTACTGGATCATCGCGCTCTGTACATGAATGAATGCGCAGTGTTCCGGATCGGTGGCCTCTCTACTGGGAGCCTCGACGAAAGGGCACTTCTGTGTCTTCGGTCATGCGTAAGGCGACGAAATCTCCGGTGGTGCGGCGGCTGGCTGCCGCGGCCGTCGCGCTGGGCAGCTGCCTGGCGCTCGCCGGCCCGGCGGGAAGCGCTGGCGCGGCGCCCGCCGACCCCGTGCCGACTGTCATCTTCGGCGACTCGTACACTGCCAACTTCGGCATCGCTCCCTTCAACCAGGACGGCACGAGGGACCTTTGCTTCCAGGCGAAGGAGAACTACCCCACAGTCGCCACCCGGCGCCTCGCGGCCAAGGGCATCACCCTCGACGTCCAGTCGGACGTCTCTTGCGGAGGCGCCCTCGTCCACCACTTCTGGCAAGAACAGGAGCTGCCGTTCAACATGACGGTCCCGCCGCAGATGGAGGCGCTCAAATATGACACCCAGCTGGCTGTGGGCAGCATGGGCGGCAATACGCTGGGCTTCAACCGCATCCTGAAGCAGTGTTCCGTCAAACTCCGGAACCACCCCCTGCTGCCAGGGGAGCCGGTGAACGGGGACGAACCGGCCGCCAAGTGCGGTGAGTTCTTCGAATCCGGCGACGGAAAGCAATGGCTGGACGAACAGTTCGAGCAGGTCGCCGGGGAGCTGCTGCTCCTGCTCGAACTCACCCACGACTTCGCCCCCGACGCCAAGCGCGTCCTGGTCGGCTACCCCAGGCTCGTGCCCGAGGACACCGCCAAGTGCCTGACCCCGGCGCCCGGTCAGACGGAGCCACCGCTCGCCGACATCCCCCAGGACACCCTGCCGGTCCTGGACCAGATCCAGAAGCGGCTGAACGACGCCATGCAGGAGGCCACCGCTGACGCCGAAGGCCGCGCCGACTTCGTCGACCTCTACGCCAACACCGATGGCAACACGGCGTGCGACGGTGCCGACCGGGGAATCGGCGGCCTGCTGGAGGACTCCCAGGTCGAGCTCATCGGCACCAAAATTCCCTGGTACGCGCACCCCAACGAGAAGGGCCGCGACATCCAGGCCGAACAGGTGGCCGACACGATCGAGAAGATCCTCAACCGGTAGGAGAGCACACAGCCCTGCTGGTCATCCAAGGCCAGAAGGGTCTGCACGCGGACAAGGCGCAGGTGACGGACAGAGGTCGGGACCTCGGTCTCTGCGGCTCCAGATGAGGATGGCAGCAAGGTGGAGTGCGGCCTGGTAAGCGATGGCGAGCTTGTCGACTCGCATCGCCAGGCCGCGCCGTTGCTCGAGCCGATTGATGCAGCGTTCGACCGCGCTGCGCTGCTTGTACGCTTCGGCATCAAGGGCGGGCGGGCGGCCGGCCATCGGCACGGCCGCGCCGATCGCGGTGACCGACCTGGTCCGAAGGCTGAGGGATGACGGCACGGATCCCGCGCCGACGGAGATGGCTCCGGATCGCGCGGGACGAATACGCGCGGTCCCCCAGGACAGGGTCCGTGCGAGTCCTCGGTCTTCCCGGCCCGCTCCGCGGAACACGGATACCTCTCATGACGGCCTCGAAGGCCGAAGCATCGCCCGCTTGACCGGCAGTGACGCCAAGGGTCAGGGGACGCGCACGGCTGCCGCCGGCAAGGTGGACATCGATTTCCTCCCCGCTCACCGGGGCCCGGTACACGTGCAGATTGAACCGCTGACTGATGGAGGCTCCGGACCGTGGTCTCAGTGATCCAGGAGCTGAACTGTCAGCTTTGAATGTTCCGGAAGCCCGTCCCTAATGCTGTCGGAGTTGATCCGCTTCCTCGATGAGGAGCGCACCAACGGACCATGGCCTGTTCCGACTTGTCGCTTTGTCTGATAAGTGCCCTATGTGTTTCGTGGTCACGTGCTAAGTTCCTGACTGTTAGTCCTGCCTTATCAGCACGAAGTGGATCATTATGGATATTTACTGGTTTCGGAGCTAAAGGATTGGCCGTTGGTGGTCCGGCCGTCGTGCTACTTCTGGCCATCTTCGCGTCGCTGGCGTCCTGCGACGCCGAACCGGATGGTTCAGATCCCACGCCGACAACCTCGACGTCGTCCGCAGCAGCGACGTCTATGGCGAACGACTGCGAGTCACTGGACAGCCTCGCTGTCGGCACGGTGATCAAGATCGGCCCACGGCCGACGAACAGTTACCAGCCGCCTCTGATGGACATCGCCGCGCATCCCTTCACATGGACCAATGGCTCTACGACCACAGCCGGCCAGGCGAAGACCGAGAACTCCGGTAAGGCGGGTGGGTCGGGAGTCGAGATCGCGGCCAACAATCTCACGCTCTCGATTAGCCGGGGATTCGGGCATGAGCTGCAGAAGGTCCGCTTTTTGTTCGGTGAGTACGGCGGAAACATCAACATCTCTGTGAACAACAAACTCGCCAACGTCGAGAACTTCTCGGGGCTCAACAACACCGTGCTGGGCGGCGTGAGCATCACCGTCTTCAGTGGTGGTTTGGGGAACGACAAGGGGATCATCGAATTTCAGGGACCGATGGCGGACCAGAAGAACGGGTTGGGGCAATTGGCGGTCGGGGGTCAGGAACTCTGGATCGACGACATCTGTTATGAGGAATGAGCTGGTAGGCGTGAGCGTGATGGGGCAAGGTGCGCCGCAGCAGCCCGCGGTGGGGCCCGGGGAGATCGGGCTCGGGACGGTGATCCGTTACCTGACGGCACGGCTGCACATCCCTGCTTGCTCAGGCTGCCTGATGCGGGCCGAGGCCCTCGACCGGCGGGTGCGTTTCCGCATCCGGTCAGGCCGCCGCTTCCTACGCAGATCCGCCGCAGCGGGTGATTGCTGGTACTTCCAGAGCCGCTGCACCGGATTCGGGTCGCGCCAGTGCGTCTCCGGGCCCGCACGTCAGGAACCGGACGCCGAGATCATCGAGCAGTGTTGCGGCGGCTGGTTCCAGTACGCATGGATCGAGGTCTGCCCCGGTGAGCAGGCCCGTAGCGGGTGCGGCTTCTGCTTCTGGTAGCGCACCCGCTCCGGTTCACCACGCGCTGGCCACCCTCCCGCACTCATGGCCCTGCCGCACCGACCGCCCTGCGGCACCAGTCGCGCCATGGCCATTCGCGCGCCCGACAGGAGGCGTCATGAGGTCAGACGGCCGCTCTACACACCGCCGTAGGCGCTGGCTGAGCCTCTGGTGTGCCGCAATCCTGACTGCCCCGGCGCTCGTGGCATACCCGCCGTCGGCTGACGAGCCGGACCGGGAGCGACCGTCGTCCACCCGCGCGGCCCCGTCCACGGACGTGTCCCATTCAGGGTCAGCGCCTCCGTCCACGAACGCCGTCGGCGGACTGCCGCAGGCCGAGCGTCCCAAGGCGTCCGGTGACTACCAGAAGTCGGCCACCCTCGAAGTGCCGCCGTACTACGCCATCACGCCGTCCTTGCGGCTGAGCTACGACTCGCGTGCCGGTGACGGCTGGCTGGGAGTGGGATGGCGGTTGGACGGGCTCTCGGCGGTGCAGCGGCTCGGCCCTGGCCAGGGCGTACCGACGCACACGGCTGCGGACTCATACTTCATGGACGGGGCGGAATTGGTGCGTTGTGAGACCGGCACGCCGGGTCCGAGCTGCGCGCACCAGGTGGGAGCTCCACTGGTCGGCTATGCCGCCAGGTCGGACGACTATCGGCGTTACGCCTTCGACCCCCGCCCTGTGGGCGGCAGTTGGCAGGTGTGGCAGAAGGACGGCACGACGTACACCTATGAGCCACGCGCGGGGCAGTCCTCCGTGCCCTCGGCTTGGGACCTCACGCAGGTGCAGGACACCAGCGGCCACACCGTCCGCTACGAATATCGCACCGAAGATGCGCAGTCGGGCGGCAGCAGTTCCTACCCCTCGAGGATCTCGTACGGCGGGATGTCGGTCGACTTCTACTACCAGGGGCGCGACGACCCGGTGACCTACGGGGACGGCCGCGCACTGGTCACGAGCGGCAACCTGTTGAAGGCCGTCGACGTCAAGGCGGGCGCCAAGCGGGTGCGGGTCTACCAGTTCCAGTACCGCACCCACCCGGACACCGGCCGTTCGGTGCTCGCGGAGATGCGGCAGTTCGGCACGGACACTGAACTCAACCGGGCCGGCGAGGTGGTCAACGCGGCGACCGCCTCCGCGCTGCCGCCGACCCGGTTCGAGCAGCAGGAGTCCTCGCGTGACGCGTGGGGGCTGACGGAAGTCTCGGACGACCAGTGGGGCGTCCCCTTGGACGGCAATAGGCCGTCGGGTGTCCTGGATGGCGTGGCCTTCACGGTGACGGACCCCTACGAACGGTGGCAGCCGTCGAACCTGGGCGACATCGACGGAAACGGCCGCACCGACTGGGTGCAGGTCACTGCTGACCTGGATGATTCCACGGACGCGCACACCAGGGTGCTGATCACGGCGGCCGTGGCCGGCCGCGCAGCGCCCGTCTACACCCAGGAGGAACTGGCCTGGCCGTACGGCAAGGCTCGGATCAAGACCACGCTGATGGGTGACATCGACGCTGACGGCCGGTCAGATCTGGTCTTCGTTATGCGACGTGAGCCGATCCCAGGCGGCAATCCGAATCATGCCGCGGCCTACCTCGGCATCGCGGCAGCCAGGTCGACCGGCAATGGCCACTTCACCTGGATGGGTTCGGCCCTTACCGAGACGATGTGGGAGACTCGGGATGCAACGGGCAATCGAGTCAGCCACTGCCTCTTGGGCGATGTCGATGGCGATGCGCGCCAGGACGTCATCTGCAGCTTCACGCGCCTGGACGGCACACACCACCTGGGCACCGCGACATCGATTGGCGACGGCAGTTTCGCCGTACGCGAGGAACCCGCACCCTTCGCGGTCCAAGGAGAGACCAGGCTGCTCGCGGTCGGCGACACCAACGGAGACGGACTCTACGACCCGATGTTCCTGGACTTCCCGCACTGCCCGGCCAGCCAGCCCGGGTGCACCGTCCAGTACCAGTTGGTGACCGCGCTGTCAGCCGGTGACCATTACGCGATGTTCGAACGACAGCAGACGGCCTGGGATCGCAACGGCGTGCCGAACTTCATGTCCGCAGACATCAACGGTGACGGTAAGGGCGACTACGTCGTCTTCAAGACCATCGCCAAGCCCGGTGACCCCGGCGCGATTCAGACCGCCTACCGCGGATTCGAGGGCCGTTGGATCGTCACCGCGTCGGTGGTGCCCGGGCAGCTGACCAAGTTCCCGCCCGCCGTGTCCATCGGCGACGCCGACGGCGACAACAAGGACGACCTGCTGCTCATGAGCCGGCAGGAGAACGGCAAGCCCGGTTGCGGCACCGGCTTCAGCGGCACGCATGTCAACCTGCACCGTGTCCTGTCCCGCGGCAACGGCACCTTCGCCCTGCCCTCCTCCTGGGAAGACTGCAGCCGGTCACGAGAACTCGACATCGACTGGGCCGACATCGGCTTTACACCCGTGGAACCGCAGGCAGCAGACCTGGACGGTGACCACACTGCCGACTTCCTCATCGCGGTCGCGCCCGAGGGGGACCAGTTCACCACCCTGCGCGACGACCTGACGGCGTCCTCGGCGGTGGACGTGCCCAACTGGCGCCCCGCCGAACTCAACGGCGACGGACGCGGCGACTGGGTGTTCATCCGCAACAGCACCACCGGCCCCCTCATTGCCAGCATGATCGCCAAGCCCGGCGGCGGATATGTGCAGCGCGCGCACAGTCCAGTGCCGGGCACCTCCCGCTTCACCGTCCAGGACGGCTGGCGGGTGGGAGACCTCAATGCTGACGGCACTGACGACCTGGTCTACCTCGACTACCTGACGACCCAGAGAGGTGTGAACGTCGGCAGTTGGCTGTCCCAAACCGACGGCAGCTGGAAGCAACAGACCGTCCCCGTCCTCAGCGGACTCGACGAACGCCACCGGAACACGCTGAACTGGCAGTTGACCGACCTCAACGCGGACGGTTCCTCTGATCTGCTCTACGTCGATCGGTCCGACACCGGTACGGAGCTCGCCACCTGGAGCCTCCTCTCAAAGGGCGACGGCACGTGGACCGAGGTGCCGGAGAAGGCCCTGCCGCAGTGGGGCGGTGACGCAACGAACCGCCGGATCACTGACGTCAATGGCGACGGCAGGAGCGATCTGCAGTACATCGCCGCCACTCACAACGAGATCAACGTGCACTCCGCCATCGGTACCGGCGACGGCACCTGGAAGGCGTCTGCGACCAACCCAGCGACCGTGCCCAGGAAGGCAGATGACGGCGTCCTTGCCACGGACCGTCGCTCCTGGTCGGTCGGTGATGTGAACGCCGACGGACTCAGCGATGTCTTCGCGATCTCACCGACCGACCGTGATCCTCAAGAGCCGTTCAAGATACGTGTGCTGACGCTCCTTGGGCACGGGGACGGGGGATACACCGACAGCAACGGAGCCCAGCCGGACGGCCTGGTCACCGGCGACATGCTGCAGTGGCGAATGGCGAACGTCAGTAACGACCATCGAGCCGACCTTGTCCATGTGCGCACCGCACCGCCTGGGGTCGTCGTCACCACGTTGACGTACTCACACCACGGCACCTGGTATCTCAGCAGCCCGGACGTGAACATCACGCAGACCACACAGACCACGGTGGGCAACCAGTTCGTCGTCGCTGACATCGACGGCAACGGCCAGGACGACCTCACCCGCTTCGACGTGCTGCCGCAGGGCATGCGGCTGCTCTCCCTGAGCGCGCGTTTCAACAGGGATGTGGTGACCCGAGTGACGTCCGCGCAAGGCGCGGTCACCGACATCGACTACACGACGAGGGCGGAGCTCTCGCTCGGCTCTGCCACGGCCAGGTGCCACGTACCCGTCAAAGTGCAGCCGCTCGTCGTCCGGAAGATCAGTGTCCGCGCCGGGCCTGGCGCGGCCGGTGGGGCGGCGACCTACGACTACACCTGCCCGACGTGGTCATACGCCCATCACACCTTCCTGGGCTGGCGCAGTGTGATCGTCCAACGCCCTGCCACGGCCGCGCAGGCCGCACAGACGGTCCAGCACCGATTCCGACTTTCCGACGCCTGCTTCGCGCAGACCGCCTCCACCGATGTCTACGACGGACAGGGCGCGTTACTGACGCGAAAGATCACTTCGCCCCTGCCTGCAGGGGACACGGCACCGTATACCTGCGCTCTGACCAACTACGTGGACGACATCACCGTCAACGCCTCCGGCCAAGCCATGAACGTCTACACCTACCACCGGCACGACGACTACGGAAACATCACCGAAGTCTCGCAGTACGGCGCCGACTTGGCCAAGAACAGTGACGAGCGCACCACCACCACGCTGTACCGGCCCGCGCCCGGCCCCTACATCGTGGGGCTGCCGTATCAGCAGGTACTCAGCGAGGGAACACAGCCCGTCGGCACCGGCGTGCGCCACACCTACTTCTGCTACGACGGGGACAACGGCACGGCGCAGACCAGTTGCGCCGGAACCGTCACCAAGGGCTTGCTCACGGCAAAGAAGGTGGTCAACCCCACCGGCTGGTACGACACGACTCTCTACCACCACGACCAGTACGGGAACCTCGACAGCATCACCGACCCAGCAGGGCGCCAGACGACGCTGACCTACGACACCACCTACCACCGCCTTCCCGAACAGATCTGCGACCCGAGCGCCCAGTGCACCACGGTGGGTTGGGACCCGGGCTTCTCCCGCACGACCAGCCTCACTGACGCGGACGGCGTCCTCACCGAGCTGACCTATGACGCCTTCGGCAGGCTGCGGCAGGTACTCCCGTCCGGCCGAGCGAAGACCGAGTACGCCTACCTCGGGTTCGGTGATCCGGGCCACCAGCGAGTGCGGATCGCCACCGACGACGGCACGGCGGACGGGCTGTGGTCCGAGACGTATCTGGACGGCCTCGGCCGCCCGTACCGCGAAATCCGCGAAGGCGGCGAACCCGGCTCGAAGGACGTCCGCGACACCGTCTACGTCGACGCAGGCTCTGCGGTTGCGCAACAGTCCTTCTGGCACGCGGAGAGCGCCGAGCCGGTCCTGGAAAACTACACCTACGACGCCCTGTCCAGGCCGACGAGCCATCGTCACGCAGACGGCGCGCAGGAGACCTGGTCCTACGACAACGACACCGTCCGCACTTCGGTGCACCACACAGACGAAGTCGGCAATCTCGATACCACACACCGAGACGCCTACGGGCGCACTGTCGGGTCCCAACAGCCCACGGGCACAGGCACCATGGAAACCGGCTACGTCCACGACGCCGCGGACCAGCTGAAGACCATCGCCGAGAAGCCGGACTCCGGCGGCATCACCACCGTGGACCGGGATGCGCGCGGCGACGTCCGCAGCATCACCAACCCGGACGGTGGCACCGTCGGCCTCGAAGACTACGACCGGACCGGACGGGTGCGGACCATCGTCGACCCGAACGGCGGTTGGACCCGGCTCGCCTACGACAAGAGCGGCCGACTCTCGGGAAAGACGGCGCCCAGCTACCGCGAGATGAAGGTCTACTACGGCGAGGCCGGACACGGCAGCGCGACCGGCCAGGTCACCTCCGTCACCGACACCCAGGAGCGCGGCTGCCCGCTCAAGGTCGGATTCGGCGGTTACGTCACCAAGGAGCTGTTCTACGACTCCTACGGGCGCATCCAGGAAACGATGCAGTGCGTCGACGGTAAGACCGTCCGCTTCGCTTTCACCTACGACAAGCTCGACCGGGTCCGTACCATGACCTATCCCGACAAGGAGACCGTCACCTACGACTACGACGAGGCCGGCAGAGTCAAGTCAGTGTCCGGCTACGCCGACAACATCCGCTACGACGCAGCGGGCCGGGTCACGGCACTGCAACTCGCCAACAACACCACCCAGACCTACCACTACGACCGCGAACGCTCCTGGCTCGACGCAATCGAAGTGACCAGCGGCGGTCAGACCGTTTTCGACCTCACCTACGACCGCTATCCCGACGGCTCGGTGAAGGCGACCACCTCGACGACGAACCAGGCGAACTTCGGCTACACCTATGACCGTGCGGGCCAGCTCACCGACACCACCGGGAACTCACCGCAGCAATTCCAGTACGACGCCACCGGCAACAGGACCACCGACTCCGAACTCGGCACCTACACCTACGACGCTCCTTCGCAAGGCGGTGCCGGCTGCGGGGACGCCGCCTCGTCCATAGCCTGCCCGCACGCGGTGAAACACGTGGGCGCCGCCGAGCTCACCTATGACAAGGTCGGCAATCTCACCTCGATCGCCAACGGCTCTGCGGCCTTCCCGCACCTCAAATCGATCGCCTGGAACAAGGATCTGCAGCCCATCACCTTCACCGATGACAAGGGCGTGCAGACCAAGCTGCGGTACGACGAGAACGGCCAGCGGGTGTACCGGAACCGGGCGGGCCAAGTGAGCCTCTACTTCGCCCCGTACGTCGACATCGACTACACAGTCGGCCAACCCGATCAGCGCAGCACGCAGTTCTACTTCGTTGGCGATCTACTTCTGGCCAAGAAGGACGGGAGCGGAAGGACCTGGTACCACGCGGACGAGACCGGCTCGATCCGCGCCACCACCAACGCGGCCGGGGCGCGGGTCGCCCGGTTCGACTACACACCCTTCGGTCAGCCGCTGGGCACAACGCCTGTGGCGAACGCGCAGGACCGCCGCTTCGCGGGGCACCGGATGGATCCCGACAACGATCTGATCTACATGGGCGCGCGCTACTACTCGCCCTCCATCGGCAAGTTCATTTCCCCCGACCCCATCATCCCCGGCACGTTCCAGCCCATGGCGGCCAACCGCTACGCCTACGCCTACAACAACCCGCTGTCGTACGTGGATCCGCTCGGTCTCGATCCGGACGGCTTGGGTATTTCCGGCCACTACACGCCCCAACGGGACATGATGCCGGACCTCATCAGAGTCCACGGCCTTCTCGCACAGGCACAGCCGCCGACATCTGGCGGCACGACGACGGGCGGCACGCCCACGGCCGACACCTATCGCAGCCAGACGAGCTTGAGTGTCAAGGCCGCCAAGTCCCTGCTGATGCCCACCATCGAGTTCGAGATCACCCCACTGCCGCCGAAGACCGCCGACGAAGCGACATACTCGGGGCGTCTGATGACCCTGCTTCAGAAGGCGCTTGCTCCGCTGCGCGTGAGCGGCCTGGCGATCGGCAATGTGGTCGAGGTCAATGCGAACGGCTGCGGCATCTTCTGCTTCCTGGTCGCTGACGTGTCGGCCGGCTACCTGGTGACGCCCGCTGGAGCGAATGACTGGTTCTTCGGCGACATCCATCTCTTCGGCAGCGTCGGAGGCGCCGTACTTGGCGTAACGCCTGGCCCGAAGGAAGCCATCGACTTTCTTGCACTTGATCGCCCGTCGGGCTGGCAATACTCACTGGGCCTGTCGGCGGGCGTCGGCGCCAGCGCGATGGGGTTCGTCACAGAGGCCACCACACCCGAAGCCTTCGGAGCATTCAGCCGCAACGCGGGCGCCTCGATCGGTCCGATCACTGGGTTCCGGAGCGAGAACACAGCCGGTCAAGCCACATACGGCATCGGCCTGGGGTTCTCAAAAGGATGGTTCATTGGCGGTAGCGTCTTCAACACGTACACAGTCGTCAGCCCTGGCATCTGGCCGTCCTGGCTCCCCGTCATTCCGTATCGGTAGCGCCAGGCTCTCCTACTGATCCGCAGGGCTCAGTCGTTCTCGCGGTGGGCCCGATACGGCGGATAATGGTCCTGATGCCCCAGCTCGGCCGTGTTGGTGATTCGTGATGGAACGGCAGGCAGATGTGGCTCGCAGTGCTACTTGGCCACATTGACTGGTTGGGGGCACTGACGACACGGCCGTCATGCCTGTCCTTGCGGGTACCAGTAACAGCAGGATCTGGAACCGAGCGGTCGTGCACGGTGATCCTTTCGTCATGGCACACGTACTCGTTACTGGTGGGACCGGCTTCCTGGGCTCCCACACGATCGCGCGGCTCTTGGCGTCGGGGCACAAGGTCACGACCACGCTGCGCTCGCTGAAGCGGCAACCTGACGTCGAAAAGATGCTCTCCGTGGCTGAGGTGCCGGGGCGGGAGGGGGTCTCCTACGTCGAGGCGGACCTGGCCTCCGACGCCGGCTGGGACCGGGCCGCAGCGGGGGCTGACTATGTTCTGCACATCGCTTCGCCGTTCCCCGGCTCCCTTCCGAAGGACGAGAACGAACTGATTGTCCCGGCGCGCGACGGTGCGCTGCGGGTCCTGCGGGCCGCGCGGGACGCCGACGTCAGGCGGGTGGTCCTGACGTCCTCGTTCGCTGCGGTCGGCTACGGCCACGGCCGGACGGACCGGGTCTTCTCGGAAGCCGACTGGACGAGCCTGGACGGGCCCGGCGTGACCCCATACGTCAAGTCGAAGGCTGTCGCCGAGCGCGCGGCGTGGGATTTCATTGCTGCTGAGGGCAACGGTCTGGAACTCACCACGATCAACCCGGTCGGGATCTTCGGTCCGGTACTCGGTTCCGACTACTCCAGCTCGATCCGCATCATCCACGCGATGCTCACCGGTGCTATGCGTGCCGCGCCGCCGATCTGGACCAATACCGTCGACGTCCGGGATGTCGCCGACCTGCACGTCAAGGCGATGACCTCGCCGGCTGCCGCCGGGCAGCGGTACCTGGCACTGGCAGGCGAGCCGATCTCCTTCGAGCAGATCGCGCTCGCCCTTCGCTCCCAGCTGGGCGAAGCGGCTGCGAAGGCCCCCACCCGGTCGGCCCCCGCCTGGCTGCTGCGGCTGCTGTCCACGGTCAGCCCGCAGCTGCGCGAGACGGTGCCGCAGCTGGGGGTCGTCCGCCGGGCCAGCAACGCCAAGGCCCGCGAGCAGCTGGGTTGGGCACCGCGCTCGAACGAAGAGGGTGTCGTCGCCAGCGCACGCAGTCTGGTGCGGCTCGGTCTGCTCGCCGACTAACGTCGAAGGATGCACGACATGGCGGACACTCTCGGCGACTTCCTGCGGGCCCGGCGGGAACAGCTCAGCCCCCAGCAGGCCGGCCTGCCCGCTGGCAGGCGCCGCCGCGTCCCGGGGCTGCGCCGTGAGGAGGTCGCCCACCTCGCCGGCATCAGCCCCGAGTACTACCTGCGCCTCGAGCAGGGCCGCAACCAGCACCCCTCCGACCAGATCCTCGAAAGCCTGGCTGCGGCGCTGCAACTCGACGACGACGCCGTCGCCTACCTGCACCGCCTCGCCCACCCCACGCCCCCGGCCCGGCGACGCCGTCCCCGCTCTCAGACGGGCCAAGCCGACCTCCAGCCCCTGCTCGACGGCTGGCCCCTCACACCCGCCTATGCTCAGGGGACAGTCGGCCGCGTCGTCGCCGCCAACCGCCTGGCTGTGGCCTTGTGTCCGTTCTTCGCCGTGGGGAGTAACCCCCTGCGAGCCGTGTTCCTCGAGCCCGAGATGCGCAGCCTCTATCCCCAGTGGGATGACGTGACCGCCAAAGCCGTCTCCGGACTTCGCACGACCCTCAGCATCGACGACGCCGATCCGGAACTCCTGGAGACCATCGGCGAGCTGACGGTCGCCAGCGAACGCTTTCGCACGCTGTGGGCCAGACGGGAAGTGCGTCGCCGCACCGCCGGCTACACGCGGTTCAACCATCCCTTGGTTGGGCAGCTGGAACTGCACTATGAGAAGCTCCTCAGGCCAGAGGCACAGCAACTCCTCGTCGTCTACCACGCCGACCAGGGCTCACCCAGCGCCGAGCGCCTGCAACTGCTCACCAGCCTCTGAACCCGGGCACTGACAGCACGCCTCGCCCGGACTCGACACCGAAGCCGCCGAGACTGCGGTGGCCAACTACCGCTGAGGGCCACAACAGACGCCCAGGCACGGATCCCTGTGAACATGGAGTGTCGAATTCACTGATCACCACAACGGAAGACCGTGCCTGCCGCGTCATCATCGCCCATCCCCGCCGGGCTGGGCCAACTCGCCGGTTCCGATCCGGCCCGTCCCGATGACCTGCCCGGCCTGCTGGACAGGCTGCGCCGCCTGCCCGACCCGCGCCGCCTGAGGGGCCGACGCCACCCGCTGTCGTACGTCCTGGCCCTGGCCGCCTGCGCGGTCCTGGCCGGAGCCAAGTCCCTCACCGCTATCGCAGAGTGGGCCGCCGACGCCCCTGACCAGCTCCTTCTCCACTGTGGGGCCGCGCTGCGCGATCCGGACCGGCCCTACCGGGCCCCCAGCGAGACGACCGTGCGCCGGGTACTGCAACGCGTCGACGGCGACGCCCTCGACGCAGCGGTCGGGGGCTGGCTCACCGCCCGTGTGGACGCCTCTCGCGCCGCCGACCAGGACGAATACCCGCCGTCTGGCCCGGTGCGGGCAGCGGTCGCGGTGGACGGCAAGTCCCTGCGCGGCGCGATCCGCGCCGACGGCCGCCGCGTCCATCTGCTGTCCGCGCTGCGCGACGACGGCATCGTGCTCGCCCAGCGTGAGGTCGACGCCAAGAGCAATGAGATCACCGCGTTCCGGCCGCTGCTGGAGCCGCTGGACCTGACCGGCGCGGTGGTGACCTTCGATGCATTGCTGACCCAGACCGACCATGCGAAGTTCCTGGTCGAGGACAAGAGCGCGCACTACATCGCTGTGCTCAAGGGCAACCACCCGACCCTGCACACGCTGGTGAAGGATCTTCCCTGGCAGGACGTGCCGCTGATGGACCGCACCCGCACCGCCGCCCACGGCCGCGACGGGATCCGCCGCCTGAAAGCCGTCACTGTGCCGCACCTGCCGTTCCCGCACGCTGGCCAGGGACCGTCCTTACCTACGCGCCGGTAGTCCCGTGCGGCGTCCGCTTGCCGCTGGCCGCCCCGGGTGGGTCCATGGAACTGACGCCGGGGGAGAGGGCAGCGGATGGGTATCGACGAGAGCGTGGAGCGGGTGATCCCGCTGCCGTGTGAGCAGGTGGCGGCGTACGCGATGGACTGGCGCCACGACGCGGAGTGGACCCAGGGCATCCGCACGGCGCAGCTGACGCGGCAGGCGGATGCGGGCGGGTTCGGGGTCGGGGCGGAGGTGACGCGGACGGCGTACTTCCTGGGCAAGCGGATCGACTACGTGCTGCGGGTCGCCGCGTTCGAGCCGCCGAGGCTGATGGACATGGTCTCGGTTGCCGGCCCGCTGCCGATGCACGTGACCTACACCTTCGAGGTGCTCCCGGACGGCGGCACGCTCGCGCTGATCCGGGTGCGCGGCGACGCCTCTGGCCTGTACCGGATGGCGGGGCCGATGATGAGGCGCAAGGTGCGCTCGTCGCTGGTCAAGGACCTCCAGGAGCTGGAGCGGCAGGTGAGCCGCCGAGCGGGAGGGTGAGGGCGGGTCATGGCGTTCCACGAATTACTGGCGGAACGCATCCGGGCCCGGCTGGGTGCGGATCCGGGCTTCACGGAGAAGCGGATGTCCGGCGGGCTGGCGTTCTTGTAGAGGGCGATATGGCGGTAGGGGTGACCGGGGACGAGCTGAAGGTCCGGGTCGGCCCCGACGCCACCGAGGCTGCCCTGGAGCGGCCCGGGACGCGGCCCTTCGACTTCACCGGGCGCCCGATGCGCGGCTGGGTGGTCGTGGCCTCCTCCGCCGTGTCCGAGGACCAGGCCCTGGCCGCCTGGATCGACCACGGGCACGACTTCGCGGCGAGCCTGCCGCCCAAATGACGTGGAAGGGCGGCGCAGGCAGGAGTCGCCGCTGCTCTCGGCCGGATCTAGTGTGGAAGGAGGGGTGTCGGTTTCGCAGGGCCGAGAGGAGTGGTCGCCATGGCGGGCCGCACGCGCAGCGAGGTCGAGGCGGAGATCAAGGAGACCCTGGGCCTTGTGCCCCATTTCTTCTCCCGCATCCCCGATGACCTCCTGGATTACGAGTGGGAAATCTTCAAGAAGATCGAACTCGGCGAGACGCTGATCCCGAACAAGTACAAGGAACTGATCGGGATCGCGTTGCACTCGGAGACGAAGTGCCGTTACTGCACGCTCTTCCACACCGAGGCTGCGAAGCTGTTCGGGGCCACGGACGAGGAGATCCAGGAAGCCGTCCACTACGCGAAGAACAGCCTCGGCTGGAGCGCCTACCTCAACGGCATCCGTGAGGACTACGACGACTTCGAGAAGGAACTCGGGCAGATCAAGGACTACTTGGCATCGAAGGGCTGACCATGCACCTGGAGTGGGCCCGTCCCGGGATCCTGCGCGCGACCGCTCACCCCTTCGAGTTCGCGGCGCTCGTGGCCGCCGCCCGATTCGTGGCCGAGTCCCCTCCCTCCGACATCCCCGCCGAGTCGCTGGAACAGCTCAGGCACGTCCTGCGCGACTACGACACCCAGGCACGCCGTCTGCATGACACGCCTGCCCCAGACGGGCCCTGAAGGACCCGCCCGCACAGGGCACGCGAGGAGCCCTTCGATCAGACGCCCCGAGGGTCCTTCTGCGCAATCAGCAAGGCGTACCCCAACACTTCGTGCCCCACCGCCGCGCGGGCCGCCTCCAGGACGGCGGGGGCCGCCGTGAGATCGACGCCGGCCTCGGTGAGGCGGGCAGCTGCAGTGATCCGCAGTATGTTCAGCCGGGCCTCGATCTGGTCGATCATCCGCAGCATCGCCTGGTCGTGGCGCTCGGTACGCAGCGTGCGCAGGCCCGCCCCGGCCAGGACCTCGGCGTACTCCTCCAACGGACGGGCGTCGGCGATGCAGGCGATCTGGGCACCGAGGCCGGTGAGCTCGGGCGGAAGCCGGGTCGGATCGACGGTGACGTCGGTGATGCCGAGGCGGCCGCCGGGCCCCAGGACGCGGGCGAACTCGGCCGCGGCGCGCGTCTTGCCGGGGAAGGTGCACAGGGCGCACTCGCACACCACGGCGTCGAAGACGCCATCCGGGTACGGCAGGTGTTCGGCGTCCCCGGTGGTGAACCGGGCCCGGTCGGCGAGGCCGGCGGCCTGGGCGGAGCCCTGGGCGAGGGCGGTGTTCGCCGGCGCGTAGTCCACCCCGTCGACCTCGGCGCCGTAGGCGTCGGCCAGCAGCAGGGCGGTGGTGCCGCGCCCGGAGGCGACGTCGAGGACCCGCGCTCCTCGGGTGAGAGCGAGGCCGTCGGCGAGGCGGCGGGTCAGGGCGGTGCCGCCGGGATGGTAGGACTCCCCGAGGAGCAGGGCGACGATGTCGGAGGAGTACGCGGCGGCGCAGCACGCCTTCAGCTCCTCTCCGGTGGGCGGCTGGGTCATTACGGGAGCTTCCCTTCTGCGCCGGGAGTGTTCGCGGTCTTCGACCCGTACGGTGTCGTCGTGAGGCGGCCGGCGAGCGGCAGGGCGTTGGGGACGACGTCGGCTACGGGCACGCCGGACATCTGCGCACGCACCTGTTCGCGGTAGCCGACGGAGTTGTACGCGCAGAAGGGGATGAGGCGCCCGTCGGGGGTGATCTCCTCGACGCAGCACTTCATCAGCTGCTTGACGTTGAGGGTGTAGGGGTCCTGGAAGTCCTGCACGACGATCATGAACGCTTTGTCGTTCAGGTTCTTCACCGCTTCCGGGAGGTCGATGCCGCAGGCGTCCGCGCAGTCCAGGGCCTCGGCGGTGGCCCGCAGTTTTTCCTCGGTCGTGGCGGTGCCCATGAACGCGGAGGCCGACCACAGTTTCTCCAGGGCCTCGCGGATCCCGGCGTCGGGCATGACCCGGTTGGTGACGTAGTCCAGGTGGTCCTCGACGTTCAGCAGCCGCGGGATGGGGACGACGGTGCGGTTGCCCGGTTCGCCGTCGACGAGGAGGTAGGTGATGGAGCGGCAGGTGGGGAAGCAGCACGGGACGGGGAAGAAGTCGCCCTTCTGGAACCATTCCGGGCGTTGGGCGTTGATGAGGCGGATGACGTCGGGGTTGGTGAGCCGGTTCAGCGGGTCGAACTCCACGTGCCGGCCCGAGTGGGTGACCGGCTGGAACGCCACCGAGCGGACCGCGGGGTGGTCGATGCCGTACTCGATGATCGCCCCGAGCTCGTGCTCGTTCAGCCCGCGCTCGACGGCCGCGACGAGGGTGACGGTCAGCCCTGCCTCGGCGCAGTTGTCCAGGGCCCGCTGCTTGAACGTGCGCAGATCCCGGCCCCGGATCTCCAGGTGCGTGCGCTCGTCGAAGCCGTCGAACTGCAAGTAGATGTTCACCGACCGGCCCGGCACCTGGTTGCGTCTGCCGAGTTCGGCGGCGAAGTTCTTGTCGGTGGCCAGGCGGATGCCGTTGGTGTTGAGGTTGACGTTCCTGATCGGGCGGGTCTGGGCGAGGTCGATGAAGTCCAGGATGTGCTTGTGGATGGTGGGCTCGCCGCCGGAGAACATCACCACCTCCGCCTCCCCCTCGGACTCCACGAAGGAGTCGAGCATCCGCTTGCACTGCTCGTGGGTGATGGAGTAGCCGTCCGGCTGGTGGCCGGAGTCGGCGAAGCAGACCGGGCAGTCCAGGTTGCAGCCCGTGTTGACCTCGATGATGCCCAGACAGGCGTGCTGCTTGTGCTCCGGGCACAGCCCACAGTCACTGGGGCAGCCGTCCTTCACCTCGGTCTGGAAGACGAGCGGAATCGTGCCGGGCTTGTTGAAACGGGCCGAGGACAGGTACTCCTCTGCGTCTCCGTAGACCAGCGCCTCGAACTCACCGTGCTCACCGCAGCGTTTGCGCAGGTAGACCTTGTCGTTGCGGATGTTGACCTGCGCGTCGACGGGCGCCTTGCACAGGGGGCAGATGGACTTGGTGAACTCCACGAACACCTCGTCGCGGTCGGTCTTGCGCCGGGGCGCGGGTGCCTGGGGCACGCGGAACTCCTCCATGAATGGGCCTGCCTTCACTTACCGGGCGTCGTCACGATCAGGTTTCTCGCCCGCCTGCGGCGAGGGCCGGGCCGGGACGGTCGGGCAGCAGTCATCCGGACCGGCGCCCCGGCGGCGACGGGCCCGGCACCGCAGCGCGTAGCCTGTGCCGGCCAGGAGGATGACCGCGCCGACGGTGAT
Organism: Streptomyces sp. bgisy027; assembly: GCF_057710365.1. NCBI lineage: Bacteria > Bacillati > Actinomycetota > Actinomycetes > Kitasatosporales > Streptomycetaceae > Streptomyces > Streptomyces sp. bgisy027. The sequence goes on from NZ_JBYIVZ010000039.1 coordinate 42,722, forward strand.
CAGCCACCCGTTGGCCAGAAGCCCGCCGACCGTGCCGAGTGCTCCGCCGGCCAGGAGCAGGGGGCCCGCGCAGCACGCCACCATCAGCAGCCCGGCACCCGCGGTCACCGCCACGCTGCTGGGACCGGAACGCTCACCGGATGCCGGCACCGCCCCTCACCGCCTCCCGGTCGGCGTGCGAGGGCGCGGGCCTGGTGCGGGCGGAGCGGAACAGCACGGCGGCGTAGCACAGGGTCAGGGCGTCCTGGAACAGGACGAACCAGCTGAGCCGCTGGGGCTGGTAGATCCCGAAGCAGCCGCAGTTGGCCACGGTCAGGCCCCGTGCGTACGCCTGCACGGCCAGCACCGTCCACACCACCGAGACGGCGGTGTACACCCACACCGGTCCCAGGGCCTTCGAGCGGGGGCGGGCCAGGAACCAGATCCCGCACACCAGCTCGCCGGCGATCAGCGCCACGGCCAGTACGGTTGCCGCGCTGCCGGTCACCAGCCCGTACGCGGACAGAATCTGCGGCATGTGCCCGAAGGAAGCGAGCTGGGCGACGCCCATCGCCGTGTACACCGTTCCGAGCACGATCCTCAGCAGCATGATCCGACCGTATGCGCCGGGCCGCGGCGAGAACTGCAAGCGCGCTCACCGAACCACCATCCACGCTCCCGGCACGATCGAAGGGATGACAGCGGTGTCCGCCGCCGCGCGAGCCCGCATCCCGGGGGATCGGGAGGTGCCAGGCGAACGGTCAGCAGTCTCCCCGCCCACCGCACCGGCAGGTGCTCAAGGGCGCGGGCGTGATCGGGGGAGTCGTCGTCCTGCTCGTGGGCGGGGGCGTGACCGGCTGGTAGACCCTCGCCGACCGCCCGGATCCGGTGACGGCCGTGCAGCCGGGCCAGGGCCCGTCAGTGGAGGTGTGCCGATGCCGCCGTGTCCGGCGGGCCGGGCAAGGACGGCATCCCCTCCATCGACAGGCCCCGCTTCGTCCCGGTGAACAAGGCCGGGTTCCTCGACGACGACGATCCGGTCTTCAGCCTTGAGTATCGCGGCGAGGTGAGGGCGTACCCGCAGCTGGTCCTCGTGCGGCACGAGATCGTCAACGGCACCGTGGCCGGCGAGCCGCTCGCGGTCACCTACTGCCCGCTGACGGGCACGGTCATCGGACTCTCCGCCCCGTCCGGCGTCCAGGGCCTGACGTTCGGCACCACCGGTCGCACGGTCAACTCCAATCTGCTGATGTACGACCGGCAGACCGGGTCCGAGTGGCCCCAGCTGCTCGCCACCGCGGTCAGCGGCCCGCTCAAGGGCACGAAGCTGGACACCGTGCCGCTGGTGTGGACCACGTGGAAGCAGTGGCGCACCGCCCACCCCGACACAGAGGTGATGTCCATCGACACCGGTGCGCTGCGCAGCTACGGCAGCGACCCCTACGGCTCCTACCCGGGCCGCAGCGGTTACTACGTCAAGGGCGGCCCGCTTTTCCCCGTTCTCGCCACGAGTGACCGCTTCGACGACAAGCACGTGGTCGTCGGCGGCGGGCGCCTGGCCATCGACAAGGACCTCGTGAGGGCGAACCGCATCGTGCGCACGGACGTCGGCGGCACGCAGGTGGAGGCCCGCTGGGACGAGAAGCTGGGCACGGCCCTCGTCCTGCAGCGCGACGGGGACCGGTGGGTGCCGGCGGACTTCCTCGACTCCATGTGGTTCGCCTGGTACTTCTTCTACCCCAACAGCCAGGTGCGGACATGAGCAGGCTGCTGACCGCATTGGCCCAGACCGGCGATGCCTGGGACGGCACCGTTGCCGCGATCGCTGCCACGCCCCGGCGGGTGCGTGCCTCCCTCGCCGTTCGCCGCCACCGCAGGGCGGCACTGATCACCGCGATCCTCACCCTGGTGGTCTGCCTGTTCTCCATCGGCGACCTCGCGGTATCGGGCTCGGGCCGCTTCACCGGCGCCGCGGCCGTGCGGGCCGCGCCGGATCAGCTGTTCACAGCGCGGGCGCCGTACCTGTTCGAGCCGGTCCTCTCCTGGCACCCCAGCAGCCACGTCGCGGTCTTCATCAGCCCGGTCAACCTGCTGCCCGGCGCGGTCGTGGCCGCACTTGTCGGTGCAACATCGCCGTCACCGCCCACGCCGCCCGGCAGAACGCCTCCTGCCGCCGCACCCGCTACACCCGGCTCCTCGCCGTGCTTCCGTCATTCCTGCTCGGCCTCGCTTGCTGCGTACCGGCCTTCGTGCTGGTGCTCGGTGCGAGTACCGCCGCCGCCCTCCTGCCGGTCCTGATCTCCCTGCGCCCGGTGTTCTACCCGCTCACCCTGGTGATGCTCACCGGCACGCTGGTCTGGGGCACCTCCCAGGCCGCCCGCACCACGCGGCGCCCGCGCCATGCGAGGCACACCGGCGACGCGGCAGCACCCACACACCCCGCTGTCCCCGATGCGCACGGACCGTGACCGTCGAACACGGTCCTTCAAGGAGGTCCCTCATGGCGCACGTACCGCACGAAGTCGATGCCGTGGTGATCGGCATGGGGGTCGGCGGTGAACATGCCGCCGAGCGTCTGGCCGAGGAGGGGCTGGACGTGGTCGGGGTGGAAGCGGAGCTGGTCGGCGGGGAGTGCCCGTACTGGGCGTGCATCCCGAGCAAGATGATGATCCGCGCCGGCAACCTGCTCGCCGAGGCTCGGCGTGTGCCCGGCATGGCCGGAGACGTCCAGGTAGCCGCCAGCTTCGCGCCGGTCGCGTCCCGGATCCGGGAGGAGGCCACCGACGACTGGAACGACAGCTGGCCGTCGACCGGTTCACCCGCAAGGGCGGCCACTTCGTCCGCGGCCGTGCCCGCCTGGCCGGCCCCGGCCGCGTGGAGGCCGACGGAAAGGCGTTCAGTGTCCGGCGCGCGGTGGTGCTGGCCACCGGCAGCCGCCCGCAGATCCCGCCCGTCCCCGGCCTGGAGGCGACACCGTACTGGACCAACCGGCAGGCGGTCTCGGTCAAGGAGCCTCCGGCCTCGCTGCTCGTGCTCGGTGGCGGGGCCATCGGCGTGGAGCTGGCGCAGGCGTTCGCCCGCTTCGGCACCGCGGTCACCATCGTCGAAGCGATGCAGCACCTGCTCCCCGCGGAAGAACCCGGCGTCGGCACCCTGCTGGCCGACGTGCTGGAAGAGGAGGGCATCACCGTACGCACCGCAGCCCGCGCCACCGGCGTCCACCACGCGGACGACGCCTTCCGGCTCACCCTGGAGGGCGGACAGGAGATCACCGGGCAGCACCTGCTGGTGGCCACCGGGCGCCGGCCGCACCTGGCCGGGCTCGGCCTGGAGAGCGTCGGGCTCGACCCCCAGGCCCGCGCGCTGGCCGTGGACGGGCAGATGCGGGCCGCACCACGGGTCTGGGGCGTCGGTGACATGACCGGACGGGGCCTGTTCACGCATGTCGCGATGTACCAGGCCGAGATCGCCGTCCGCGACATCCTCGGCCGGCCCGGACCGGACGCGGAGTACCGGGCGATGCCCCGGGTCACCTTCACCGACCCCGAGGTCGGCTCCGTCGGGCTGACCGAGCACGCCGCCCGCGAGCAGGGCCTGCGAGTACGCACCGGCACCGCGCGAGTGCCCTCGTCCGCACGGGGCTGGATCCACAAGGCGGCAACGACGGCCTGATCAAGCTTGTCGAGGACGCCGACCGCGGCGTCCTGATCGGGGCGACCTCCGCCGGCCCGGCAGGCGGTGAGATCCTCTACGGACTGGCCGCGGCCATGCAGACGGAGATCCCGGACGACCGGCTGCGGCACATGATGTTCGCCTACCCCACCTTCCACCGCGCCGTGGAAGACACCCTCGCCGACCTCGTCCATGGCGCCTGACCGCCCAGGGGCACGGACGCACCACAGCGGAGCGGACGACCTCGGCCGAGTCAGCGGCGAGGAGGCGGCAGCCAGCAGAACACCGCCCGCGTGAGCGCCCTGGTCAGCCAGTCGCCCACTCGATCACGCACCCGCATCGGCCCCCGGGCACCGCGGGAGGTTGCCCCCTCCTCAGGCGCAGGCGCAGGCGCGCCGTCCGGCGCCGGTCTCAACTCTTGCTGCGTTCCGGCCCACCGGGCCAGTCCGCTGGGCCGCGTCACCATGTCTCATCGCCGCCTTCCCTCGCGGTGCGAACAGACACGCCGCCCGCACTCCACCGCGTCCGTCGGCCCGCCGTGCGGTACCGGCGAGCCGCTCACCGCAGACGCGAGCGCCGCTCCGCCTCTTGCCGGACCGCGGCCAGGGAGGTGGCGACGGTCGCTTCCCACCGTGGGGCGACGAGGCCGCCCCACCACTGTCCCGCACGCCACAGGTCCGTGGCGAGCTCGCCCTTGTAGACCAGCCGCGTACCAGACTCCCGCTCGGTGAGGGTGAACGACTCGGTGACGGCGGGCACCGGCCCGCGTACCAGGCGGAAGTCGACCCTTTCCGGGCGGGTGAACCGCACCGTCTCCACCGTCGTCGCCGCCAGCCGCCCGCCCGCGACAGGGGTGCGATGGGCGGCGAGCACCATGTCACTGCCCCGTTCCAGCACCGTGACCTTCTCGCGCATCGTTCGGGTAGCGCGTCCTAGATACGGCTGGCGATGACGTCGAACACCACCTCACGCGGCGCCGCGATGTCGACACTCTGCGGCCCCAACGGCCGCGTGCGCCGCCCGACCCCCACATCCAGCGGCAGTGCCCCGGTCACCAGCCCCACAAATCCGGCCGCCGCGCCCACGCCGGCCACGGTGACCGCCCCCAGAGCACCGATCCATGCCATCGCCCGACCTCTCCATGCGTCCGTCCCTGTCTCAGTACGACGCTAGGCCGGGTCTGTCCGCCGATCAGTGAGCGCGCTCACCTCCCACCCGGCGCGTCGGCCCCTATCCTGAGCGCCACCCCGAGTGGTGGAGGACGCAAAAGCATGGAGCCCGTATCCGCGATGGCTGACAGCCGCGCCGCGACGAACGCGCTGCTGGCCGAGCTGCGAGAAGACCGCCTCGCCCCGCAAGCCGTCGTGTGCTTCCTCGGCCAGGCCGCACACCGGTCGCTGCTCCAGGCCGCCCGCCGCCCCCGAGCATTGGCCGAGCTCACCGCCGTGCACGCCGTCCTGTACCGGCTGGCGCGGGGCAGGCGGCCCGGACGGCGCTGGGTGGCCGCCAGCTGGGTCCTCGCCGCCTCGCACCTGGGGCTGCTGGAACACCGCCCCCGCCTGACCGCCGCAGACATCCTGACGCTGCTGCGCGCCAACCTCCCCGCCCTGCCCGGCGGAACCGGCCGCGCCTCCGGCGTCCTGGCGGTCGGCCTTGATCTCGCCGACGGGCGCCTCGCCCGCCACCAGGGCACGACAGCTCCCTTCGGCGACTACGCCGACACCTTCGCCGACGCCGCGTTCTGGACGTGGCTCACCCTGCGTCACGAACCCAACCCCGCCGTACGGGTGGCGGCCATCGCCGCCTGGACGCTGCCCGTCGTCACCGTCACCGGCCTCGCACTGCGCCGCGGCGCCATGCCCGACCGCCCCCGCCCCGTCCTGCTGCGTCCGGCCGCCGCCCTGCAGGCCGTCATCGCCCTCCGGCACCTGGCCCGCCGCTGACCCGCCTCGGTCACTGCCTGCCGTCCGCCGGCACGTCGGGCTCCGGCGTGCCCTCCACGCGTACGCCCTGCCAGAACGCCACATGGTCCTTGATCTTCCGGGCCAGAGGGCTGGGCCTGGGGTAGTACCAGGCGGCACCCGGATTCGTCAGCCCGTCGACCTCAAGGCTGTAATAGCGGGCCACTTCCTTCCAGAAGCACAGCGACCTGGTGCCGCTCTCGGTGACGTACTCGCGGCGCAGCGACTCGGGCGGGAAGTAGTGGCTGCCCTCGACGATCACCGTGCGCGGAGCCTCCGCGATCAACTTTCCGTTCCACACCGCACGCAGCATGGCCTTGCTCCTCACCGAAACGGGGACGGTATGTCCCGGGAGCCTTCACGCTAGGCGGGCCGGGCCGGCATGTTCAGTGAGGACGCTTACGACCTGGGGAGCGATTACCGGTGACGGTTGGTGGGTCAGGGCCGCGAGACGTTGAACGGCAGATCTCGGTGGAAGACGGCCATAGCCCGGCCGGCGCCGTTGTAGTCGTCGACGATCTTCGCGCTGAAGCCGAGGCTGCGATGGAAGGCGATCGAGCCGGTGTTCTCGATTGACGTGATCGCCTTCAACTTCCGTGCACCGTGACGTTCCGCTGCCTCGGCGAACGCCGTGTACAGACGACGCCCGAGACCGGTGCCGCGGGCGTCGTCCCGCGTGGCGATCAGATGCACGTACCCGGTGCCGTCTGGGGTGACGAACCCGAAGATGTATCCACGGATTCCGTCCTCGGTCCGGGCAACCAAGCAGGTGGAACCGAACTCCTGTACCAGGGCCAGAAGGTGCAGCGACCGAAGGTCGCGTTCGCCCCAGTAACGGGAGTGATCAGTCAGGACCTGGTGGAAGTCGGCCACCGCGGCCGGTGCAATCTGCATCCCCATGATGACGATCATGGCGGGCGCCTTGGCCGTTACAGGCCAAGGTCCGCACGGGTTGGGCAAGTTGTGACGCAAGCCTGGGCCCGTGCGGCCTGTTCCCATCCTGCCCTGTTTGGGCTCTCCCGCGCATATTTCGGCGAGTTGCTCGAAGAACTCGCCCCCAAGTGGCAGGCCGCCCGTGAATCGGCCTTGCGTGAGCGGCGGGGCGGGGACCGCAAGCGGGCTGTGGGTGCCGGACCCAAGCAACGCCTGGTCTTCGTCGACCGGCTCCTGGTCACGCTGGTGCACCTGCGGCTGGGGCTGCCGCACGCCGCTCTGGCACAGCTCTACGGCGTGGACCGCTCCACGGTCTCCGCAGCGGTCCGTGAGGTCCGCCCGCTGCTGGCGGCCCGCGGCTTCGCCGTCCCTGACCGGCCCGGGCTGCGGCTGCGCACACTGGAGGACGTGTTCGCCTACGCCGAGGCAGAAGGCGTGGACCTGCGGATCGACGGGACCGAGGTGCAGGTCCGCCGCCCACGCGCGGGTCGCCCCGGCCGCAAGGCGTTCGTCTCCGGCAAGAAGAAGCAGAACACGGTCAAGACCACCACCTTCAGCGACGCGCAGGGCCGCACCCTGTTCAGCGGGGTGGTCCGGCCCGGCCGGATGCACGACCAGACGGCCGTACGCACCGAGAGCATCGCTGAACAGTTCCGCTGGCACCCGAAGGTCAAGGCGGAGGTCGACGAGGGCTACCGGGGCCTGGCCAACGAGTTCCCCGCTCAGGTCAGCGCCCCGCCGAAGAAGCTCAAGGGCGACGCGCCGCTGGGCGAGCACCGTGCCTGGCGTGAGCAACGGCGACGCCAGTCCTCCCGGCGGATCTGCGTGGAGCACGCCAACGCCGAATACAAGCAATGGCGGCCCCTTCAGCGGTTCACCGGCCGCCGCGAAACCTACGCCGAGACCCACCAGGCCATCGCCGGACTGGTCTCCGACCGATCCGCCCGGCGGGCAACCCGCCGCAAGCCGGCCACCGAACTGGTACTCGCCCGCCGGGCCACCTGCTGATCACCCACCAGCCAACCCACCAGGCCAATACGTCCCGAACTCAATCGCTCCCAAAGTCGTAGAACGTTCACGGACGCCTCTGATCTTGACATTGATCACATGGTGCCGTTGGCGAACGGTTGGCGGTCCGGGGCGAACACATGGACGCAGGAGCTTGCTGCGGTTGGAAGCAGCGGAGACGGCCAGCAGCTGCGGGTGCGTCAGGGCGACCAGGGACCGGATGAGTGGAAGCCGCCGTCCCAGGCGTACTGGTGCACTTACTACTTCGGCTCGAGGGTGATCTCTCGCGAAGTCCCTGACAAGGCCGGGGTGGTGGCCCTATTCCGTGGTGTGTGAGGTATGCGGATGGAGGCGGGCTGACCCCTGCAGGGCGTCAGCGCCGTGAGTCGGTACGACTGCAGGCGGCCGAACTGTTCGAGCAGAAGATCAAGCCGTCGGAGGTTGCCCGTCGGCTGAGAGTGAGCCGGAAATCGGCCTATCAGTGGCATCAGATGTGGCGCGACGGCGGCGCGCGGGCCCTGGCGTCCCGTGGTCCGAGCGGTTCGCGGTGCCGTCTGTCTCCGTTCTGCCTGGAGAAACTCGCCGCGTATCTCGAACAAGGGCCGGCCGCGCACGGCTGGGTGGAGGACCAGGTGTGGACCGCTGCGCGGGTGGTCACATTGATCGGCCGGAAGTTCCACGTCTCCTACAGCGTCTCGGGTACCACCCGGTTGATGCACCGGCTCGGCTTCAGCCCGCAGGTGCCCGTACGGCGGGTGGCTGAGCGGGACGAGCGGGCCGTCAAGGCATGGAAGGAGGCGACCTGGTCGGAGGCAAAAGAGCCCGGGCGGCCTGCGGGGGCTACATCTGCTTCGAGGACGAGGCAGGCTTCACCCGCCGACCGCCCACAGGACGCACCTGGGGCCGACGCGGCCGCACCCCGGTAGTGACGGTGAGCGGGAGGCGCTCGGGGCGTCTGTCGGTAGCCGGGCTGATCGCGATGCGTCCCGGCTCACGCACCCGGCTGTGCCACCGCCTGCGCACCCACCCCGCGGGCAAGGGCAGACGCCGCAGTATGGGCGAGCGTGACTTCATCGCGCTGATCGACGGCACCCATCAGCTCGTCAAGGCACCGATCGTGCTGGTGTGGGACCGGCTCAACACCCATATCTCCCACGCCATGCGTGAGCTGATCGCCGAGCGCGACTGGCTGACCGTGTTCCTGCTGCCCGCGTACTCTGACCTGAACCCGGTGGAGTGGGTGTGGGCGCACGTCAAGCGCAGCCTGGCCAACCTCGCCGTTGTCGCCCTCGACCGGCTCGAGACGCTCGTACGCAACCGCCTCAAACGCCTCCAGTACCGGCCCGACACCCTCGACGGCTTCATAGCCGGTACCGGCCTGACCCTCGACACCCCGGCCTCCCTCTGACAGACAGGGGCCTCACTGAGACCGGTCTGTTCATCGACGTCCAGACGGGAGCCGGATGAGTTGTTGTCAGGCGTCGCGTCACCACGGGAGTCGGATGGTCTCGTTGTCGTCGGCGGCGCAGTTGACGCCGTGGACGACCTCTGAGCCGGCCAGGTCCCAGCCGACGATGCCGTTGCCCTGCCGGGCCAGTTCCACCAGGCGGGCGCGGTGGGTTCCGCTGCCGGTGTTCACGTCGCACGTCTCGACACTGGTCCAGGAGCGTCCGTCCAGGGCGGCGATGATCGCCACGGCGGGCAGGACGATGCCGCCGAGCAGCAGTCCGGCGATCCACAGGGCGTCGGCGGCACGCTGGGGGGCGGTCTCGGCCCGGTTGCCGGTACGGCGGCCCGTGGTGTGCTCACGGCGGCCGGTCTTGTAGTCGACCATCACCCCCACCCGCAGTACGTAGGAGGCCAGGCCGGTGGCCAGGCCCCAGCCCAGGCCGTTGAACGCACCGACGACCACCCCAGGGCGGCCGGAACTACGGCGGCAGTGGCCGCGGTCACTGCCATGGGGGTGTCCCGATGTCTGAGGGCGCCGCCCCTGGCTGCGAAGTGGGCGTAGGTGGCGCGCGAGATGACCACGGCCAGCACTGTGGCCAACAGGGCCTCGTTCAGGAACATGCCGATTGGGATGTCGGCCCAGTTGCCCGGCCCCATGGCGATCAGTGCCTCCCTGGCCGCGTCCCCGCCGCCAAGTGTCCAGGCCAGCTTGAGCGCCGGGACCGCGAGCACCACCGCCAGCAGCATCACGTGCCCCGCCCTCTCCCGGTAGTCCCCGGAAGCCTTCTCCTCACTCATGCGACGAGTCTCACGGACCGCCCGCTACCGGCAAGGTCCGACACACGTACACACCTACGTCACCCTGACGAGCCGAAGTCAGTAACGGCACTTACTCACGCACGAACTGCTGGTCGGATGGCGTCAGCGCGGCGTTGTCGTCCCACAGCCAGGCCAGGACGGTCTTGTTCCTCATCAGCCAGGTCGCTTCGGAGGTGTACAGGCGCACCGTGCCTCGACGGGCGCATCCTGATATGGGCGACCTCAACACCGTCATCGGCCAGGGACGCCTTGAACTGCCTCCGCATCCGACTTCACCGCGACGGCGAACTCAGCCCATGGCAGCGCGCCCACTTGCGTCCGCCCCAGCACGGGCACGGCGCGTTGTGCGGCCGGTCCGCGTCGGCGGCCTCGTACTCGCGCATGATCAGTGCGGGAGCCCGGCCCTGTCGCAGCAGTCCGGCCATCGTGCGCATCGGACGGTCGACGTGATGGAAGAACGCCTTGAAGCCGGCACATAGGTGGTTCAGACCCGGTTCGCCGTCCGGGCTGGTGTCGAAGCGGTCCTTGGGACAGCCGCCGTGGCAGGCGAAGCGGACGTCGCAGTCCAGACAGTGCCTGGGCAGAGTGTCGTACTTGTCCTGGCCGAACTTCCGCTGCTTCGGTGAATCGACCAGTTCCAGCATGTGCCGGTCGCCGATGTTGCCGAGCAGGTGGTCGGGCTCGACGAAGTGGTCGCAGGAGTACAGGTCGCCGTTGTGTTCCAGGGCGAGGGCGCTGCCGCAGGTCCGGGAATGGACGCAGAGCGAAGGCTGCTCTCCGTACCAGTTGGCCAGCGCCACGTCGAACATCTGCACGTAGACGCGGCCGACGTCATGGCGAACCCAGTCCTCGAAGATGTCGATGAGGAACCGCCCGTACTGCTGAGCGGTCACCGATCTGTCGGTGACGCGGTCGCCCTGCTGCTGGTACAGCGGCCGGTCCGTGGCGCGCACGCCCCAGCCGTCGTTCGCCAGCGGCAGATCGTGCGGGGTGGTGCGTTCCACGATCGGGATGAACTGCATGTGGGTGGCGCCGCAGTCGTCGCGGAGAAAGGCGTAGACCTCGCGGCCGTGCCCGGCGTTGGCGTCGTGCAGGGTGGTCAGCGCGTTCCACTGCACGCCGTATGAGCGCAGGTGCTCCAGCCCGAGCATGACGCGGTCGAAGGTGGGCTTGCCGCCCTTGTCGACCCGGTAGGCGTCGTGCAGCTCGCGAGGGCCGTCGACGGAGAGCCCGACCAGGAAGTCGTTGTCCCGGAAGAAGCGGGCCCATTCGGCGTCGATGAGCGTGCCGTTGGTCTGGATGGTGTTGACGATGCGCTGGCCGGGACGGGCGTACCGCCGCTCGTAGTTCACGGACCGCCGGAAGAAGTCGAGACCCATCAGTGTCGGCTCGCCGCCCTGCCAGGCCACCGTGACCTCGGGCGCCGGACCGTGCGCCTCGATCAGCTGCCGCACATAGGCGTCGAGCAGTTCGTCCGCCATGCGGAATCTGCTGCCCTCGTACAGCAGCTCCTTGGACAGGAAGAAGCAGTAAGTGCAGTCCAGGTTGCAGATCGCCCCGGCCGGCTTGGCCAGCAGATGGAACGGTCGGCGCCACACCGTCGGGGCGGGCGGGTCTACTGTGCTCATCGGCCCAGGATGGACGCCCGGGCCGCTTGGCGCGCCCCCCGGCACGGGTGCCGGCAGGGGCAGTTCCCCCGGTCGGTCGACCCTCCAGCCCGTCCTGCCTGTGCCGGGTACGCCCTCAGAAGCAGGGCTCGGGCGGCTCTGTGAGGGGGAGCACAGGGCGGCTGGGCGGTCGGCTCAAGCCCGGCAGCCCGATCACGCCGTCAGTGGCGGAAGGTGACGCGGGCCGAGTCGTGTGGGTGTCCCTGGGAACCGCCGAGGCGGCTGCCGGAGGAGCACGTCTGCGGTGTGGCCCTGCTGGGCAGGGCAGTCGCTGTCACCGTCGGCCTGAGCGTGCTCCCGCACGGTGTCTCTGCCGTCGCCCTCGTCGGCCGGTACGGCCGCTGGCACGAGGAGACCACGGCCACGGGACGGGAGCCGCGCGAGACGGCGCCCGTCCCCGAAGCCGGCCGACGGCGGCGCATGACCGTGCGATGACGCCGAACGCCAACGGTGCGAGCCGGCGTGTCGTGCCCTGAGCGGTGTCACCCGTAACGGGTGAGGCAGGAGAGGTCTTCCGTGGCCACTGTGGAAGGCGGCCGGTCAGGAGTCAGGGCAACGAGGAGAACGTCATGACCAAGCCCTTCAAGGGGAAGATCGCCCTCGACGTCCGTGACTCGCAGCCCGACTGGGCTCCGTTCCTCGCGCCCAGGGCGCCCGAGAACAGCCCGAACGTGCTGTTCATTGTGTGGGACGACGTCGGCTACGGGACGATGGACTGTTTCGGCGGCCCGGTGAAGACGCCGGCCATGTCGCGGATCGCCGACATGGGCCTGCGTTACTCGAACTTCCACACCACAGCGCTGTGCTCTCCGACCAGGGCCTCGCTGATGACGGGACGGAACGCGACGTCGAACGGGATGGCGACGATCGCCGAATTCAGTGCGGGCTTTCCCGGGATCTCCACCCGCATCCCGTTCGAGAACGGCTTCATCTCGGAGGTCCTGGGCGAGCGCGGCTACAACACGTACTGCGTCGGCAAATGGCACCTCACCCCCGGTGATGAGATCAACATGGCCGCGTACAAGGGCCGCTGGCCCCTGGGACGCGGCTTCGACCGGTTCTACGGCTTTCTCGGCGGCGAGTCGAGCTGCTGGTACCCGGACCTGATCCACGACAACCATCCGGTCGACCCGCCGGCCACGCCCGAAGAGGGCTATCACATCGCCAAGGACTTCTCCGACAAGGCCATCGAGTTCATCCGGGACGCCAAGGTCGTCGACCCTGGCAAGCCCTTCTTCATGTACCTCTCCCTGGACGCGGCCCACGCACCGCACCACGTCTTCAAGGAGTGGGCCGACCGGTACAGGGGCGTCTTCGACGAGGGCTACGAGGCGATCCGCCCGGGAATCCTGCGCCGCCAGAAGGAACTCGGCCTGCTGCCCGAGAACACCGAGCTCTCCCCGATCAACCCGCACGGCGAGCCCACGGTGAGCGGTCCGGACGGCCAGCCGTGGCCGCTGCTCGACACCGTGCGGCCCTGGGACGAACTCAGTGCCGACGAGCGACGGCTGTTCGTCCGGATGGCCGAGGTCTTCGCCGGTTACGTCTCCTACAGCGACGACCAGCTGGGCCGGGTGCTCGACTTCCTGGAGTCCTCGGGCGAGCTCGACAACACGATCATCGTGGCCGTCTCCGACAACGGGGCGAGCGGTGAGGGCGGTCCGAACGGTACGTTCAACGAGTGGCGGTTCTTCAACGGCCTGCCCACCCCGGCCGAACTGTCCCTGGAACACATCGACGAGCTGGGCGGCCCGACGTCGTACAACCACTACAACACCGGATGGGCCTGGGCACTCGACACGCCGTTCCCGTACTGGAAGCGCTGGGCTGGTTACGAGGGCGGCGTGGCCGACATGTGCCTGGTCGCCTGGCCCGCGGGGATCGAGGCCCGGGGGGAGGTGCGCGAGCAGTACGTCCACGCGGTGGACGTCGTGCCCACGCTCTACGACCTGCTCGGCGTCGAGCCGCCCGAGGTGCTCAAGGGCTATCCGCAGAACCCGATCGAGGGGGAGAGCTTCGAGAGGTCACTCACCGACCCCGGGGCGCCGGGACGGCAGACGCAGTTCTACGCGATGCTGGGCCAGCGCTCCATCTACCACGAGGGTTGGCTGGCCTGCACGGTTCACCCGCCGATGAGCGGTTGGGGTGACTTCACGCACGACGTGTGGGAGCTGTACGACCTCAATACCGACCGCGCGCAGTCGAGGGACCTGGCAGCGCGGGAACCGGCCAGGCTGGAGACCCTCAAGAGCCTCTGGTACTACTACGCGGGCATCTACAACGGGCTACCGCTGGACGACCGCACGGCCCTGGAACAGGTCCTGGCCGATCGCCCGCACGGAACCCCTGAGCGCGACCGTTACGTCTACTACCCCGACACCGCCTCGGTGCCCGAGCAGTCCGGTGTCGTGACCAGCGGACGGTCGTACACCATCGCCGCCGGGGTCGACGTCGACTCCGCCGACGCCGAGGGCGTTCTGTACGCCCACGGTGGTGTGGCGGGGGGCCACAGCCTCTACGTCAAGGACCATCGTCTGCACTACGTGTTCAACTGGGTCGGCAGCAACCTCCAGGTCGTGGACGGCGACCGGGAGATCCCGCCGGGCAGGCACGTGCTCACGGCCGAGTTCGCGGCGCGCGGCCGCAGCACGGACCCCACGATGCCCGGCGCCGCGGGCACCCTCACCCTGTACATCGACGACCAGGAGGTGGGCCGCAACGACCTGGTCACCCAGCCCGGGAACTTCTGTGTCGTCGGCGACGGGATCTGCGTGGGCCGCGACGACGCCTCGCCGGTCACACCCGGCTACGACGGACCGTTCCCCTTCACGGGAGGCACGATCGACAAGGTCGTCGTCGACGTCTCCGGCGAACGCTATGCCGACCACGAGGCTCAGGTACGGGGCTGGTTCATGACCGACTGAACCGTGGGACACCGACGGACGGCGAGCCCAAGGAAGGGATCCGACGCACGACCGTGGAAACCATCGGGGCGCAGGGTGCCGACACCCCCGGCGAGGCGGATGGGCCCGTGTTCGGCACCCGCGTCCAGATGACGCTGAACGCGTTCGAACGATCTGGTCTGGACTCCGCGACGCACGTGCTGCCCCGCGACACGGCGCTGGTGGCCATGAGCGGCTCCCATTCGCCTCGTACCTGCTCAACGTCCGCGCGGCCAGCGAACTCAGTATGCCTCTGGAGAACCTCCAGGGCACCCTCGTGGCGGTCGCCCTGGTCCGCGACGGCGCCCGCGTGGTGCCGGCCGCTCGCGGCATCGGAGACCGTCGTGGTGGATGCCTCGCGTGGTCGGCGCATCGACGCCGGGAAGGCCGGCGGCTGAGCGTCGCATCCGCGTCTTGCCCCGAGGAGCCTTCGCAACGGCTTCCGTCTTCGCGGCGCGGCGGGTCCCTCCGAGCGGCCGCACGAGTCGGCCCGAGACAGGCGTCACTGTGCAGCGGCTTCAGTCCGTGAGTCGGCGGGCGGTGCGGAGGGAGCGTCTAGGAATTCACGGATGGCGAAGCCCACCAGCGTGATCACCGCGGTCCACACCACAACCGCCGTGGTCGGGTAGCTCCAGGTGAACAGAACGACCGCCGCGATCACCAGGATGGCCGCTCTGATCCCGCGCTTGAAGCGATGGACGAACCGCCCGACGCACCGAGCCGCAGCCTCGCCGACGTCGCCACGTCGCGCAGACCGCCGATGCTCCTCCGGCAGCCGGTGCTCGTGAGAACGGCGATCCGGGACGGGCCGGCGAGAAAGGCACCGGCGGCGGTGAAGAGGGCGACCGCGGCGAGCGCCCGCACGTCGGCCCGTAGGAACTTGACCAGTGCGTCGTACACGGAGCCCGCGGCGGCCTGGGAAACCCCGGGAGGCAGATGGTCCAGATAGACGTCACGGACGACGGTGAGGCCGATTCCGAGCACGAGCATGGCGACGAACACCGCCAGTGCGGCTCCGATCAACGCGTGCCGGCGGTTGAACGCCACGCACACCCCGACGGCCGCAACCAGCAACGAGATAACAGGCAGCCAGCCGCCGAGGATCTCCAGCACCCGCACATAGGACTTGATCTTGCCGATGTCCTCCGACGCGAACACCACGAAGTCAGTGTGGACGGCCGGGATCTTCGCGGCGGCTGAGAAACCGGCATCGACCAGTTGGTTCTTGACGTTGGCGACGATCGGCCCCAGATCGATGACGACCTGGTTGTTCTCCAGCTTGACCGCGCTGTCGGACCGGACCGTGAGGGCCTTGTCCAGGGCCGAGCGCGCCCTGCGGTTGGTGTTCACCCAGACCGACCTCGAGGGCACTGCTGGTGACGACACGCTCCACGGTGCTGTTGATCAGTTGCTTGAGCCCGTTCTCGATCGGGCCGTCCAGATCGCCCAGCAACTCGGCCACCCGCGGGGGAACACCCTGCTGCTCAGCCGCGTCCGTCAGCTCCTTGACCAGCGCGTCCACGTCGATCTGCGCC
The DNA here is from genome assembly GCF_057710365.1 of Streptomyces sp. bgisy027. Lineage (NCBI taxonomy): Bacteria > Bacillati > Actinomycetota > Actinomycetes > Kitasatosporales > Streptomycetaceae > Streptomyces > Streptomyces sp. bgisy027. Next base: position 58,687 of record NZ_JBYIVZ010000039.1, read on the forward strand.
AGCACGGCGACGGTGACCCGGTTGGTGACCGCTTCCTGCACATCGGGATCGCTCGCCAGCGGCCCGACGGTGGCGACGTAGCGGTCCGTGTCCTGCACGATGCTGTTCGCCCACACCGCGACGACGGACAGCAGCGAAAGCAGCGCGGCGAGGAGAATCAGCAGGACCGAGCTGAGCGAGCGGAACGGGTGACGCCGCGCCGCCCGGGGTGGCACGGCGCTCTCCAGCGCATTTCCGGGTGCGAGTAGTTGGCGTACAGGAAATCCCGGTGAGAACGATCTTGCTGTGATTCGCCTACCTCGTGGGGGTTTCGAGCTGGCGGGGCACTGCGCCCGCCCGGAGTTCTCGGAGGTCGGGGATGTGGTTGTAGAGCGTGCCTGAGGAGACGCCCAGTAGCTTCGCGATCGAGGTGATGGAGCGACCGGGGTCGGGCAGCAGGTCGCGGGCGGCGCGGATGACTTCCTCGGTGGCGACGCTGGGGCGTCCGCCGATACGGCCGCGGGCGCGGGCGGCGGCCAGGCCCTCGTTGGTGCCGATGACGATGAGTTCGCGGATGAACTCGGCGAGGGCGGCGAAGACGTGGAAGACGAGCCGGCCGCCGGGGGTGGTGGTGTCGAGGTTCTCGTGGAGCGAGGTGAAGCCGACGCCGCGCTCGCGGAGTTCGGCGACCATGTTGATGAGGTCCTGGAGGCTGCGGCCGTAGCGGTCGAGCGAGGGGACCACGAGGGTGTCGCCGGGGTCGAGGAAGGCGTGGCACGCCCTCAGTTCGGGGCGGAGCGCGTTCTTGCCGGACTTCTTGTCCGCGAAGATCTTCCGGCACCCGGCGGCGGTGAGCGCGTCGATTTGCCGCTCCAGCTTCTGCCCGCCGGTGGAGACCCGGGCGTATCCGATCTTGATTTCGGTGCGGACGAGCGGTTCGGCGACGAGGAGACCCGGCTCGTCGGCCGGTTCGAGGGCGGTCATGGCCCGGGATCATGTCAGAAAACGGTGGTGCGGGGTTGTTGAATCACTCGGGTTTTTGAAGGGGTTTTTGAAGGCTCTGCGGGGTCCGGACAGCTCCGCAGGGTGATCTTCAGAAAACGTAGGTTTCTTGACGAACCGGCAGGGGTTCAGGCGGCCCGGGGGATAGTGCGGATGGCTTCCGCAACCGGCAGAGCGAAGGTACCCAGGAGGTGCAGGTTGAGCGAGACGAGAAGGAGAGCATCAGCTCGCCGCGGGTCCTCGCCGTCCTCGCCCGGCGTCTGCCGTCGAGGGGGCGTGGGCGTTGCTATGTCATTTCGCCGGCGTCCGTGACCATGCGGACGAGGGTGTCGACGAGTTCGTCGGCGGTGGTGTGCCACTTGCCTGTGTCGAGGTGGCCGCTGAGCTCCATGCCCGCGATGCCGTGGGCGCTGGTCAGCAGCAGGGCGCCGTAGTGCCGTGCGTTCCGCTTTCCCACGAGGGCGGCGACGATGTCCAGGAATTCGTCCTGAAAGCGTTCGGCCGCGCGGTCGGCCACGGCCGGGTCGCCTTCCGGCCCGCATAGCTGACGCCGGATGCGATCCATCCCGTCACCGAGTTGCCCAGGAAGGTTTGCGCGCCGCCTGAACAACACCTGGTACAGGTGCGGCTGGTCCCGGCCGACGTCGATGAGGGCACGGAGAGCGCCGCGCAGCTTCTCGCAGGCAGACAGGGCCGGGTCGGTCCGAAGGGCGTGCACCTGGTCGCCGATCCGTTCCCAGCTTTTGGCCGCGACGGAGGTCAGCAGGCTGTCCTTGCTCGTGAAGTGTCGGTACGGCGCTCCCCGGGTCACGCCTGCCCGCGCGCCCACCTCGCGCAAGGTGACCGCTTCGGGGCCGCCGAGGTCGAGGAGCTCGGCGGCCGCGTCGAGCAGAGCGCGGCGGGTGGCGGCGGCGGACTCCGCACGGCTGGTCATGACGCCCATCATACAGTTGACGGTGTCATCTGAACCTGTACCGTAGTCAAGATGACAACGTCATCTGAAATCCAGAAGCTGATCGTCGTAACCGGGGCCTCCACGGGCATGGGCGCGTCAGCCGCCCGCGAACTGGCTCGCCAGGGATTTCACGTCCTGGCAGGCGTGCGACGCGACCGTGACGCCGACGCCATCCGATCGACCGGCATCGAGCCGGTCATCCTCGACATCACCAAGTCCGAGCAGGTGGAGGCACTCGCCGCGCGGGTCGCCGACGACCCGCGCGCACTGCACGCGCTCGTCAACAACGCCGGCGTCCAGGTGAACGCTCCGGTCGAAGCCCTGCCGATGACGGAGTGGCGGCGGGTGTTCGAAGTCAACCTGTTCGGCCACATCGCCGTCACTCAAGCGCTCCTACCCGCGCTGCTGCGCAGCAAGGGTCGTGTGATCAACATCAGCTCGGTCGGCGGCAAGTTCGCCATGGCCACATACGGCGCGTACGCCGGCGCGAAGTTCGCCCTGGAGGCGGTCAGCGACTCGCTCCGCCGGGAGGTCGCTCCGCTGGGCGTACAGGTGGTCGTGGTCGAGCCCGGCGGCGTCCGCACGGAGATGGCTGCCCGCGGGGTCGAGACGGCGAACCACCTGGCTGCCCAGATGACGCCGGAGCAGGACGAGCGCTACGGCAGCCTGGTCCAGGCGAACAACAAGTTGATGGCCTCGGGCACTGCTTCAGGCCTGCCCGCCGACGCCGCCGCCCGGGTCATCGCGAGGGCCGTGACGACGCGTAGACCGCGCACCCGCTACACCGCCGGCCGGGATGCCGCCCTGATCATGCGCCTGGGCCCGATGCTGTCCGACCGCACGCTCGACCGCGTCCTCGCCGCCAACCTGCGCCGCCACTACCCGAAGGGAGCCGTTGGCCGATGAGGACTCCACGAACGGCTCCGTCCCCTGCGGTGCGGCCACCGGTGAGCTCGCAGTCAACGGACAACTTGCCCTCCGGCCCGGGACGAGGACTCTCCCGGCGTCAAGCCGCGGGCTCACTGCACGAGCGTCGCACCGCGGCCAGACCACAGGCCACGGCTTCATGCGCAGGGCATCCATGTCAGGTTCTCAGGCTTCGTCCTCGTCGTCCTCGATGGCGTCCGGGTCCCGGAAGGGCCGCAGACCCTGGCCGGGGCTACTGGCCTTGATGTTGAAGAGGTAGCGGCCCAGGAAGTTGATGTGCCGGTCCTTCAGCGGGGAGAGGCGGGCGGCGTCCTCGTCCTTGATGTCGTGGCCCTCGGCGCGGAGCTGGGCGACGGCTGCGTCCAGGTAGCGGGTGTTCCACAGCACGACGGCGTTGAGGACCAGGCCGAGGGCGGCGAGCTGGTCCTCCTGGCCCTCGCGGTACGCCTGGCGGATCTGGCCCCGGCCGCCGTGGCAGATCGCGCGGGCCAGGCGGTGGCGGGACTCCTGCACGGTGAGTTGCCGGTTCATCAGCCGCCGGTAGGTGTCGTCGACCGGGTCGACCAGGGCGAGCAGGTGCATGGTCTTGTCGATGCGGCCGTACTCGGCGAACGCGGCACCCAGCGGGGTGGGGTGGCCCTCGCGGCCGAACATCCGCAGCAGGTCGTAGGCGCGGACCTGGTTGGTGATGAGCGATCCAGCGACGCGGAGCATGTCCGGCCAGTGCGTGGCGATCCGCTTGAGGTTCACCTTGTTGCAGGCGACGGCCTCCAGCGGCCCGTACCCGCAGGGCGGGCCGTCCCCGCCGGGTAGGTCCGCACGCCAGAACCGCTGGTCTTCCAGGTCCCGGAAGCGCGGGGCGAAGCGGAAGCCGAGCATCTTGTACAGGCCGAACGCCATGTCCGAGTACGAGGCGTTGTCGGTCGCCACCATCTCCGGCTTCACCCCGCCGTCGAGGTTCAGCAGGGTGTCCAGCGTGTACAGGCTGTCGCGCGGGGTGCCGCGCACGACCATCGCGCCGATCCCCGCTACCTGGTCGTTAACTGCGTTGAGCCAGGTCACGCCGCGTTTGTATCCGTAGTACTTGGGCGAGGGGCCGGTGTTGATGCTCTTGACGGGGACGACGAAGCGCAGCCCGTCGACGGAGGCGAGCAGCCCGCCGCCCCACATCTGGGCCAGCTCGATACGGGACTGGGCGGTGATGAGCGCGGCGTTCGCCGCGGCCAGGGTGTCGGCGCGCACGTAGGTCTGGTCGACGTGGGACAGGCGCGAGCGGGTCAGCGCCTTGTTCTCCGTGTCGATGACCGGGGTCAGGCCGATGTTGCAGCTCTGCGAGACCAGCAGCGCGACCAGGGAGACGAGCAGGCCCTCCATACGGGTGCGCCGGTCGGAGACGTGGCCGAAGGAGTCGAGGAAGCCGGTCCAGGAGTGGACCTCGAACAGTAGGTCCGGGAGGTCGATCCTGGGGAGCATGGCCTCAGTGGTGGTCTTCAGCCAGGTCAGCGACTCGGGCTCGCCCACCGCGCCGAGCTTGTCCACCGACAGGCGGGCCCGGCCGCCGCCCTCGGGGACGACAATCTCCACCTTCGCACCGTCGCCGGCCTCGGCAAGCCGGTCGGCCATCTGCCGCCAGGCCGCATTGAGCCCGCACGTGAGCTGGGCCAGGTGCTCGCCGGCGTCCTCGGTCAGGGACAGGCCCGCGAGCACATCCGCGCGCATCGCCTCCCACCGCGCTCCGTCCAGCAGCCTCGCGCGCGGGTCCGCCCACCGGTTCGACGGGGCGGCGAACACGTCGCGCCGGTTCAGCCCGCGGTGCAGCTGCTCCAGCACGCACACCACGTACGCGTCCCGGTCGACCGCCCCCTGGGGCAGCTTGGCGTTGGAGAACACCGCCCGCTTCCACATGGCGGGCACCAGCTCGGCGTCGATCTCACGGGGCAGCAACGGCCGGTCCTTGACCCGCCGCCGCGAGAGCGCGGGCAGGCGGCGCACCGCCTTCAGGATGCGCCACCCGGCCGGGGCAGCGCCCAGCGCGTCAGACTCGCCCAGCACCGAGAGGAAGGGGCGCACGGTGTTGTAGCGCAGGACCAGCTTCTCGCGCATCCCCGCCTCGGCCGACCCGTCGTCCTCGGGCACCAGGTCCTCGACAGTCGCGACCGCCCCGGCCACCGCTGTACGCGGCACGGCCTCCTCTGCCGCCGCCCACAGCGCCGCGACGTCCAGGTCCGCGTCGTGCTCGGGGACCAGGTCCAGTTCCTCGGTGAGGATCTTCGACGCCTTCGCCAGGATGCGGGCCGCCTTCTCCAGCTGCGGCAGCATCGCGAGGCGCTCCCGGTCCGACGCCCGCCTCGCCGGACTGATCAGCCGGTTCGCCATCAGCACCGCGAACAGGTCGAGCGCATCGTCGACCGCCTGCGCCTCCAACTGGCTCACCACCGCCGTCAGCAGGGCGGTCCGCCGCGGCTCCGGGGCCCTCTCGATCGTCTGCGCCTTGCTCAGCTGCCCGTACCGGGCCAGTGTGGACAGCCGGTTCACCGGCACCCGGGACAGGTTCACCCGCCCCAGCGCGAACGCGGAGATCTCCTCCACACGCTCCATGGCCCGGACCATCGCGGTGCCCGTCGACTTCGTCGGTGGAGTGCGCAGCCGCTCCAGTTCCGAGACCCGCTTGCCCTCCGGCACCACCAGCAGTTCAGCCAGCGCCGGCGCGAGCGCGGGATCGGCCCGGTGCGCGGCGCGGGCCACTGCCTCGTACAGGCGCCGCTCTGCCGCCGTGCGGGCCTCCGACACCTGCCGGGCCAGGACCGAGACGCCGGGCAACAGCACCCGGTTCCTGCGCAGCCACGTCACTGCGTGGTTGAACAGGGCCACTGGTCCCTCGGCGTGCGTCCACGCCCGCCCGTACAGGAAGCCACGGAACTCCCGGCCCCATCGCCGGTCGGTGAAGTCCCGGTACTGGAACCGCTTCTGGATCTCCGCCGCGTGCTCGTACACCGTCGAGCGACGCTCCGGGTACCGTTTCACGCACGAGGCATCTGCGATGCCGAGCTGCCCGGCCAGATACTCCACGGCCTCCCACGGCACGGCGAGCGGGTTCTCGCCCAGAAACCGGCCGATGTAGCGGACTGTGCAGATCTGCAACGCCATGCCCACGCGGTGCGCGTCCGTACGGCGCACCGCGATCAGGTCGCGGTCGTCATCGTCGAGGAAGAAGAACCGCTCCAGCTCCGGGCGCGTGGGCACCTCGGTGAACGTCCCGTACGCCTCGGCCTGCTCATCAGTCAGAAACTCCACCGGCACGACCGGACCGTAGCCAGCACCGGCGCCCGCCCGGCGGCCTTTCCGCGAAGCCCAGCGGCGTCCTCGGTGCATGTGCTAGCCGACCAAGATCAATCTGACCGGGATTTCCTGTACGCCAACTACTCACGCCCGATTTCACCCGCTGCCGCAGCGCGTCCAACTCGCTGCGCTCACGGGCAGTGAGCTCTTCGTCACCGCTGTCGCTCATGGCCACCAGCAGATCCGTGCGGAGCACAACGCGCGACCAGGGCGAACCCAGGCGGGTGACCGGCGTACCGCGGTGCGATGGGCGCGGCCCGTTGATGCAATTGGCGTATGCGAAGTGGGCGTGTCGCGGGGGGAAAACCACGAGCACCAGAGGTGACGCCGTGAGTGTCAATCCCCTCGCATCATGGAGACGATCTATGCCGCCAGTTCCTCGGCGAGGGTGGCTCGGTAGTCATGTTCGTAGTCGATCGGGCTCTTGAACCCGCATATGGTGTGTAGCCGCCTGGTGTTGTAGAAGTCGGTGATCCAGGTGGCGATCTTGACGCGGGCCTCGGTGCGGGTGCGGAAGGTGTGCCGGTGGACCTACTCGACCTTGAGCACGCTGTTGAACGCCTCGCTCACGGCGTTGATGCCCCTATGGATGTCAAGCGGCGTCTCGGGCGCGTTCTGCGCGGTCTTCCGGGGTGGCTTGGGGGGGTGCTTCTATCTGTTCGGTCAAGGTCTGTGGGCTTGGTCAGGCTGTTTGTTCGTGCCCGGGTTGGTAGAGGGTGCGGTGCTTGAGCATGGCGTGCAGGACGTCGACGCGGCGGCGGGTGAGGCAGATGAGCGCGGCGTTGTGGCGCTTCTTCTCCGCGCGCTTCCTGTCGTAGTAGGCCCGCGATTCGGGGCTGCTCAGCGAGGCGAACGAGGCCAGGAATAGCGCCCGTTTGAGCGTCTTGTTGCCGCCGCGGGGTGGTCCTTCGCCGCGGATGGAGGTCCCGGAACGACGCGTGGTGGGGGTCAGTCCCGCGTAGGAGGCCAGGTGGGCGGCGGTGGGGAACGCGCTGGCGTCGCCAACCTCGGCCAGGATGCGGGCACCGGTCCTGACCGCGACCCCGGGCATGGAGGTCAGGACCTTCGCGAGAGGGTGGGCCTCCAGCAGAGCGGCGACCCGCATCTCCAGGATGTCCCGGCGTTTGAGGAGGACCGCGAGGGCCTCGGCCAGGCCGGAGACGATCTCCCCGGCCGACTCGGTGCCGGGGACTTGCACGGTCTGCTCGGTCAGGGCGGTGGTGATCTGGCCGGCCAGGGTGTGGGCACTGCGCATCCGCGGAGCGGCGCGGAGCATGACTTGCGCGATCTGCTCGGTGCCGGCCTGGGCCAGCTGGGTGGGGGAGCCGTAGGTCTGCAGCAGGGCCAGGACGGCCGGGTGGCGCAGGCGGGGCCCGAGGACGCGTTCGAGGGCGGGGTGGATGGAGGTGAGCAGGCCACGCAGCCGGTTGGAGGTGCGGGTGGCGTCCTGGGCGAGGTCGTCGTCGTGGCCCAGGACCATGGTCAGTTCGGCCCGCACGCTCTCGTCGGCCTCGATGGAGTGCAGCAGGTGGGGCATGGCGCGGGCGGCATCGGCGATGACGTAGGCGTCGCGGGCGTCGGTCTTGCCGGTGCCGGGGTGCAGGTCGGCCAGTCGGCGCATCGACAGGCCCGGCAGGTAGGCGACTTCGCATCCACAAGCGCGGGCGACGGTGACCGCCAGGGTGCCGATGGAGGCCGGCTGGTCGACCACGACCAGGACCTTCCCCTTGCGCTGCAGCCGGGCGAACAGTTCCCGCAGCTGCGGCTCACCGTTGGGCAGCGGTTTGTCGAAGGTCGTGCGGCCATCGCGCAGCAGGGCCGTGCCGTGATGCTCGGACTTGCCGACATCCAGGGCGCAGAAGACATCGATAGACGTGAAGTCGTTGCTGGTCACCGGGCTTTCCCTCCCCTCCCGGCACAACGGGTGGCCTGCCGGGACACCGGAGATCGGCAGCCACATTACGCAGCCCTGCCCGTGGGCGGACACGCTTCCATCAGCGATCAACCGGTGCCGCCGGGACCAGTGACAGCACCCCCCGGATCATCAAGGACAGGGGCAAAGAGTCATACCGGCCCCGATGGCCACGAACCCGAACCGGGCTCTACGACGAAGGTAATGGGCGATGAGCCGGTAGATCTCTCGTGCGACGTACCGCTTGAGGCAGCGGATGATCTCGCGGCGCGTCTTGCCCTCCGCGAGGCGTCGCCGCATGTGGTCCTGGGAACGCTCCTCCCAGCGCAGACGGCTGAGGACGATCCGGAAGAGAGCGGCGTTGGCCTGGCGGTCGCCGCCGCGGTTGAGCCTGCGGCGCTGGGTCTTGCCGGACGATGCCTCGACCGGGCTGGTGCCGCACAAAGCGGCGAAGGACGCCTCGCTGTCGAGGCGTTCCGGATTGTCGCCGGCCGAGATGAGCAAGGCAGCCGCCGTGTCCGGGCCGACGCCGCGGATGTGAGCAGACCAGGAGTGCTCGCTGTGATCGCGCCGGTTATCCGCTTGTTCAGGTCATTGATCTCCTCGGTCAGGCTCTGGATACGGCGGGCCAGCAGTCTCAGGGTGTGACGCGCGGCCCCTGCCGGCCCAGAGATCTCCGGTTGCGCGAGTGCGGCGCACTGTGTGAACAGCCTCGGGTTGCTCAGTCCGGTCAGGGACTCGCGAAGTTCGGCGTCGGCGCAGACCAGGACGCTCTTGAGCTGGTTGATGGCCTGGGTGCGGGACTTGATGGCGGACCCCTTGGCCAGCTTGAATAGCCTCAGCATCTCCACCGGCCCGTCGGTCTCTTCGCTGCGGCGGTGGCCCGGCCGGACAGCACGGCGCGAGCAGCGGCTTCGGCATCGATGGCGTCGGTCTTGCCGTGACGTCGATGGGCCGCCTTGTCCGGCTGGTTGACCTCAGTCACCTCGATGCCCTCGGCGCGCAGGTGCCGTGTCAGGGCGGCCCCGTAGGAGCCGGTGCACTCGACCCCGGCCCGCCGCAGCACGCCGAACGAACGGGCCCAGGCCACGAGTTGGCGGTAGCCCTCTGCGGTTGTCGGGAAGCTGCGGCCATCCAGAACGGCGCCGAGCATGGTGATGACGGCCGCGGCGTGAACATCCTTGTGGGTGTCAACCCCGAGCAGGACTTGCTCGGCGGCGTCGGCCGGGATGTGACACGGGGCTTCGGACTGCGTGATGTTGGGCAAGGTCGCCTGTCTCCTGATTGCCTCGGGTGCTGGTGGCCGTCGCCGGGCCGGGGGGCGGTCAAGACTGGGAAGGTGCCTGTCGCGAAGGCCCCTATCGGGACACGTCCCCTGCCCGGCGGCAGCGAGTACCCCTCCAGGCAGTGGCCGACAGATCAACGCCAAGGCAACAACGCCAGTCGAAACACGGGTCAGGCCACCGCCCGAAGCGGCACCTGATCATCCTCACAGTCGAAACATGACCCGACCCGGCCCGTGGACTGGATCACGCCGAGTGTGCGGCACGCCCGCTTGAACCCGCCCTCGCTGCCCCTGTCCGTGTGCATGATCACGCCGCGCACGTCGCCGCCGCGGGTGGCCGCGGCCATGTTCAGGGACGCGACGACCAGGTCGGCGTCGTGCTGCTCGGCCATCGCGTAGCCGAGCAGGCGGCGGGAGAGCAGGTCGATGACCGTCGCCAAGTACAGCTTGCCCTCGCCCGTGTCGATCTCGGTGAGATCTCCGCTGCCAAAGGGGCGTGTGGTGTCACTCCCCGGGGTGAAAAGGGGCGCTTTTCCGCAACCCCGGACCGGCATAAAGAGTCCGTGCATGTGAATAGCGGACTTCGGCCTTGCCGTACGCAGGGGATACGGGCAGTTCCCGGATACGCGGCGCTGCTCTTTGAGCTGACACGTGCAGGGCGCGCAGGGCTATACATTGGGTTCTCGTCTGCGCCTGCGCCAACTGCTCCGTCAACCGATGGAGGGCCGACATCCGGTGGCACAAGACGATCAACGGATCGCCTCAAGCCGCACCCGCGACCCCGGCGTCAGACGTTTGACCAGCAGTTAACGGGGTGGCTGTCTGGTTCGGCAGGCCGACATCCCGCTGCGTCATGTTTCGTGTGTGAGTCAGGAGTTCCAGGTGCCCGACCCTTTTCCCGCGGCATCGGGGACGCCTGAGCCCGGTCCCGGTGCGCCGGAAATCCCAGCGCAGAATGGAGCCCGCAGCGGCGCGCTGCAAGAGCCCGGGCAGCGCAGGACGAGACCAGGGAGCCCGCCGGCAGGCGCGATTCCCCGTGGACGGCAGGCTGCGACGGCAAATGACCGGTCCGCTGCTCCGCCCGACAGTTTCCTGGATTTCCTGGACCGCTTTGTGGAACGCATCTACGCCAAGAACGATAAAGCCTGGCCGGCCGTGTTCCAGATCGCACTGCTGCTGCCGGCTTCACTGGCAGGACTCATGATGGCGGCGCACGCGGCAGGTGTCCCGGGATGGGCGATCGCCTCGGGGACGGCCACCTCGGCTACCGATTACCCATCATCCCGGTCCGGGACAGGTCTCGCGGGAAATCGCCGCATACATCAACGCAACTTTTGCCCAACGGGTACTCCAGCCGCCCATACTCGCCACACGCGCCCCTCAGCTGGAACTCCAGCTCCAGCACCCGACCGGGTGCTGTCATGTTGACCAGTGGACGAGATGATCTTCGGGTTGGGTTTGGGCGGGAGGGGCTTGCCGTGAAGCGCGTGTCGCCGTCGTGCAAGGGCCACCGCTACCCGGCAGAAATCGTCGCGCACTGCGTGTGGCTGTACTTCCGGTTCCCGCTCAGCGACCGCGAGGTCGAGGAGCTGATGCTCCAGCGCGGGGTGATCGTGTCCTACGGGACCGTGCGCCGCCGGTGTGTCGGCCAGGCGTACGCCGGCGGGCTGCGGCGCCGCCTGGCCCGGGCCCGGCGACACGTGCCATCTCGACGAGGTGTTCGTGAAGATCGGTGGCGAGCGGCAGTACCTGTGGCGGGCGGTCGAGCAGGACGGCGACGTCCTCGACATCCTGGTCCAGTCCAGGCGTGATTCGAAGGCAGCGAAGCGGTTCATGGCCAAGCTCATGAAGAAGCAGTGCCGCGTCCCGCGCGTGCTCGTCACCGACAAGCTGAAGAGCTGCGGCGTCGCCCACCGCGAACTCGTGGCCTCCGTCGGACACCGCTCCCACAAGGGGCTGGACAGCCGGGCCGAGAACAGCCACCAGCCGACGAGGCAGCGTGAACGCGCGATGAAGTATTTCCGCCCGCCCGGCGCCGCGCAACGGTTCCTGTCCGCGTTCAGTGGCACCTCGCCTCATTCCCGGCCCCGACGGCACCTCCTGGCCGCCGCTCAGAACCGTCTCGAGATGTCCCTCCGCCTCACCCTCCGGGACCGCAGCGCCGGCAGCATGGCCTGCCGCCGACTGACCCAGGACCCGAAACCCGGCCCCAGCACGCCCTGACGCACCATCAGACAGTCACGCGCCCGACAACGTGACAGCACCAGGAAAACCGACACCGGGATCACCCCTTGGGCATGACGCTGCCGCGCAGGACGGGTGAGTTGGCCGCACCGCTCTCCTCGGAGCGCGGGATGTGGCGTTCCGCAGCCTTGTCATCGTGCGTCGCCGCGGGCAGATTCTCCGTGTCTCCGCCGATCTCAAGCGGGTACCGATCGCGACCGGGGCGAGGCCGGCCTGGGCCGCCGGTCGCACGACCGAGGCGGCGGCTCCGCCCGAAGGGAAGACCTGGCAGTCCATGCTGCACCTCACGATGCACACCCGATGGAAGCGGCTGACCGCGCTCCTGGCCGTCGGCGTGCTCCTCGGCACCTCGTCTGCGCAGGCGGGCGCCCCCCAAGACCCCCGGACGGCTACCGTGTGGCCCGCGCGTACGTCGAGCGGTTCTTTCCACGCTGGTTCAGCTACGAGCAGACCCGATTACTCGGCGGCGGCAACGCGCTGTTGGGGGCCCGACCGGGTGACCCCGCTGTACAGGTCGACCCGACTCTCTCGTGTACCTCGGCCTGTGCGCCCTTGAGGGTGACGTGCCGGCCGTCGGAGGTCACCTGGGCCGAGGTGGCCTTCAGCCCCAACGGTGGGCTTTGGCACAGCCCTTGACGGGGGAGTGCTTCGGACCGGTTCGAGCCCTGACGAAGAGGCGGTCGGCAGAGGAAGGCGGCGCCGGTGACGCAGAGCGTCACCCGGCCTCGGTCACCTCGGGCTGGCGCATCGCTCACGGGTGTCCTCACCTGCCATGGCCCGGCCCCTGCACCCGAACCGAAACGGCCAGGCAATGGCAGCCCCGGCTCGAATCTCAAGCGAACCGCCCCGCTGGGCGTGGGCACGACCGCCGGACGGTCCGAGACCGTCACTGATCGCGACCAGCCCAGGGTATGGAGAACCAGCCGCGGTATCAGGTGGTGGCGATGAATCGGTTCACGATCTCTGCGAATTCGGCGCCTCGGTCCTCCTGGAGGAAGTGCCCTCCGCCCTTGACAACGGCGTGTTCCTGGCCACGGCAGCCGGGAACGAGCTTTCGAAAGACGCGATCGGCACCGTGGCTGATCGGATCCTGGTCACTGAACGAACAGAGGAAGGGATGGGTGAAGCTCTGAAGGGTCTGCCAGGCCAGGCGGTTCGGTTCGGCGGCAGGATCGTCCGGGGACACGGGTACGAGCAGCGGGAACTGCCGCGCGCCTTCCTTGAACGTCTCATCAGGGAAGGGGGCGTCGTATGCGGCGACGGTCTCGGGGGCGAGATCGGTCGTGCATCCGCCGTTGACGATGTCGCCCACACGGAACTCGGTGGTGTTCTGGCTGAATTCGCGCCATGCGAGGAAGGCCTCACCTGGCTCGCGGTCACCGGTGGGAAGGAAGGTGTTCGCGACGACGACCCGAGCGAAGCGGTCGGGGGACTCCGCCACCAGACGCAGCCCGATGAGCCCGCCCCAGTCCTGGCACACGAGAGTGATGCCGCGCAGGTCCAGGCGGTCGAACAGGGCTTCGCGCATCCAGTCAACGTGCCGCTGATAGGTGTATTCCAAGCGCGGGGTCGGTTTGTCCGACCTGCCGAAGCCGATGAGGTCGGGAGCGACGCATCGGTGGCCCGCTGCGGAGAGAACCGGGATCATGTGCCGGTAGAGGTAGGACCAGGACGGTTCCCCGTGAAGGAGCAGCACGGTCTCGCCCGAGGAGCCGTCTCCGTGGTCGACATAGTGCACCCGCAGCGACTTGGCGCCGTCGTCCGCCGCTACTTCGGTGTAGGAGGGGGAGAAGGGGTAGTCCGGTAGGCCGTCGAACCGTTCATCAGGCGTACGCAGGATTCTCATGGGGCGACTCTAGAGCCCGAGCGTGGCCGGGCGACCCGCTCCCACGCGATTCGTGGTGAGGCCCGGCCGTTCTCAAGGTTGATCACTGTTGGGTGCGGTCGCCACGGTGGCTGTGTACTGGGCGGTCATGCGTTTCGTCGTGCGATGCCGGCTCCCGGAGATCGCCCGGCGCGGGGCTGTGGGGGAAGGCTCTGCTCGGGGGAGTGGCACACTCCCGCCGTGCTGTCCGCCGACGAATCCGTGTACTGCGCCCTGCAGTGGCCCGCCCTCAGCCCGCAGGCCCGCCGGCACGCCGCGTGGCTGGCGACCGCACGGCCCGACCCGGCAGACCCCGACCTGCCGCAGGCGCGGGCACTGCGCGAGCGCTACCCGGACCTGAGGGCCGCCACCCCCCGGCTGGGACGGCCCCGCCGATGACGACACCGAGCAGCAGGCACGCGAGGAACAACAGCGCCGCCGGGCCTTCAGCGAGACCCGCCTGCGCCACACCCTGACCGCGCTCACCACGGGGGAGGGGCCACCCGGCCCCTTGTGGCAGCAGATCACCCGCGAGCTGTACCGCACTGCGGACGGCCTCGCAGCCTCCCCGGACAGGTGGCTGGGCGCCGTGGCCGCAGCACCGTCCTTCCCGTCCGAGGCAAGCGAACTGCACCGCCTGCTGCTGGATGCGGCTGTCACCGTCACCCGCCGCTCACCAGTCCTCGCCGAGGCCGCGGCCAGTCCGGCCACCACCGACTGGAACCGCACCGCCACCACCCTGACCGCCCTGGCCCTGCTCAACGGACCGGCGGTGGCGGCGAGGGCGATGGCCAGGCTGATCAGTTCCGCTTCCGTGCAGCCGTTCAGGGACTCGGCGAGCAGACGGGGCAGATCGGGGCCGGCCAGCTGGGTGCACCGGGTGATCAGGGTGGTGCTGGAGTTCGGTGTCGTCGGGATGATGGCCGTCCTGTATCGCCAGGGCGAGGGCGGCCGCGGCAGCGCGGCGCGGGTTGTGGTCGAGTGCCCGGGCCAGGTGCGGTCCCGGAAACCGTCGGCGTGCAGCGCACCTGGGCCCATGCCCCCGCCCGCACCGACGCGCAGTGGGCCGCCGTCCTGACCGCGCTGGCCCGCGCAGGAGACCGACCCTCCCAGGACGACCTGTCCGCCGCCGTAACCGACCCCGGCTTCCACCACGACGCCGCACACCGCGACTCCGGCTGGGCCCGCGCCGCCACAGTGGTGATGGAATCACCCCGGCTGCCGGACACCTGGCCCGCCCTGAAGAACACCCTCGCCACCCGCGGGGCACTGGCCGCCTTCCTCGAACGCGAAGGAGGCCACGCTGCTGGAGAAGATCACCGCGGCCCGCCCGGAGGGATGACCGAACTCGCCGACCTCGTACGCGGTTTCGCCGCTCTGCTCACACCGGCCCAGGGCAACGATGCAGAACTCACCGGCTGGATCGCTGACACCCGCGCCGCGGACCTGCCCCACCTGCACAGCTTCGCCAACGGCCTCGAACTCGACCGCTCAGCCGTCGACGCCGGCCTCACCCTGCCCTACCACAACGGCCGCTCCGAAGGCGTCAACACCAGAACGAAACGGATCATGAGACAGATGCACGGCCGCGCCGGATTCACCCTCCTCCACCAGCGCATACTCCTGCACTGATGACTACCCGCCGTCACCACCGACTACGGGCCAGACCCGTCCTATTGGACACTCGCGCGGCTCGCGAGATCATTCGTGAGGCGTTCGAGGATCATCTCGACTCGCGCGGATGGACACGGGTGGTTGCGGGTCATGGTGTGTTCTTGGCGGGGGCGACGCTGAGGCGGCCGCAGCCGTATACCTTGCCGCGTCCCGGGCTGCAGGAAGTTTCGGTGACGTGCTCTCACAGACCCCGCCACAGACGGGTGATCCGGCCGATGTAGGGGTGAGGCTGGTAGGGGTCGAAACCGGCGGTGGCATCCAACTGGCGCAGCAGGGTGAATTGGTCAGGCGCACGCTGGTGGTCTCGGACGGGAGCCCACTCATCGGCGACAGGCCACTGGTTGAGCTGGGCCTGGATACCGGGACGCCATTGCTGCCACGTCCTGCGGCCTACCCAGCCGAGCTGGCGGAGTTCCAACTCGTCCTCACACAGCCGCAAGTACAGGCGCACGGCTTTGAGTTCGTCCTCCGTGCATGACGTGCCGTCCTGGGCGACGAGAGCCGCGGCCGGGAAGCGGTCGAGGAGTTGCCAGTAGCGGGCGATGTAGGCGTCTTCGACAGCCTTGACACGGGCTTTGGCGGTGCTGGCCGAACTGGTTATCAGTGCGATGAGAGCAACGACTCCGGTGCCGAAGGCGACCCAGAATTCTGCGTTCACGGTTGCAGTGTCCTCAAATCGTGGGGAGCAGGGCGGCATAGCCGCGCGACGGAGCAGCGCCAGGTGAGAACCGACGCTGTCGAAGCCGGTCGGCTGATTCTCCTGCGCCGACAAAGACGGTGGAACCCCGGTGCATCCGGAGGCGCAAGACGGTTGGTTTCGTGCCGGATCGAGGAGCCGCTCAGTTCCAAAGGCGAAGGCGCCGCAGCCGGCGGATGCGCATTTCAGCGGCGGCCACCGCGCTCTCCAGGTGCGGCCGCAGAAGTGCCTGCTCCTCGCAGCGCGCCACCAGGAACTCGACCGTCAACTCGGTCGGCACATCACCGCGATGAGAAGCAGACAGGTGGGCGGCGCGGACGTCGTCCACGGCAGGCGCGGCCGCCTCCACATACCGGCGGAGCAGCTCGGCCACCGACTCCAGTCTGCTCTGCAGGTCACCGGTGTACTGGTCAACGTCCCGCTCAACCTCTTTGACTAACTTCCCCAGCCCCTGGAGCTCCAGGAATGTCGCTGCCCGCTTGAGCTCCTTGAGGTCGCGGACACCGAGATCGATCCTGCGCAGGACGCCTGCGGTCTTCTCCAGGTCCTCCTTGTCGGTCTTGTGATTCTCGATCAGGGCCAGCACGAGCCAGCCGGCGATCGCGACGATCAGGGATACCAAGGGGACTGCGATGCCAATGGGCATGCGTTTCTCCGTACTGAGGTGAGGTGATACGGCGCCACACGCTGCATGTCGCCGGGTAGGACCCGCCCTTAGACTGGAGAGGCAAGTCATCGGAACCGGGCACCAGCAAGCGCCCGGTCCTCGACGTCTGCGCCGGCAGTAAGGCGGCCACCTTCTGCCGGTCACGGGCTACGTCCCGTAGGTGGAGGGGTCCGCCGTCCGTCCTTTCACGGCATTGTGGCGGCGGACCTCACATTGCGATCATCTAGCCCCCGATCCCTTGGCATCTACTCCGCGGGCACCCTGACAGCTCGCCGCAGCGCTGTCTGCTGTTCTCGGGCGTGGGGCCTGACCATGCAGGCCAGCCGCGGAGGGTCGGGCGGCCACAGCCGCATACGACGGCCCACCAACACCGCGGGGAAGTCCCGTTCGCTGTTGCAGGTGAAGGAGACGACCACGATGCAAGAGGCGCCGCACCTGGCGCGCCTGCTGCGGTGAGGCGGGGCATCGTTCGGCAGCATCTTTCGGGGGTGCACCCGCCGGCCCAGGGATGCACCGGCTCTTTTCGAACATGCGCAACAGGTCGTTGGGCAGATCCATGCCGCTCTTGTCCAACTCGTCGACCAGCAGCACCCGGGGAAGTCTGTGGGGTGGCAGCGCGGCCCGCGAGGGGCCCGGGTGGAGGAAGCGGCCGGTCCTGCGCGGAGCATGGGGGGCCTGCAGGTTGAACGTGCCGTCCGCGCGGTGCGCCGCCGCAGCGTCTTCAACTCGTTCTATTGCGTCACAGTCATACACACCGCTCCGCGAAGAGATCTGCTTGCTGATGCGCCAGCGCAGCACCCGGCCCAGCCTCAGTACCTGGACGATCCAGTACACGAGGGGCACCTTCCCGGGATCTGCCCACCCCCTGTCACCAGCAGGGGGCGGCGCAGCAGCAGGACCGCGTTCACCATGACGTGTCCAGGCCTGAGCCGTCCGGATCAACGCGGCGAGTCTGGCCTCGCACTGCGGCTGACCAACGTCGCGGCGATTCCGCCGACGGTCTCCTGGAAGCAACTCGCCCTACCCTCCCACCTGCGCAGCTGAGTTCACGGTCTCTGCCCTCCCACCGGGAGACGGTAGGGGCTCTCCTGGAGCAACGCCGCATGGTGACCGACTGAACAAAAACCGCTCCCCATCAGGATCCCCGCCTCTCGTCGCAAACCGCAACGACCTGACCCTGCCCGGCGACTCACCCGAGCACCACCACCCCTTCGGCAAGATCAACGAAGGCCCGGTGCCAGCGCGGCGCGCCCGTACCGGTCGCCCGCCGACCAGGGAGGCGATCAGCAAGCTCGTGCTCCGCCTGGCCCGGGACAATCCCCGGTGGGGGCACCGGAGGATCCAGGGCGAGCTGGCCCGCGTGGGGCACCCGATCGCCGCCTCCACCGTGTGGAATGTTCTCCACGCGGCGGGCATCGATCCGGCCCCTCGCCGCACCGGCCCAACCTCGCAGGAATTCCTCACCAACCAGGCCAAGGGCATCGTCGCGGTCGACTTCCTGCATGTGGACACCGCGCTCGGTGAGCGGTTCTACGCGCTGGCGTTCCTCGAACACGGCACCCGACGCCTGCACATCACCGGCGTCACCGCCCACCCGAACCGCGAGTGGGCCACCCAGCAGGCCAGGAACGTCGCCGCCGACCTGGGCACACGTATGGAGAGCCTGCGGTTCCTGCTACGCGACCGCGACGACAAGTACGGCCAGGCCTTCGATGCGATCTTCGAGGCTGAAGACATGGACGTGATCAAGAGCCCCCCGCGGATGAACGCGCATTGTGAGAGGGTGATCGGCAGTATCCGACGCGTGGCCCTCGACCACGTCCTCATCGTGGGCGAAGCCCATGCGCGGCAGGTCCTTGCCGCCTACCAGCAGCACTACAACGGGCATCGGCCGCACCGGGCCCGCCATCAGCTGCCGCCTGACTCCGACCAGCAGCCCGCCACCGCGCACGACATCGAAGGCCGGAAGGTCCTGCGCACCCGCGTCCTCGGCGGCGTCATCAACGAGTACCGATACGCGGCCTGACGTGCAGCGATGACTTTTCGAGCCCGACACGCTCCTGGCTGAGGTCTCCCGGCCGTCAGGCGCGCAGCAGGGTGACGGTGCGCCCGGAGGGCGTGGTCTGCTGCGAGAAGGTGGTGCGCTCGTGGACCGGGGCTGCCTGCGGGCGGGTGTCGAAGACGACGAGGGTGCCCGTGGACAGCTCCATGCGGTCCAGGTAGTCGTCCAACTGTGCCAGCCCCTCGGCGAGGGGGTCGGTGCGGCCCTGGCGCCACACCTTCAGCTCCAGAGCCTCGCGCTGCACCGCCCGCGAACCGTCGGCAGCGGTGTACGGCTGACGGATCAGCAGGTCGACGCGCCGCCGGCCGACCCCGTACTCACGGTCAATGAAGCCCGCCCCGTTCACGATGCGGTGCAGGTACGCCATCATCACCAGCTGCGCCGCCGCCTCCGGATAGGTCGAGCTGGTGGCCAGGATCTCCCCGTTCTCCCGCCAGAACTCGGCAAAGGAATGCAACAGCTTGTCCATGTCGATCCGGCCGTCCGCCAGCCGGAAGCTGCTCGGGGCGTCGACGACCTGGCTCTCCGTGTTGTTTCCCAGGACGCGGACGATGACTTCCTTGTAGATCGGGTTGGCCACCCGCACCGGCGTGTCCGGGGCGACAAGGCCCAGGTCGCGCACGTAGGCCAGGTCGTCGTCGTATGTGTCCGTCGGCAGCAGCAGCTCACCGGCGATCAACGGCTGGACGATCCGGCGCACCCGGTCCTCGCCCAGGCGCGCGGCCAGCGAGTCCAGATGCGTCGCCCGGGCCAGGATCAGCCGCTCCTTCGCCTCGTCCACATGCTCGGCCGTGACCGGCTCTGACAGCGGAACCCGCATCCGACTGGTGATCTCATAAGCCAGCGCGTTGACCAGCCAGGGCTGGCCCTGCGTGCACCAAAAGGCGCGCCGGACCGCGTCCAGGGTGAACTCCTGACCGGTCTCCGCGGTGTGCTGCCCGTACAGCTCGGCGACCTCGGCCTCGGTGAAGTCACCCAACCGCAGCGAAGCGACCTTGATGTTGAACGGACTCGACGTCCCCAGCCTGCCCGTATCCCCGCCCGAGGCCGCCTTGTAGTCACGCACGTCCCGCAGCCCGCACAACGCCACCGTGTGCGGGAACTGATCGCGTACGTCGGTATAGCCGTCCCGCAGCTGACGCAGCACACTGCGCAGGCTCTGCCCCTGCAGCGCGTCGATCTCGTCGAAGACCAGCACCAGCGGACGCGGACAGCTCCGCGCCCACTCCAACAGTCCCCGCTTGAGCCGGGCCCCGGGCGCGTCATCCGGCCACGGGCTCGGGGGAGCCAGCTCGTCCGGCAGCCCGGCCGCCTCGGCGGACTGCCGGATCGCGCTCAGCACCAGCAGCTCCGCCCGCTCGATGTCCTGATCCGCGGCCTCGGCCATCTCGCAGGAGAAACGCAGCGCCGCGTACCGGCCCGAGGCCGTCAGGTCCCGGGCCATCGCCGCCAGCGCCGTGGTCTTGCCGGTCTGCCGGGGTGCGTGCACCACGAAGTACTGGCCTTGGTCCACGATCTCGCGGGCCTGCGGCAGCCGTTCCTGGGCTGGCAGCATGTAGTGGCGCGTGGGGAGGCACGGCCCTGCCGTGTTGAAGTAGCGCACGGCACACACGCTATCCGACAGCACCGACATCCTTCAGGCGCGTGGGACGTCGGAGGCACCCCGGAGCCGTCGCGAATCCACGGCTTCCGTGTTCCGGGCTCGTCGACGCGGTCCGAGGCGTGGTGACACCACCCCCACGCGTGTGCGGGTGAGATCCGCGGTACGGATCAGAGCCGACGCCGGTCCGGCTCCTGCGGACGCGTCCACCGGCACCGACCGTGCGGAATCAGTGCCTCTTGCGCTGCTTCTTCGACCGTTTCCCGGCCTGCGGCCTGCCTCGCGAGGCTGTCTTCGCGTCCTTTGCTCGGCGGGTGGGCCTGGCGTGCGCCTCGGCCCGGAGGGCACGCAGAGCACGCCGCGCCGCCTCGGCCACCGTCGCGTTGTGATGACCGGAAAGCTCCTCGAGGACTGGCGGTGTGGCGTACGGATCGGCGACGGCCAGAGCCGCGACCAGGGCCTGGCCGCCTCCGGGCCACTCGGCCGCGGCCTCGTCGAAAGCGGCGTACAGCGCGGCGTTTCGTTCTGGCGGCTGCGCTCCCTCGCCGTCACCGTCATCCGCCGCGTCGGGACGGACGGCCATGCGGCGGGTGAGGGCGGCGGCCAGGCGGATCTCCTCGAACCGGTCGGCCAGGTACGTCGCGCGGGCGGCCTCGGGTACCCGAGTGGAGTCGGCCCGGTGGCCGAGAGCGCGCAGGGTGTGCGCGGCGTGTTCTCCCAGTACGGGGTCGTCGAGCAGGGTCTCCCAGGCCGGCACCGGGGCTGCCGCCGCGTCGAGCAGGCCGAGCAGGGCACGCCGACGGGCCGCGTCCGGCCCGGCGGGGGTGTCGGCGAGCGCGGCGAGGAGTTCGGACCAGCCGTCGGCGCCGCGACCGGACAGCCAGTCGCCGAGCGTCTTGCGGGCCGCACCTGACGGCCACCACTGGGCGGCGGCCACCAGCCGGCCCGCGTCCCAGGCCGCCCGTACCGCTTCCTCGGTCGGGAAGGTGTCGGGGTCGACGTCCGGCAGGTTCGCGGTGCCGAGGAGCAGGCCCTCGCGGAGCAGGGCGTGGCCGAGCGGGGTGAGGGTGAAGGTGTCGCCGGTGCGCTCGGTTACGCCGAGGCCGTGCGGGTGCCGAAGACCTCATCCATTGCCTGCGACCTGCAGATCCTCACGACCGGCCAGTGATCGTCGGATGGGTCGTGTCATGCTGGTGGACCGTGCTGTTGCAACTGCCCTACCTGGCCGTGTCGAGCGTGTTCGCCGTCATACGGCTGCTGCCGATGAGCGCTGTGAACAAGGACATCGAGATATTGACGCTGCGCCACCAGTTGGCTGTCCTGCAGCGGCAGATCGACAGGCCGCGCATCACGCAGGCGGACCGTGCCTTTCTGGCCGCGCTCCTCCAACGGCTCCCCAGGCCCACACTGCGGCAGCTGCATCTGATCGTCTCGCCGGATACGGTCCTGAGGTGGCACCGTGACCTCATGCGCCGTCGTCACGCTGACGCCTCCCGCCTCAAGCGGTCTGGCAGGCCGCCGACCCGCCGGAGTATCCGAGCCCTTGTCCTGCGCTTGGCCCGCGAGAGCAGCTCCTGGGAGTATCGGCGTATCCACGGCGAACTCGCCCTGCTCGGCATCAAGGTGGCACCGTCCACGGTATGGGAGATTCTTCGAGCGCACAGGATCGAGCCGGCGCCCGAACGTGACCGTCTGACCTGGGCCGTGTTCTTGCGCGGCCAGGCCCACGCGATCCTAGCCTGCGACTTCTTCACCGCCACCACCCTCAACGGTGCGACGCTATACGTCTTCGCCGTCATCGAGCACACCAGCCGCCGCATCCGTGTCCTCGGCGCGACCGCCCATCCCACTGCGGACTGGGTAACCGAGGCCGCAAGGAACGTGGTCATGGACCTCCAGGATGCTGGCGCCACCGTCCGACACCTGATCAGGGACCGCGACAGCAATTTCACCCGCACGTTCGATGCCGTCTTCGAAGCTGAGGGCATCGAGGTCGTCACCACCGGCATTCGCATGCCGCGCATGAACTCGATCATGGAGCGGTGGGTGCAGGTTTGCAGGCGAGAGGAGCAGTGCTCAGGACTTGTGGATCGGCCTTCGGGATGGGACGCGGAGGGCGTACCTTCCCGATTGATCCTGTGATGGTCACCGAGTAGGCCCGCGTTCGCAGCGCGGGTAGGGAAGGCACGCCCGGTGCGACGTGAAGTCACATCGCACGCAGAGTCCGCAGGGGAGGAGACGTGTCATGCGGACCTGACCAGTGACCGACGGTCAGTCCCCAGCCTCCGGTGCGTCGGGAGTAATCCCGGGGTGCTGAGCGGAGGCGGTCAAGCCCAAGGGCTCGCATTCGCAAGCTACAGGCGAAGGGGAAGTCCGGACGGGTGAGCGAAAGCGAACTCTCGTCGTCAGACTTACACCGCTCAATGGTCAGCACTCGGCGGTGGAATCCTCTGGGGCTGGGAAGCCCGGCGTGGCGGGTCCCCATCGGGAAGGGACCTGTTGGTCACCGCGGAGGACGGCGGAAAGGGAGCACCCCACCCGGGCGCAACTGCACGATGTGGAACACGGAAACCCCGTACGGGTCCGGCCTCGTCAGCCGGTAAGCCGAAGGCAACGGAGGCCGAACCCCCGTGCGGGAACAGGATGGTCCAAGAAGCGAACGCCACCAGGGCGAAAGCCCAGGGGAAGCGGCCGCCGACCAGGAGTCTCCACCTGGCGGCCCATAACCCGGTGGACACCAGCCTGTGGCTGGAGCCGAAAGGCGGCTGACGTGGACCAGGTAGGCCATGAAGAGACGATGAGCAAGCACTTGCACCGAGGCGCAAGTTGGACTGAAGGGAGGGCTGCGTTGACCGAACTGGCCATCGCCGAACCCCGGATGAACGGACCCGAGGGCGACGCCGAGTTCTGGCACAGCAATGGCTGGAGCCGGGAGGAGACGTCTGTAAGGCGGCTGCGTCAGAGGATTTTCAGGGCTGCCCGCGAGGGTGACATGAAGCAGGTGCGCAACCTGCAAAGGCTGATGCTGCGGTCCAGGGCCAACACGTTGACGAGTGTCAGGCGGGTCTGCCAGGTCAGCACCGGCAAGAAGACGGCGGGAATCGACGGGCAGAAGGCTCTAACCCCGCGGACCCGGGTTCCGCAGCTGATGTAGCGGGATAGTCCGTGAATTCGGGGGTTTACGTGCGGAAACGCGCCGTCGGCTGGTGTGACGGCGTGTATCTAGGGCTGGTGGTTCGTGCTGGTCAGCGGCTCGCGGGGGTGAGCTGGTAGATCCGTGGCGGTGGGTCGAGCTTGAGGGCGTGGAGGAGGTCGCGTTGCGGTTTGGTGATCTCGGTGCGCTGCTGGAAGGTGCCGGCGGGGCCGGTGAAGGTGCCGAGCTTGATGCGGTCGAGTTCGTGGCGCAGGTTCGGCCAGGTCTGCCCGGTGTGGGTTTCGGCGATGCGGGCCAGGAGCAGGGCGAGCCAGCAGAGCAGAACGTGAGCGCGTATGTGTTCCTCCTTGCGGTGGAACACCGGCCGCAGGTCGATGACCTGCTTCATGTCCCGCCAGCCGCGTTCCACGGCGTGGCGCTTCTTGTAATCCGCGGCGTCGAACTTCGGCGGCCGGCCACCGTGGGAACCGCGCTTCTTGCGGTTGTCGATCTGGTCGCGCTTCTCCGGGATCGTGCAGGGGACACCGCGCTTGCGCAGGTAGGCACGGTTCGCGCGGGAGCTGTACGCCTTGTCGGCCCGGACCTTGTCCGGCCGGGTACGCGGGCGGCCCGGCCCGAGCCTGGGCACCCGGATACGCTCCAGAACCACCTGGAACTGCGGGGAGTCGCCGCGCTGTCCGGCTGTGATGACCAGCGACATCGGCTTCTGGTTCTGCTCGACCGCCAGATGGAGCTTGGTGGTCAGCCCGCCCCGGGAGCGTCCGAGCCCGTGGTCGTCGGGCTCGGTGAACACGCCACCGGGCGGCTCGATCTGCAGATCCCCTTTTTGCGGGCACCAGCCGCATGCTGGTGGGCGCGGGCGACGGTCGAATCCACCGAGACGTCCCAGGCGATCAGTCCCTCGGCATCGGCACGCGCCTGGAGCTGCTCGAAGATGCGATGCCACGTGCCGTCCCGCTGCCAGCGCCGGAACAAGCCGTACACCGTCTCCCACGGACCGTACCGCTCGGGCACGTCCCGCCAGGGAGCGCAGGCGCGGGTACGCCAGCGTATGCCGTCTATCAACTGCCGCCTGGTGTGCACCGGCGGCCGTCCAGGCTTCCTCCCAACCGGCAGCAGCGGCTCCAGCTTCGCCCACTGCGCATTCGTCAGATCGTGCCTTGCCACGAAGCGGATCTTGACACATCAAGATCCACTTCTGAAACGCACCCTAGGAGCGTGTCCCGGTAATGTGCAATATCCCTCGGGTTCAACGTGGGCTTTCACCCTCGTTGCGGCAGGTCGGCCGTATCGACGGTGTCGGCGAGGCAGTGCGGGTCATGATGGTTCTTCGAGGTTCCTGAAGGACCGTCATGATCCATCTACAGATGTTGTGGCCGATGACCACGAACCACCTGGTCAGCCTCCACGCCCACGGACTGATCTTCACGACGAACCTGCGGGTTATTGCACAAACTGGGTAGAGAAGTACGGCCGCTACACCTTCCGCGCCTCCGGCTCGGCCGGCGGCGGACTTCGGCCCTTTCGAGACCCGGCGGAGGCTGCGGACGAGGACGATGAGGCGGGAGCGGACTGAGCGTCAGGAACCGCCCAGGGGGCTGGTCAGTGTGCAGACCCGGCCTCGGCCTGGGTCGCGAGGGCGCGGGTCTGGGCTGCGCCGTCCTGGTGGAACGGGTAGTCCGTGTAGCCGGCCTCCCCGCCGCCGTAGAACGTGGCCGGGTCGGCCGCGGTCAGTGGGAGGTTCTCGCGGTAGCGGCGGACTAGGTCCGGGTTGGCAATGAACGGCGTGCCGAAGGCGACCAGGTCGGCATCGCCGGCGTGCACCGCTGCCTGGGCGCGGGCGGGGTCGTAGCCGTTATTGGCGATGTACGTGCCGGCGAACCGCTCCCGCAGCGCGCGGTAGTCGAGGGAGACGGCCGTCGTCGCCATGCCACCCTCCAGGACGTGGGCGTAGGCCAGGCCATGTGCACTCAGCTGCCCGAGGAAGTACTCGAAGTGGCCCTGCGGGTCGGAGTCCGACATCGAGTTGAAGCCGTTCTCGGGGGTGAGGCGCACGCCCACCCGCTCGGCGGGCCACTGCTCGCACACGGCGTCGAGGACCTCGTTCAACAGGCGCATGCGGTTGGCCGCGCTGCCGCCGTACGCGTCCGTGCGGTGGTTGGTCTGGTCGCGCAGGAACTGGTCGATCAGGTAGCCGTTGCCGGTGTGGATCTCGATGCCGTCGAAGCCCGCCTGCTTCGCGAGCTCGGCGGCTCGGCGGAACTGGTCGACGATGCCCGGCAGTTCGCCGGTGTCGAGCGCGCGGGGCGTCACGAAGTCCTGCGGGCCGGTGTAGGTGACGGCCTGACCGGAGGGTGCGAGCGCCGAGGGGGCGACTGGCGCCTGCCCGTCCAGCAGGTCCGGGTGGGAGATACGGCCGCAGTGCTGCAGTTGGACGAAGATGCGTCCGCCCTCCGCGTGGACTGTGTCGGTCAGGCGCCGCCAGCTCGCCGCGTGGGCGTCGGTGTACAGGCCGGGTGTGAAGGGGTAGCCGACCGCCTGGGGGGAGACGGTGGTGGATTCCGCGATGATCAGGCCCGCGGTGGCGCGCTGCCGGTAGTGGTCGACCATCAGCGCAGGGACGCAGCCGTCGGCGTCGGCGCGGTTGCGGGTCATTGGCGCCATCACCATCCGGTTGGCGAGCGTGAGGCCGCCCAGGTCGAACGGCGCGAACAGGTCGAGGTGCATGCGGATCTCCAGCGGTGCGGGCGAACATTGTAGGACAGTCGTCCTAGGGCGCCGTCACGCTAGGCCGCTGGTCCCGGCGGTGTCAACAGCTTGACGATCTAGGACGGCTGACCTATGTTGTGGCTCTAGGTCAACTGTCCTACGCCGTTGGAAGGGGCTCACCGTGACTGCTGCGGCGACCCGCGAACAGATCGTCGCGGCGGCCGACCGGCTCTTCTACCACCACGGTTACGAGCACACCTCGTTCGCGGACATCGCCGGAGCCGTCGGCCTGTCGCGGGGCAACTTCTACTACCACTTCAAGTCCAAGGACGCGATCCTGGACGCGGTGATCGACGCCCGCCTGGCGAACACCCGCAGGATGTTGGAGCAGTGGGAGGCCGAGGCGCCGACCCCGGCGGGCCGGATCATGCGGTACGTCGAGATCGTGCTGACCAACCGCGCCGACATCCAGGACTACGGCTGCCCGGTGGGCACCTTGACCACGGAGCTGGCCAAGCTGGAGCACGCCATGCTCGGTCAGGCCGGCCGCCTGTTCACCCTGTTCCGCACCTGGCTGCGCGAGCAGTTCGCGCTGCTCGGACCGGCCGAACAGGCCGACGAGCTGGCGATGCATGTGCTCGCCTTCAGTCAGGGCGTCGCCGTCATGGCCAACGCCTTCCACGACGAGGCGTTCATCCAGCGCGAAGTCGACCGGATGCGTGACTGGTTGCACACCTACGAGAGATGAGAGAAAGCATGTTCGTGGTCCTGCTCCGGTTCTCCGACAACAAGGCCGCTGCCGCCCAGCACATGGCCGGCCACCAGGAGTGGATCAAGCGCGGCCTGGACGATGGAGTCTTCCTGCTGGTCGGCAGCATCCAGCCGGGCCTCGGGGGCGTGGTCCTCGCGCACAACATCTCGCCCGAGGAGCTGCACAAGCGCGTCGACGAGGACCCGTTCGTCGCCCAGGACGTCGTCACGGCGGAGATCATCGAGATCGCGCCGGGCATGGCGGACGAGCGGCTGAGCTTCCTGCTGTGACGACACCGTTCCTCGGACCCGACGGCGCACCGCGCTGCGCGTGGAGCGGCGCCGCCCCGGAGGTCCTCGCCTACCACGACACCGAGTGGGGCTTCCCCGTCGGTGACGACCAGCGCCTGTTCGAGAAGCTGAGCCTGGAGGGCTTCCAGTCCGGGCTCAGCTGGTGCACGATCCTGGCCAAACGCGAGAACTTCCGCTCCGCCTTCGCGGCCTTCGACATTCCGGCCGTCGCCCGATTCGACCAGCATGACGTCGAGCGCCTCCTGGTCGGCGCCAGCATCGTCCGGCACCGCGGCAAGATCGAGGTGGTGGTCAACAACGCCCGCCGGGCCGAGGACCTGATCGAGCGCGAGGGGTCGCTGGCGGCGTTCGTCTGGCGCTACGACCCCGACGCCGCCGACCTGACCGAGCCGCAGACCGCCTCGACCTCACCCGCCTCGGTCGCCCTGTCGAAGGACCTGAAGAAGCGCGGCTGGAAGTTCGCTGGGCCGACCACGGTGTTCGCATTCATGCAGGCCATGGGACTGATCAACGACCACGCCCGGGACTGCACGATCCGGCCCGAGGCCCAGCGCATCCGTGGCGGATTCGACCGCCCTGGCCAAGCCCTCGGGGGACTGGCCGGACCGGAGCTCGAACGGTAGCGGTCAGCCCTGCCCTTGCGGGAAGACTCATCCGTGCAGGTCATGCGGCGTGTTCGTATGCGTGCAGGATGCCGCCGAGCCGTTCGTGTCGGCGTATGTCGAGGCGGGTGATCTTCTCCGGATCGGTGATCGGTGCGGGCACCTCAGTGCAGTGGCCGGGTGTTGGCGATTTATCTGGACACTTTCATGATCTCCGGAAGTGATTTCACACGGTCGTGTGTCACTCGCTCGAGGCGATCCGCGTCCGACCGTATCCGCCGTTCACGACGGCGCGTTCAACTTGCCGGCGGCCAGTTCGGAGCGGATCAGCTCAAGCAGCCGTCCCATCCAGTTGCGGCCCTCCAGCCCGTGCTGGCCCCAGAACGTCGAGTCCATCTCGGTGTAGATCAGCCGCGATGTTCCCGTGCTCGTCAGCGCTTCGGCAAGGTCGGGGTGCTGGTTGAACTTCGCACGCAGTAGGTCCGCCATGATCGCCGTCCGGGCCTGGGGCCAGCCATCGCGCAGGGTGGAGCTCTCTGCAAGCTTCTGTGCGGCATAAGGGGTGTCAGCGCGGAGGATCTCATCCTGCCGATGCTCGTCGGCAACCGCCAGCGCCCAGTAAGCGTGCGTGACGGTCGGGTAGGTCAGAACGCCGACGGTAATGGGTGTGGGGAACTCGTTGCGCAGTACCAGTTTGCCTGGATCCTGCGGCCAGCCGCGGGGAAAGACCGTCTGGTTAATGAGGACGCTGGTCTCGACGGGTTTTGCCGGACCGTCCGCGGGGGCCTTGTCGGCGTAACGCTGGCGCTGCTGCTCCCGGTCGGTGAAGTAACGCAGAGCTGCGGCATGCATGTCCTCGGTGACAACTTCGTCTTCGCCGTGCCTTTCGAGGCGATGTCCGGGTCCTGTCACCAGCACCCGCAGCGGCCAGTCCTGGGAGTCCATGTCGCCGAGGGCGTAGATCCGCAGGTGTTCGGGGATGGCTTCGTAAGCTTCGCGAAGCGCCGCCCGATTGTCCTCAGTCGGCTGGCCGCGGAAGGTGTCCAGGGCAGCCAGGCAGCGTGCTGTGGAGTCCGGTCGGCCGTTGAGCTGGTCGATGTCGTCGCGGATCTCGCCAAGCAGCATCTCGGGAGTCAGCGACATGCGTGGCTCGGCGAACTTCCACGATGCGAGGTGATGGGCCGATGCTTGGGCGCCGTCGGCCAAGTCGGTGGCTACCCACCCGGATGCGAGCTTGCCGGCGAACTCCTCCAGAGTCACCAGATCCCAGCAGTCGACCATGCCGTCGGCGTAGATCAACAGGTCGGTGAGGAAGTACGTCCCCGCGTTGCGGATGAAGGCGTGCCGCCAGGTTCCCTCGATCTGCTCGCCATCCACGTTCCGCCATGTCCGCCGTCGTATCGCCATGGCCGACAGGGTAGTGGTTTCCGTGATCACGTGATCTGTCTGGCGACGCTATGCGGTTGGCTCGTCGCGGGGTTCGCCGAGGTCATCCAGGAGGCTGGTGATGCGGTCGGCGACGCGCTGGTGGCGTTCGATCTCACGGTCCCAGCCGCGGGTCTCGGCGTCGGCGATCAGTTGCCGTTCGACGCAGAGGCGTTCCCGCAGCCGGGGCGCGTACTGGGGTGTGGTGATGAATTTCGCGCAGCTCAGGTAGAGGTCGCACTCGCAGGGGCCTTCCTGGGGCAGGCGCAGGCAGCGGCCGAGTTCGAGTTCGGTCTTGTAGAAGCAATGCCGCGGAGTTAAGCCGTCCCGCATCACGTCAAGTTGATCAGCTTCCGGTCCAAGGCGACCATGAAGAACGGGACTTCTGCTACAGAGGTGAAGCCGACCAAGGTCTTCACTACTCCGAGCGGAGGTCCCGTTGCCCGACCAGTCTGCCACCACGACGGTGACTCGCAGCATCACCGTCGCCTCGGGCCTCTTCGCGCCCGGACATCTGGGGGAGCTCACGCAGCTTCTTCCCTTCGAACTGATCGACGACGTGCTGGAACACACCAGGGCGGTGCAGCGCAGGTTGCGCCTCATCCCCTCCCGCGTGGGGGTGTACTTCGTCCTGGCGATGTGCCTCTTCCCGGAAGCCGGATACCTGCGCGTCTGGAGCAGCCTGACTGCCGGGGTGCGTACCCTGGCCTCGAAGGTCCCTTCGGAGAAGGCACTTCGCGAGGTACGCCGCCGTCTGGGGACGGCTCCGTTCCAGGAGCTGTTCGAGACGGTGGCCGGCCCGCTCGCCCGCCCTTCGATGCCCGGAGTGAGTTACCGGCGATGGCGCACGGTCGCCTTCGACGGATGCAGCTCGCTGCAGGCTTCCGACACCGTCCGGGTCCGTGGGGTGCTGGGAAAGACCCGCCGCCACCGAGGTGTGGAGGGGTACCCGCACGTCCGACTGATGGCTCTGTGCGAGACCGGCACCCGCGGTCTACTCGGGGCCGTGTTCGGGCCGACGAGCACGGGTGAACCCGGATACGCCAGACGTCTGCTGCCACTGCTGGACGCAAGCATGCTGTTGCTCACCGACCGGAACTTCTCCGGCGACGAGTTCCTGAACGAGGCCGCCGACACCGGCGCCCAGCTCCTGGCACGGCTCACCTACCGCCGTCGTCCGGCTGTGATCTCCGTACTGCCGGACGGTTCCTACCTGACCCGACTGCGCGGCCGTACCTTCCGGATCATCGAGGCCGAGGTGACGGCGAACTGCGCCGACGGGAGCCGCGCCACGGACCGATACCGCCTGGCGACGACGCTCCTGGACCACCGGACCGATCCGGCCGACCGGCTGGTCGCGCTCTACCACGAGCGATGGGAGATCGAACTGTCCTTCCTTGCGCTCAAGGACACGCTGTTTGCCGGCCGGGTTCTGCGCTCGGGCGACCCGGTGGGCTTGCAGCAGGAGCTGTGGGCTCTGCTGGTCGTCTACCAGAGCCTTCGTCGTGCCATGGTGGACGCCGTCGAGTTCCGGCCGGGCACAGACCCAGACCGCGCCAGCTTCACCGTTGCCCTCCGCGCGGCGGCAGAACAGGTGATCACCGCGCGGGCGGTTCTCGAACCCGCCGACGGAAACGGCGGCATCGCGCAGGCCGTACTCGATGCTCTGCTGCCGCCGCGTCGGGCACGCACCAGCGCCCGGCTCGTAAAATGCCCGATCTCGCAGTACACCGTGGTCTCCCAGGAACGTCCCAGGAAGAGCCAGCTGATCACTTCCATGCACATTGCCGTCCACCGGCGTGACAAGACCGAGCCCGATGACCTGGGCTTCAGGGAGCGCACCCTCCGTCTCCTACGCACTGATCCAGGACGAGCGTGGCGCACTGTCGAGATCAGCAAGGCCCTCGGCATCACGGTGAGGGCGAAGTACCGCAGTCTGTGCACGCAGATCAACCAGTGGGCCGAGCAGACCATGCTGATCCGGGAAGGACGAGGGAGATACCGGATCGCCCCCGAATGGCTCGCCCCTGCTGACTGAAACTGATCAACTTGACGTGATGCGGGACGGCTTAACTCCGCGGCATTGCTTGTAGAAGTCGGTCTTGAGCAGTCCAACGCGTCCTGGTCGAGTTGCCCGGAGCGCAGGGTACCGGCGAGCGGCCCGGCGATGACCGCGCCGGGCTTGAGCACGGCCTGGTAGTCGGCCAGGACCGTGGGGTCGGAGATGTGCGTGTAGGTCATCGACATGCCGGGGCTCTTGTGGCCGAGGACCTTCATGATGGTCTGCATGCGGGCGCCTTTTTCGGCGAGTTGGGTGCCCAGGGTGTGCCGGAAACGATGCGGGTGGATCGCGGGTTTGCCCACTCCGTTGAGGATGCCCAGCTCCTGGCAGATGGCGCGGAGCGGGTTGGCGATGAGGTAGTCGGGGCCCGCGAGGCGGCCGTTGCGCAGGAACAGGTAGCGCACCGGCTGTCCGAGATCGGCATCGTGGATGCCTCGGTCGTGGTGGGTCTGCCGCAGCGTGACCAGCGTGCGGATCGCCTCGGCGGCTTCCTCATGGAGTGGGACGGTGCGTTCCTTGAGGGCCTTGCCTGCCGCGAGCCGCAGCCGCGGGGTGCCGTCCGGGTAGGCGTCGAGGCAGTCGAGGTGGAGCTCGCGGATCTCGGTGCGGCGGGCGCCGCTCCACCGGGCGACCAGCAGCGCGCACCGCTGCAACGGGCAGCCCAGTTGCCGGACGTGGTCCATGACGGGCCCGAGCTGGTCTTCGGGGATGAACCGGGGGACGCGCTCGACGACGCGGGGCATGTCGGCGTGCGTGATCAGGGGCGAGCCGGGACGTCGTCCCATTCCGCGACGGCGGCATGACGGAAGAACACGGCGACGGTCGAGATGATGCCGGCCCGGTAGGCCTGGCTGAGCGGCTGGTCGGGATGCTTGATCTTTCGCAGCCGGTGGACCGACTCCATGAACGCGACCAGGTCGGCGCGGCCCAGCTGATCGAGGCTGTCGACGTGCGGGCGCTCGGTGTCCAGCCAGAGGCCGAAGCGGCGCAGCCCGCCTCGGGTGCTGGACATGCTCTCCGGCCGCAGCACCAAGGCACGTTCGGCGAGGAAGCGTTCGAAGACGGCGTCGATTCGCGGTTTGGAGCACAGCCGCGGCGGCGGGGTCGTCTCCTCGCGCAGGGGCGGCCGGTCGGTGATGCCGGCGTGGAACAGCGCAAGGCCGGTGCGGAAGGCGTTGGTCGACCAGGCCAGCTTGAGAGTGGGGCAGTGGTCTGCGCCGACGACCTGGAGCAGGCCGGGGATGTGTTCGCAGTGGCGGATGGCGTGCCGCATCTCCTCGACGTCGTCACCGGTGAGCGTGTCCAGATCCGGGTCGCCGCGGTGCAGAGCCAGCCGGATCAGGCCCCAGGGAACCCCTGAATCCCTCATCGTCGCGGACGTGTCCGAGCGCCAGCAGGCTTCCGCCTCCTTGCGAGGCGTTAGCCTCGCCGTTTCACTTGAGTACGGCTGGCTTGGGGGCGGAAACGCGAAAGTGCCTTCCTGACCTGGGACGATGAACCTTGCTGAGGGGTTCTGTCGGTCCAGGCGGAGGGCACTTTCTACGTGCAGGGTATCGGGTTGCGTCCCAAGGTCCATGTCTGTGCCGATGGTTCGGGGGTGGTCGGGCATGCCGGGGCACGGTTGCTGGCGGATCTTGCCGATGCCACTGGTCTGACCGCCGCGTACTCTGCCGCTCTCAGGCCGCTTCGGCCGCGCGGGACCGGGCACGACCCGGGACGGGTCGCCACCGATCTCGCGGTGATGCTCGCCGACGGTGGTGAGGCGATCGCGGATCTGGCCGTGCTGCGGGACCAGGGCGAGGTGTTCGGCCCGGTCGCCTCCACACCCACGGCTTGGCGGTTGCTCGCCGACACCGACGAGGCTGCACTCGCTTCGCTGCGAGCGGCTCGCGCTTCAGCCCGGGAAGTCGCCTGGATGCAGGCCGCCGAGACCGGCGAGGGCATACCTGCCGCTCGGGCCGGCGGACAAGAACTTCCCGGCCTGGTCCTGGATCTCGACGCCACGCTGGTCACCTGCCACTCCGAGAAAGAGCAGGCTGCCCCGACCTACAAGGGCGGCTTTGGCTTCCATCCGCTGCTGTGTTTCCTCGCAAACACCGGCGAGGCCGTGTCGGGACGGCTGCGGCCCGGCAACTTTGGAGCCAACACTGCCGCCGATCACGTTGCGGTGCTCGACCAGGCGCTCACGCAGATCCCCGACGCTCACCGGCACGGCACCGACATCCTGGTCCGCACCGACAGTGCCGGATCCGCGAAAGCCTTCCTCACCCACGTCCGCGACCTGAGGAAACGAGGATTCCGTACCTTCTTCTCAGTCGGATACGCCATCACCGAGCCCGTCCGCCGCGCGATCCGCTCGGTGCCCGACCGCCTCTGGCGTCCCGCCCTGGACCAGGACGGGACGCTGCGTGATGGCGCAGAGGTTGCCGAGCTGACCGGGCTGGTTGATCTGGACGGCTACCCGGCCGGCACCCGCATCATCGTGCGCCGCGAGCGGCCGCACCCCGGAGCCCAGCTGTCCCTGTTCGATCAGGACGAGGGCCTGCGACATCAGGTGCTCCTCACCGACACCCCGTACTCCGGTGGTGGCTCCGCCCAGTTCCTGGAGGTCCGCCACCGCGGGCATGCCACCGTCGAGGACCACATCCGGTGCGGCAAGACCACCGGCTTCGGCCGCTTCCCCTCCCGCCACTTCGACGTCAACGCTGTCTGGCTCGAACTCAGCCTCACAGCGATCGACCTGCTGGCCTGGACGCGCGTCCTGCTTCTGGACGGGAAGCTGGCCACTGCCGAGCCGAAGAAGCTCCGCTACCGGCTGCTGCACGTCGCTGCCCGCCTCACCCGCGGCGGCCGACGCCTGCGCTTGCGGATATCGGCGACCTGGCCCTGGAGAAACGAACTGGTCGCGGCCTTCCACCGTCTCGCCGCACTGCCCCGCCCAGCCAGCTGACCGGAAACCACCCTGCCCACCCACGACCTGAAGGACTCCGGAGAACCCGACCACCGCGCCGGGATTCCGACATGTCCGAGCACCGAAATCGCTTCGGTCACCCGGCAGTTGACCCTCAGCGACGCCTCATCGCCCCAACCGAAACGGCGAGGCTAATGGTGGAGTCGGGTATTGCAACTGTCTGAATGCCTCTGGTTCGAGCGGTTTCCCCAGTGGGACCTGACCGCCCCGCAGTGAGCGTTCGACAATCTTGAAGTGCCAGGTCACAGGCCGTCCTGACGTTGGCGAAGGGCCTGTACTTCGCGCGCTGCAGCGTGATCGAATAGGGGATGACATCCTTCTGGAGCGGCAAACAGATACGCCTGCGCGGTATCGAGCCTGACGACTGGACCGCGTTCATGCGCTTCGCCGTGGACGAGGAGCGGACGGGAGACCTACTGAACCCACCGCGTTCCGCCGAGAGCTTCCGCGTCTGGGCGAAGGAACAGGCCGCCGCCAAGTCCAATGAAGACTGCTTCGGGTTGGCGATCGAAGCCGTCGACACGGGAGAAATAGTCGGTGCTGTCGGCTCACACCAGGCTGACCCGCGTGCGGGCTGGTTCGAGTACGGCATCACGATCGGCGCTGATCATCGGCGCAAGGGCTATGCGGCCGAGGCTGTGGTGATGCTGCTGCGTTTCATGTTCGCCGAGCGGCGCTATCACAAGTGCCAAGCGCGGATCTTCGCTCACAATGAGGCATCGCTGACACTTCACCGTCGGCTCGGTTTCGTCGAGGAGGGCCGCCTCCGCGATCACGTGTTTCTTGCTGGCCAGCACCACGATCTCATCATGATGGGCGTGCTCGCGGACGAGTTCGCCCAGCTGCACTCGATGAGCGAGCCCGATTGCTCCGCAGCAGGTCCAGGTGTCACGACGTGCTCGTCCGGTGGCTGATCTCGGCGGCGTAGGCGCCCCAGTCTCCGGCGGCGGCGCGCTGCCATTTGACGGCGACGGTGATGTCGATGCCGAGGGTGCGGGCGAGGACCGCGGCGGGAAGCTCGGTGGCGAGCTGGAACCGCGCGGCCGAGCGGGCCTCCGCGAGCCGGATGCCGAGCTTGCGGAGTCGTTCGCCCATGGCCCAGGCACTGATCGGGCGGCCGGGCTGGCCTCCGGGGAAGAGCCAGGGTGAGTCCGTGCGCCCGAGGACGGCATGGCTGCGACGAACCTCGACCTGTTGGAGGGCCAGTTCAGCAACGTGTTCGGGTAACTCGACCGGGACGGCGCCAAGGCGGATGCGGACCGCTCCGTCCGTCTCCTCGATGTGGTCGACGGTGAGCCGGGAGATCGCAGCGGGCCACTGGGCGTAGAGGAGCAACAGCAGGCCGGCGAGGCGGTCTTCGGGCTTGAGGGTGTCGTCGTGCAGCAGGCGTCGGGCGATGGTCCAGCGGGCTTCGTCGTCCATCGGCTGGGAGGGGCCGTTCCATCGCTCGGCTGGGAAGCTGAGATCGCGGGTGATCTCCTGAGCCAGGGCCCAGCGCACGACGTGGCCTGCCTCCTGGCGGAGACGGGCGTCGTCGCTGGCTATCCAGCGTTCGAGGTCGGCCTGTCGACAGGTGGCAAGGGTCAAGTTCTGGCCCTTGAGCCAGTCCAGGAGATAGACGCCTGCCCGCAGATGTTGTCGTGCGACCTGGAGCTGGTAGTACGTGGTCTCCTTGCCGCGGCTGCGGCGACGAAGCCTTCGCAGGAGGTGCCAAGTCGCGTACCGATGCAGGACTTTCCGTCCCTCGGCACTCGAATGGGAGGTGACGAGGTCTTTGACGTGCCCTTCCAGACGGACCATCTGCTCGTCCCGCTTGGGCAGGGCGCCGCTGGCGACAAGAACGCTGCGGATGTGTTCGACGACCTTGCCTTCCGGGAGTTCGTCCAGGGATTCGTGCGTCAAGGGCCGACGGCCGGAGCCGAGGTCGGACAGGACGGTGGAGACGATGCTGCCGGAGAGCCAGCGCAGCCCGGTGGCGGCTCGTTCGGTGCTGGCCAGAGCGTCGTGGAGGGCTTGCAGCTTCGGGGGTATGGAGCCCGAGCCGTTGGTGAGGAGTTCGTGGAGTCGTTGCTTGAGCGTGCAGCGAGGGCACGGACCGGAGGTTCGCAGTCGTTCTGCTTCACCGCAAGTGGGACACGGGCGCCAGCGCTCGGCGTCCGGTGCGGTGCAGGGTCCGCAGACGGGGGCTTCGGCGGTGCCGGAGTGGATGCCGCGGAGTCTCCCACAGGAGGTGCAGTGTGCTTGGCGTCTGTCGCAGCCGCCGCAGCGGGGCAGACCGGTCAGGCGGGAGTGGGTGCCGGGTGCGGTGCGACCACAGATCGAGCAGACCACGATGGGTAGGGGGCAACAGTTGGGGCAGAGAGGGCCGTCGGAGGTGCGGTTCTGTACTCGTCGGCGTTTGCCGCAGCCGATGCAGACCTCGACGTTCGTGGGGCCACTGTCACTGCTCGGCATCAACACGTCCGGCACTGCTGCGGAAGTCGGGCATGCCGAGGTGGACGGTGGTGTGCCGGGTGGCGAGGTCGCGTATGGCGGTGAGTTTCTGCTCGGCAGCGGCGAGGCTGGCCTCGATCGCGGCGACCTCGCCTTGCTATCCCTGTTCCTTGGCCTCCTGGAGCCGGTCGAGCAGGTTCGCGTGGATCTCCTTCAATCGAGGCATCTGCTCGGGATCGGGCCGCAGGACGGGACAGCGGATGCCCCGTTGACTGAACAAAGCCTGGAGATTGCCCAGTTCAGTGGGAGGGTGGAGTCATTGGGCACTACGTTCACCTGTTGTGATGAACGATGCTCCCCGACGAGATTTGGCAGCCCTGGTGGTCCCCCGGTTGGGTCGGCTGCTGGAGATTGGCGACCGGTACGAGCCCTACCGGCTGATCGATCCCGACGGAGCGGCCGTCGAGGCGATCGCCATCTACTTCCAGGAGTTGTGGGCAGCCGGGGAAAGCGCCATCAACGGTTCGCTCCTACGGGATGGATCTGTTGCGGTGGCGTGGACGTTCCCTGGGACAGCGTTCACCCGTGATCCGCATGAGGCCATGCACCGCTACGGTCGCAGAATGCTGTAGCCTCCAACGCATGATTCGTCCGTTTCTTCATGATTTGTCGCGTGATGATCCTTGGGTTGCCGGTATGGCTGAGAGTGCCGACCTCCTCAGCCGGGCGGTCTACCGGGTGATCACAACCGCGTCGCACGGCGAGTTTGCCTTCCCCAGCATCCGTGATGGTGTAGTCGCAGCCGGCGTCAGCACGGAGGAGGGAGCCGAGCCGTTTCTCATCGTCACTCCCCAGTTCGCAGAGGAGCAGGCAGGCTACGTGGGGCGAGGCATCCAGGATGCCGGAATTAGGTCGGCTCTTACCAAGCTCCGAGCCGCGTTCGATCAATTGCGTCTTCGTCCGCCGGAGGCGGGTTGGGACGAGCTGATGTCGTCGGTGAGGGTGCACGTCGAGCCTCCTCCGCGGGCGCACTGGGGGCTCGGAGACGCAGCGAATACGACGCTCAAATCTGGAACGTTTGGGGGCGCTGTCGTCCGTCCCGGCGGAGATACCGCTCTGCTTACCGCCGGGCACGTGACCAGCAGCTGGAATGATCCCCAGACGCAGCACGGTGACCAGGGAAAGACTGAGTTCGAGGAGGAACCGTTCAGCTGGCCCACAGACACCGTCTGCGCGGATGTCGCCGTCGTTTCCTTCGGCCAGGGATCGCCTACCAGTACGCAGGCAATCAATGGATATGACGTCGCCTACGCCGGTGACAGCGTGGATGTACATCTCCGCAGCGGAACCGTCACGGATAGCATCAATAGCTACCTGGATTACATCCGATACGAGGATCCGAACGGTAATCAATCCAATGCCTTCGTCGGCGCTTGCATGCGCCTCAGTCGAGCTGTGACAGTTGCAGGAGACTCCGGAGCAGCTGTCACCAGGTCAGGAAGCGACGTGCTCCTTGGTCACGTCGTTGGTGGGCTCAATGCGCCGACAGTTAGCTACACGCTCGTGCAGTCCATCATTTGGCAGTTGGCCGCAGTGCGCTGCAAGCTGGCCGACCTGCCTTGACGTACAGCCTTCGAGGAGAAGGGGCCGCAGCATTTCAATGATCGACGCCTCATTCGTTGTTTCGCTGGTTCTGGGCCTGACAATGATCGGCTTCGGCTGCTTCTTGTCGCACGGAGAATCAAAGGAGCACAACGCGCTCATCAATAGCCTGAAGCAGGTCGACTTCGGCGAGTTCGCCAGAGCTTTCGGCGAGTTGGGCGACGGAATGGGTAAGCTTGGCGGCGGAATGACCGAGATCGTCAAGCGTGTACCAGCTATCGAGCGAAGCGCGAGTCTGCTCAGCAGCGCGCTCAATGAACTAGCTTCGGCAGAACGTATCGCTGTCCTTTCAGCAGTGCAGACCCGCCTACAAGCTATCCAATCGAAGATTACTCAGCTTGTCGAACGCGTGGATCTCAACGCAGAGGACAGGGAGCAACTTCAAGCAGCAATCGCACAGATCGAACAATTGCAGAATCAAAGCGCTATTGGGCAAACCCCGGTGCCAGTTTCGGGTATGGATCGCACACCCGCGACGGCGACACCACAGTCGGAAGCCGTTCCGCCAGTGAGTCCTGCCGTAGCAGGTCAGCTGCTGAGTCAAATCGCCAAAGGCACTCTTGGCCAGATCCCAAAGCTCGACCGCGGAGCTCAGTACGCGTCGCTTGGGGTCATCCTGCTTGTCGTCGCAGTGGGCGTGGCCATGTTTGACTCGGCCGTTGGGTAATGAAGGGTGGCTACGCCGGGGAACGCGCCAATAAGCTGACCGAGTGTCCATGTGTCCGATGCCGCAGTCTTTCGATCCCGGGGTACCGGAAACCGTCCAGGTTGCGAACGGTGGGTGAGTGAAGGGGCTTTGCTGTCGACCTCAAGTCTCGCGTTTTGCTGCGGCCCTTAGTTCAGAGAAGCAGGCGTGTTCATGGACGCAGGGGGTGCCGAAGTCGCGTGCGCAGACGCCGAGGGCGACCTTTCGCAGCTCGAAGTGGGCGAGGAAGTCCTGCCATTCCTGCACGGTGCGTTCGCGGTACTCCTCACTGGGCCGCAGTGACCGGCGGCGGGCGATGAAGGACCGGTACTCACCCGTGGAAGTGCGCCCCGGGCAGACGCCCGCGCACTCCCAGCCGCTGACCCGTACACCACGACGAGGGACACGATCCGAGACATCTCGGGCAGGTAACTCGTCAAGCCAGGGTGGTCGTTGTTTGTGCGTGCGTCGGTAGTGTTATGGACATGCCCGATGTGTGGATCGGCTTCAACTCTCGTGATCGGCAGAGGTACTGGTGGCGGACCGG
Organism: Streptomyces sp. bgisy027; assembly: GCF_057710365.1. Lineage (NCBI taxonomy): Bacteria > Bacillati > Actinomycetota > Actinomycetes > Kitasatosporales > Streptomycetaceae > Streptomyces > Streptomyces sp. bgisy027. The sequence goes on from NZ_JBYIVZ010000039.1 coordinate 98,206, forward strand.
CATCCTGATGCTGGCGCTCGCTGGTGTGATGGTGGCGATGAGCTTGACCACGCATGAACCGGGAAAATGGTGGTGGGTCGGTGGTGTAGGCGTTTTCTCCGTGGTCGCGGTCTTCAGCACGATCATCTCGATCTATGGCCGGGTCCTCCTGACCGCGACGGGGTTGGAGTTCCGCACCCTCGTCAGCAGGCGAGTGGTTT
>NZ_JBYIVZ010000040.1:0-92257 GCF_057710365.1 Streptomyces sp. bgisy027
TGCCGGGCAACCGCCCGACCGAGGACGGACACCCCCCGGCACGGCCCCGACCCACCCACCGAACCGCAGGCGCTACGCGCACCCCCACCACCCGGCACAGGCCGCCGCAGGCATCACCGCTGCCCATACCCCCGCAACCGCTCCCCCACCTCCGCCACCTGCCCCTCCGACAGCAGCGTCGGGGTGAGCCCCGGGACGGACGACGCCGTCAGCCAGACGCGGCACATCCACTCCAGCTGGGCCGTGCGGTCGTACGCCTGGTCCAGGTTCGTGCCGTACGCGATCGTGCCGTGGTTCTGGAGGAGACAGGCGGTGCGGTCGGTGAGCGCACGGAGCATGTTCTCGGCCAACTCCGGCGTGCCGTACGTCGCATATGGGGCGACCCGGACCGGCCCCCCGAGCGCCGCGGCCATGTAGTGGATCAGTGGCAGCTCCGGCACCAGCGTCGAGACCGCCGTCGCATGGACCGCGTGGGTGTGGACGACGGCACCGGCGTCCGTCGCGCGGTAGATCGCCAGGTGCATCGGCAGCTCACTCGTCGGCACGAGCGATCCGAGCACCCGGTCCCCGGCCAGATCGACCCCCGTCACATCGTCCGGCGACAGCCGGTCGTACGGCACCCCCGACGGCGTGACCAGCACCGTGTCCCCGACCCGCACCGAGACATTGCCGGACGTGCCCACGACGAGCCCCTCCGAGACGGTCCGCCGCGCCGTCGCCACGAGGGCCTCCCAGGCCTCCACCTCCTCAGGGCGCGCACTCCTGCCCCACGCCTCCCCCACGTCCTGGGCATCCTCCCGCGCGTCCCGCGCCCCCCGCCCGCCCCGCTGGTCCCGCCGCTCCTCAACCATGCGGCGATCCTGCCAGCCACCACGTCGACACGGCGTCAAGTCGCCGCCGGGGCGGCGCACTTTAAGGGGGAAGCCCGGCCTCCGGCAGGGCGCACAGAGGGGAACACCACCCTCGCCCCCGCCTTGGCCTGAGATCGATCAGCGTTCAACGATCTTCCAGTAACCTCGGGGAGATTTGTCGCACACGTCGCCATTCCGGGGGGAAATATGGCCCGTGATCACAAACCGTCCCACCTCGAACTGCCCCGCCACGAACCGTCCCACCGCGAACCGTCCCACCGCGAACCGCCCCGCCACGAACCGCCCCGCCACGAACCGTCCCACCACGAACCGCCCCGCCGCCGCCCCCGCCACCGCTCCCGCCTCATAGCGATATCCGTGGCGGCCCTCACCCTCAGCGGAACCGCCCTCGCCGAGATCCCGGCGGCGGCCGCGAGCAAGCCCAAGGGCCACGACGTCTCGTCCCACCAGAAGAACGTCGACTGGCAGGGCTCCAAGGCGAAGGGCGCGAGATTCGTCTACGTCAAGGCGACCGAGTCCCACACCTACCGCAACCCCTACTTCGGCCAGCAGTACAACGGCTCGCGCAACACCGGCCTGGTCCGCGGCGCGTACCATTTCGCACTGCCGAACAAGTCCTCGGGCAGGACCCAGGCCGCGTTCTTCGTACGCAACGGCGGCGCCTGGCGGTCGGACGGCTGGACCCTGCCGCCCGCCCTGGACATCGAGTACAACCCGTACGGCAGGCAGAAGTGCTACGGACTGAGCAAGGCGAAGATGGTCGGCTGGATCCAGTCCTTCAGCAACGAGGTGAAGCGGCTGACCGGCCGTCGCCCGGTGATCTACACCACGACCCACTGGTGGAACACCTGCACCGGCACCAGCCGCGCCTTCGCCTCGAACCACGCTCTGTGGATAGCCCGCTACAACTCCTCGACGGCCGGCTCGATGCCGGCCGGATGGCAGTTCTGGACCTTCTGGCAGTACGACAACAGCGGCAGCCTGCCGGGTGATCAAAATCTCTTCAACGGGTCCATGACCCAGCTGAGGAAGTTCGCCCGGGGCCACTAGCCCCGCAGCGTCCGGGCCGCGCGGCGACCGGCCGGTCCGAGGTTGCCTCATCCAGCCCTCTCGGACACCGTGCGGCCCACCCCAGTTCACCTTTCGTTCACCCAGGTTACCTACGTTCGTCCGGCCAATGACCTCGAACGATTGCCTGGGTAAATGGAAAACTTCTCGCTGATCCTCGCGATTGTGGTGGTAACCGCACTCGCGTTCGATTTCACGAACGGTTTCCACGACACCGCCAACGCGATGGCCACCACCATCTCGACCGGTGCGCTCAAGCCCAAGGTGGCGGTGGCCATGTCCGCCGTGCTGAACCTTGTCGGCGCCTTCCTCTCCGTGGAGGTCGCCAACACGATCTCCAAAGGTCTCGTCGACGAGACCGGCATCCGTCCCGAGGTCATCTTCGCCGCGTTGGTCGGCGCGATCCTCTGGAACCTGCTCACCTGGCTGGTGGGCCTGCCCTCCAGTTCCTCGCACGCCCTGATGGGCGGTCTGATCGGCGCCACCATCGCCTCGGCCGGCATCGGCGCGGTCCACGGCGACGCGCTCCTCACCAAGGTGCTGATCCCGGCGATCGCCGCCCCGCTGGTCGCGGGCATCGCCGCGCTGCTGGGCACCCGCCTGACCTACCGCCTCGGCAAGAAGGCCGACGGCGAGGCCGCCGCCAAGGGCTACCGGACCGGCCAGATAGCCTCCGCCGGCCTGGTCTCCCTGGCGCACGGCACCAACGACGCGCAGAAGACGATGGGCATCATCACCCTCGCCCTGGTCGCCGGCGGCGTCGTCGCCCCCGACTCGGACCCGCCCATGTGGGTCATCCTCTCCGCCGGCCTGGCCATCGCGCTCGGCACCTACCTCGGCGGCTGGCGCATCATCCGCACCATGGGCAAGGGCCTGACCGACCTTCAGCCGCAGCAGGGCTTCGCCGCCCAGACCAGCGCGGCCACCGTCATCCTGGCCTCCTCCCACCTCGGCTTCTCCCTCTCCACCACGCACTCCGTCTCCGGCTCGGTGATGGGCGCCGGCCTCGGCCGCAAGGGCGGCGTCGTCCGCTGGTCGACGGCCACCCGGATGTTCGTCGCCTGGGGCCTGACCCTGCCGGCCGCCGCCCTGGTCGCCGCGCTCGCGGAGTACGTGACGGGCTTCGGCACCTGGGGCACGGCCGTGGTCGCCGTCTTCCTGGTCGCCTCCAGCGCCGCGATCTGGAAGATCTCCCGCCGCGAGGTCGTCGACCACACCAACGTCAACGACTCCGACGAGGCGCCCGGCGTGGTCACCACCGCCATCGCCGCCGTCACCCCGCCCCCGGCGGGCACGCCGGCCGAGGACCTCTCGGCCACGATCCCGGCCCCCTCGTCCTCCGAGCCCGCGTCCTCCGAGCCGGCGTCCTCGCAGGCCACCGTCTGACCGCCCCGTAATCCGGCTATCCAGAAAGTAGAAGCATGAAGATCGACTGGGCGGCACTCGGCTCCGTCTTCGGCGTCAGCCTCGTGGTCACGGTGGCCCTCGTGGGCCTGTTCACCCTCGGTGTCGCGGGCCTCTCACGCCGCGAACGGGCCGTGGCCCAGGGCGACTCGGCCGCGCTCGCGGTCACCGGCGCCTACGCCTGCTTCGCGGCCTGCGCGGCCGCCGTGGGCTACGGGATCTATCTGATCGTGGCGTGACCCACAGGCCCTTCGTGGCCTGACCCACAACACGCGAAACACCCGAGGTGGGGGGCGGACGACCGTCCCGCACCTCGCCGCTGTGTGGGCCTTCGCACACTCTCCCGTCGCAGGTCAACGGCAAGTTGACGCCCCTCGGAACCCCGTGGTGGACTTCCGGGGCCAAGTACGACGGCAGAAGAGGAAGCCGGTGAGAATCCGGCGCGGTCCCGCCACTGTCACCGGGGTAGCAATCCCCGGGAGCCAGGAACTCTCGCCGTCGGTCTCTTCGAACCAGGGCGCGGACACCCTGAGTGAGGACACAACGCGATGCTCGCCTGCCGATCGACATGCAGTAGCACAACCTCGTCCGGCCGCACGGTCGGCTGACCCCGATGCGAGCCGATCGCGTCTTCGCGTACGGCGCCGCCGCCGGGCTCCTCGGTGACCTGCTGCTCGGCGACCCCCGCCGGGGGCATCCGGTCGCCGCGTTCGGACGGGCCGCGGCCGCCGTGGAACGGGTCTTGTGGCGCGACGACCGCGCACGCGGTGCCCTGCACACCGCCGTGTGCGCCGGTGGCGCCATGGCCGTGGGTGCCGTCGCCGCCCGTGTCGTCCGTACCTCCCCGGCCGCCTCCCTCGCGCTGACCGGCGCCGCCACCTGGGCGGTCGTCGGGGGCACCTCGCTCGCCCGGGAGGCCCGCGCGGTCGGGCGGGCCCTGGAGGCGGGGGATGTCGAGGGCGCCCGGGCACGGCTGCCTCATCTGTGCGGACGGGATCCGCAGGCGCTGGACGCGGACGGGATCGCGCGGGCGGTCGTGGAGTCCGTCGCCGAGAACACCTCCGACGCGGTCGTGGGCGCCCTGGTGTGGGGGGCCGTCGGCGGGGTGCCCGGACTGCTCGGCTTCCGGGCCGTGAACACGCTCGACGCGATGGTCGGGCACCGGTCGCCCAAGTACCTGCGCTACGGCTGGGCTTCGGCCCGCCTCGACGACGTGGCCGGCTGGCCGGGGGCGCGGCTGACGGCCGTACTCGCCACCCTCGCCGGCGACGATCCCCGGGGTGCGGTGCGGGCCTGGCGTGCCGACGCCGCCGCGCACCCCAGCCCCAACGCCGGGCCCGTCGAGGCCTCGTTCGCGGGAGCCCTCGGGGTGCGGCTGGGCGGGACCCTCTCCTACGGCGGCCGGGTCGAGCACCGTCCGGTGCTCAACGGGACGGGACGGGCCGTGGGCATCCACGACGTCGAACGGGCCGTACGGCTGTCGAAGCGCGTCAGTTGGCTGGCGCTGGGCGTCTGTGTCGCCGCGCGCCGCATCGCGAAGGGACGTACGTCATGACGGGCGGTGGCCTTCTTGTCGCCGGCACCACCTCGGACGCCGGCAAGAGCGTCGTCACCGCGGGGATCTGCCGGTGGCTGGTGCGGCAGGGGGTGAAGGTCGCGCCGTTCAAGGCGCAGAACATGTCCCTGAACTCGTTCGTGACGCGCGAGGGCGCCGAGATCGGGCGGGCGCAGGCCATGCAGGCCCAGGCGTGCCGTGTCGAGCCGACCGCGCTGATGAACCCCGTGCTGCTCAAGCCCGGCGGTGAGCAGAGCAGTCAGGTCGTGCTGCTGGGCAGGCCGGTGGGTGAGCTGAGCGCGCGGGGCTACCACGGCGGGCGGCAGCAGCAGTTGCTCGGGACGGTGCTGGAGTGCCTCGCCGAGTTGCGGGGCACGTATGACGCGGTGATCTGTGAGGGGGCCGGCTCTCCGGCCGAGATCAATCTGCGGCGGACCGACATCGTCAACATGGGCATCGCCCGCAATGCCGGGCTTCCGGTGCTCGTCGTCGGCGACATCGACCGCGGCGGCGTCTTCGCCTCCTTCTTCGGGACCGTCGCGCTGCTGTCCCGCGAGGACCAGGAACTGATCGCCGGCTTCCTGGTCAACAAGTTCCGCGGCGACGTCTCGCTCCTCGAACCCGGCCTCGACATGCTGCACGACCTCACCGGGCGGCGGACCTACGGCGTCCTGCCCTTCCGGCACGGCCTCGGCATCGACGAGGAGGACGGGCTGAGAATCTCCCTGCGGGGCGCCGTACGGGAGTCCGAGGTCTCCTCCCCCGTCGGTGAGGACGTGCTGCGCGTCGCCGTCTGTGCCGTGCCGCTGATGTCCAACTTCACCGACATCGACGCCCTCGCCGCCGAACCGGGCGTCGTCGTGCGGTTCGTGGACCGGCCGGAGGAACTGGCCGACGCGGACCTGGTGGTGGTCCCCGGCACCCGGGGCACCGTCCGCGCCCTGGAGTGGCTGCGGGAGCGCGGGCTCGCGCGGGCCCTGGTCCGCAGGGCGGCCGAGGGGCGGCCGATCCTCGGCATCTGCGGCGGTTTCCAGCTCCTCGGCGAACACATCGAGGACGACGTCGAGAGCCGGCGCGGACAGGTCGAGGGACTCGGGGTACTGCCCGTACGGGTGCGGTTCGCCCGGGAGAAGACCCTGACCCGGCCCGTCGGCGAGGCGCTCGGGGAGCGCGTCGACGGCTACGAGATCCATCACGGCGTCGCCGACGTCACGGGAGGCGAAGCCTTCCTCGACGGCTGCCGGGTCGGCCGGACCTGGGGCACCCACTGGCACGGCTCGCTGGAGTCGGACGGTTTCCGGCGGGCGTTCCTGCGCGAGGTGGCGGCCGCCGCGGGCCGCCGGTTCGTGCCGGCGCCCGACACCTCGTTCGCCGCGCTGCGCGAGGAGCAGCTCGACCGGCTCGGCGATCTCATCGAACAGCACGCGGACACGGACGCGCTGTGGCGGCTCATCGAGTCCGGCGCGCCGCAAGGACTGCCTTTCATTCCACCGGGAGCGCCCGCATGAGCACAGTGTTGTTGTTGTCGACCGCCGACACGGATCTGCTGGCGGCCCGCGCCGCCTCCGGTGCCGACTACCGGATCGGCAACCCGACGCGCGTGGACGTCGAGACCGAGCTGCCCGCGCTGCTCGACGGCGCGGACCTCGCCGTCGTCCGGCTGCTGGGCGGCAAGCGGGCCTGGGAGGACGGGCTCGCGAAGCTGAAGGCGTCGGGCGTGCCGACCGTGCTGCTGGGCGGCGAGGCCGTGCCGGACGCGGAGCTGATGGCGGAGTCGTCCGTCCCGGCCGGTGTGGTCGCCGAGGCGCTGAAGTACCTCGTCGAGGGCGGCCCCGCCAACCTCACCGAGCTCGCCCGGTTCCTCTCCGACACCGTGCTGCTGACGGGCGAGGGGTTCGTCGAGCCGCAGAAGATGCCGGAGTACGGCGTCCACGGCGACCGTACGCTCCAGGAAGGCCGTCCGACCGTCGGCGTGCTCTTCTACCGGGCCCATGAGCTCAGCGGCAACACCGCGTTCGTCGACACCCTGTGCGACGCGATCGAGGCGCGGGGCGCCAACGCGCTTCCCGTGTACTGCGGTTCGCTGCGCGGCGCGGACCCGGAGCTGTACGAGATCCTGGGCCGGGCCGACGCCCTGGTCGCCACCGTCCTCGCGGCGGGCGGCACGCACGCCTCGCAGGCTTCGGCGGGCGGCGACGAGGAGGCGTGGGACATCGGCAGGCTGGCCGAGCTGAACGTCCCCGTGCTGCAGGGGCTGTGCCTGACGTCGTCCAAGAGCGCCTGGGACGAGTCCGACGCCGCCCTGACCCCCATGGACGCCGCGATGCAGGTCGCGATCCCGGAGTTCGACGGCCGTCTGATCACCGTCCCGTTCTCCTTCAAGGAGCAGGGCCCCGACGACGTGCCCGTGTACGTGGCCGACCCGGAGCGGGCCGGGCGCGTCGCCGGGATCGCCGTACGGCACGCCCGGCTGCGGCACAAGCCGAACGCCGGCAAGAAGCTCGCCCTGGTCTTCACCGCCTACCCGACCAAGCACTCGCGCGTCGGCAACGCGGTCGGCCTGGACACGCCCGCCTCCGCCGTGCGGGTCCTGGACGCGCTCAAGCAGGCCGGGTACGGCGTGACCGAGTACCCGGACAACGGCGACGAGCTGATCCACCGGCTCATCGAGGCGGGCGGGCACGATGTCGAGTGGCTGACCGAGGACCAGCTGGCGTCGGCGCCCGCGCGCGTGCCGCTCGCCGACTATCAGGCTTGGTTCGACAAGCTCGATGCGGAGCTGCGGGACGCCATGACCGAGGCGTGGGGCGAGCCGCCGGGCTCGCTGTACGTCGACGGGGACGACATCGTGCTGGCCTCCCTCCGGTTCGGGAACGTCGTCGTGATGATCCAGCCGCCGCGCGGCTTCGGCGAGAACCCGATCGCGATCTACCACGACCCGGACATGCCGCCGTCGCACCACTACATGGCGGCGTACCGCTGGCTGGAGGCTGCGCCAGCGGAAGGGGGCTTCGGCGCCGACGCGATCGTGCACATGGGCAAGCACGGCACGATGGAGTGGCTGCCGGGCAAGGGGCTCGGGCTGAGCGGCGGCTGCGCCCCGGACGCCGTCCTCGGGGACCTGCCGCTGATCTACCCGTTCATCGTCAACGACCCCGGCGAGGGCACCCAGGCCAAGCGCCGCGGTCACGCCACCGTCGTCGACCACCTGGTGCCGCCGATGGCCCGTGCGGACACCTACGGCGACCTGGCCAAGCTGGAGCAGCTGCTCGACGAGTACGCGCTCGTCTCCGACCTGGACCCGACGAAGGCCCCGGCGGTCAGGGCCCAGATCTGGACGCTGGTCAAGGCGGCCGAGCTGCACCACGACCTGCATGTCGACGAGCAGCCGGGCGACGACGACTTCGACGAGTTCGTCATGCACATCGACGGCTATCTGTGCGAGATCAAGGACGTGCAGATCCGCGACGGCCTGCACATCCTGGGCGGCGGCCCGGTCGGCGAACCGCGTGTGAACCTGGTCCTCGCGGTGCTGCGTGCCTCGCAGGTGTGGGGCGGGCAGGCGAACGCGCTGCCGGGCCTGCGGGCGTCGCTGGCCGAGCACTTCGGTCTGCTGGAGAAGGAGCTGCTCGCCGAGCCGGGCGCTCCGGTGAAGGTCCCGGTCGAGCTGAGCGACCTCGTCGAGGGCCCGTCCCGTACGGCCGCCGACGCGATCGACCTGCTGGAGCAGCTGTGCCGGCGGGTCGCGGAGGGCATGGAATCCAACGGCTGGAAGGTGTCGGAGGCCCCCGGTCTCGTCCGTGACGTCCTCGGCACCGAGCTCCCCGAGGCCGTCGCCGTGCTGGAGTTCGCCTGCACCGAGGTCGTGCCGCGGCTCGCCCGGACCACGGACGAGATCGGCCACATCCTCAAGGCGCTCGACGGCGGTTACGTCCCGGCGGGCCCGTCCGGTTCGCCGACGCGCGGTCTGGTCAACGTCCTGCCGACGGGCCGGAACTTCTACTCCGTCGACCCCAAGGCCATCCCGTCCAGGCTGAGCTGGGAGGTCGGGCAGTCGCTCGCCGACTCGCTGGTGCAGCGGTACCTCCAGGACACGGGTGAGTACCCGAGGTCCGTCGGCCTGACGGTCTGGGGCACCTCGGCCATGCGCACCCAGGGCGACGACATCGCCGAGATCCTGGCGCTGCTGGGCTGCCGCCCGGTGTGGGACGACGCCTCGCGCCGGGTGACCGGCTTCGAGATCATCGGCCTCGGCGAGCTGGGGCGGCCTCGCATCGACGTCACGGTCCGCATCTCCGGCTTCTTCCGGGACGCGTTCCCGCACGTCGTCGGCCTGATCGACGACGCCGTGCGCAAGGTCGCCGAACTGGACGAGCCCGCCGAGCGGAACTTCGTGAAGGCGCACGCCGACGAGGACACCGCCGAGCACGGCGACCGGCGCAGGGCCACGGCCCGTGTCTTCGGCTCGAAGCCGGGCGCGTACGGCGCCGGTCTGCTGCCGCTGATCGACGCCCGCAACTGGCGCTCGGACGCGGACCTCGCCGAGGTGTACGCCGTCTGGGGCGGCTACGCCTACGGGCGCGGGCTCGACGGGCGGGCGGCGCGCGGCGACATGGAGACCGCGTTCAAGCGGATCAACGTCGCCGCGAAGAACGTCGACACCCGTGAGCACGACCTCGTGGACGCCGACGACTACTTCCAGTACCACGGCGGCATGGTCGCCATGGTGCGGCACCTGACGGGCGCCAACCCCGAGGCGTACGTGGGCGACAGCGCCACTCCCGACCAGGTGCGGACGCGCACCCTCGGCGAGGAGACGCACCGCGTGTTCCGCGCCCGTGTCGTCAACCCGCGCTGGATGGCGGCCATGCGCCGGCACGGCTACAAGGGCGCCTTCGAGATGGCGGCGACCGTGGACTACCTGTTCGGCTACGACGCCACCGCGGGCGTGGTCGACGACTGGATGTACGAGAAGCTCAGCGCGGAGTACGTCTTCGACGCCGAGAACCGGGACTTCATGAAGAAGTCCAACCCGTGGGCGCTGCGCGGCATCACCGAGCGGCTCCTGGAGGCCGCCGACCGCGGACTGTGGGCCGAGCCGGACGCCGACACGCTGGAGCGGCTGCGCGCCACGTACCTGGAGCTGGAAGGCGACTTGGAGGGCGACGAGAAGTGACCACCCCCTTCCCCTTTACGGCCGTTGTCGGCCAGGACGACCTGCGCCTCGCGCTGCTGCTGAACGCCGTCTCGCCGGCGGTCGGCGGCGTGCTGGTGCGCGGCGAGAAGGGCACCGCCAAGTCGACGGCCGTACGGGCGCTGTCGGCGCTGATGCCCGAGGTCCCGGTGGTCCCCGGCTGCCGCTTCTCCTGCGCCCCCGGCGCCCCGGACCCCGCGTGCCCGGACGGACCGCACGAGGAGACGGGCGTGGGCACACGACGCCCCGCCCGCATGGTCGAACTGCCGGTCGGCGCCTCCGAGGACCGGCTGGTCGGCGCGCTGGACATCGAGCGCGCGCTCGCCGAGGGCGTGAAGGCCTTCGAGCCGGGCCTCCTCGCCGACGCCCACCGCGGGATCCTGTACGTCGACGAGGTCAACCTCCTCCACGACCACCTGGTCGACCTGCTCCTTGACGCGGCGGCGATGGGCGCGTCGTACGTCGAACGCGAGGGTGTCTCGGTCCGGCACGCCGCCCGTTTCCTTCTCGTCGGGACCATGAACCCCGAAGAGGGCGAGCTGCGGCCGCAGTTGCTCGACCGGTTCGGGCTGACCGTCGAGGTCGCCGCCTCGCGGGAGCCCGACCAGCGGGTGGAGGTCGTACGGCGGCGGCTCGCCTACGACGACGACCCGGGCGCCTTCGCCGCCCGGTGGGCCGACGAGGAGCGTGCCGTACGCCAACGCATCGTCGCCGCACGGGAGTTGCTGCCGTCGGTGCGGCTGGGTGACGGGGCGCTCCGGCAGATCGCGGCGACCTGTGCCGCGTTCGAGGTGGACGGCATGCGGGCCGACATCGTGATGGCCCGTACGGCCACCGCTCTGGCCGCCTGGGCCGGACGGACCGATGTGCTCGCCGAGGACGTCCGGCAGGCGGCGCTGCTCGCGCTGCCGCACCGCAGGCGCCGCAACCCCTTCGACGCGCCCGGCCTGGACGAGGACAAGCTCGACGAGACACTGGAGGAGTTCGGGGGTTCCGAGGACGAGGACGAGGACCCGGATCCGGGCCCGGACGGTCCCGGCGGGGGCGGGGGGCAGCCGCCGCGGTCCGACGACGGCCCCCGCGGCGGTGACACGGCCGCGCGTCCCGAGGCCGGTGAGGACGGGGAGCCGCAGGGCTCCGGGGCCGGGGAGCAGACTCCCGTACGGGCTTTTGAGCCGTTCCGGACGAAGGCGCTGAGCGTGCCGGGTGTCGGTGAGGGCGGTGCCGCCGGGCGGCGTTCGCGGGCCCGGACCGAGCACGGGCGGACCACGGGGGCCCGGCGGCCCCGGGGCGCGCTGACCAAGCTGCATCTGGCGGCCACCGTGCAGGCGGCGGCCCCGCATCAGCGGGCCCGGGGCCGGTCGGGGCGCGGTCTCGTGGTGCGCCGGGACGATCTGCGGCAGGCCGTGCGGGAGGGGCGCGAGGGGAACCTCGTGCTGTTCGTGGTGGACGCCTCGGGATCGATGGCCGCGCGGCAGCGGATGGGCGCGGTCAAGGGCGCGGTGCTGTCGCTGCTGCTGGACGCCTATCAGCGGCGGGACAAGGTGGGCCTGGTGACGTTCCGGGGGTCGGCCGCCGATGTGGCGCTGCCGCCGACCTCGTCCGTGGACGCCGCCGCGGCCCGGCTGGAGTCCCTGCCGACCGGTGGGCGGACCCCGCTCACGGCGGGGCTGCTGAAGGCGCACGAGGTGCTGCGGGTCGAGCGGCTGCGGGATCCGGCCCGGCGGGCGCTGGTGGTGCTGGTGACCGACGGGCGGGCCACGGGCGGGCCGGATCCGGTGGCGCTCGCGGGACGGGCGGCCCGGCTGTTCGCGGCCGACGGGGTCGCCTCCGTCGTCGTGGACTGCGAGTCGGGGCCGGTGCGGCTGGGGCTCGCGGGGCAGCTCGCGGGTGAGCTGGGCGGTACGGCGGTGACGCTGGACGAGTTGCGGGCGGACTCGATCGCGGGGCTGGTCAGGGATGTTCAGGGTGGGTCGAAGAGGAGGGCCGCGTAATGCCGCAGGGACAGCCGAGTGTGGTTCCGGACGACGGTCTGACGACGCGTCAGCGGCGTAATCGGCCGCTGGTGGTCGTGCACACCGGCATCGGGAAGGGCAAGTCGACCGCCGCGTTCGGGCTCGCGCTGCGCGCCTGGAACCAGGGGTGGCCGATCGGGGTGTTCCAGTTCGTCAAGTCCGCCAAGTGGAAGGTCGGCGAGGAGAACGCGCTGCGGGTGCTCGGCGCATCCGGTGAGGGCGGCTCCGTCGACTGGCACAAGATGGGCGAGGGCTGGTCCTGGGTCCAGCGGGACGCCCAGATGGACAACGAGGAGAAGGCCCGGGAGGGCTGGGAGCAGGTCAAGCGGGACCTGGCCGCCGAGACTTACAGGCTGTACGTGCTGGACGAGTTCGCGTACCCGATGCACTGGGGCTGGGTCGACACCGACGAGGTGGTCGACGTGCTGCGCAACCGGCCGGGGACCCAGCATGTCGTGATCACGGGGCGGAACGCACCCGAGAAGCTGGTCGGGTTCGCCGATCTGGTGACCGACATGTCCAAGGTCAAGCACCCCATGGACGCGGGCCAGAAGGGCCAGAGAGGCATCGAGTGGTGATGTCCTCCGTCCCTCGGCTGGTCATCGCCGCGCCTTCCTCCGGCAGCGGCAAGACCACCGTCGCCACGGGGTTGATGGCCGCGTTCGCCGCGCGGGGGCTCGACGTGTCCCCGCACAAGGTCGGACCGGACTACATCGACCCCGGGTACCACACGCTCGCGAGCGGGCGGGTGGGGCGGAATCTCGACGCGTACCTGTGCGGGCCGGAGCTGGTCGGGCCGTTGTTCCTGCACGGGGCGCGCGGGTGTGACATCGCCGTCGTCGAGGGTGTGATGGGGCTGTACGACGGGGCCGCCGGGGAGGGCGAGCTGGCGTCCACGGCCCATGTGGCGAAACTGCTGCGGGCGCCGGTCGTGCTCGTCGTGGACGCCTCGTCGCAGTCTCGGTCCGTGGCGGCGCTGGTGCACGGGTTCGCGTCCTGGGATCCGCAGGTGCGGGTCGGGGGCGTGATCCTCAACAAGGTCGCGTCGGACCGGCACGAGGAACTGCTGCGGGACGCCCTGGACTCGGCGGGGGTGCCGGTGCTGGGCGTGCTGCGGCGGGCGGCCCGGGTGGACACGCCGTCGCGGCATCTGGGGCTGGTGCCGGTCGCGGAACGGCACGCTGCCGCGGTGGAGGCCGTGGCGGCGATGGGGGCGCAGGTCGAGGCGGGGTGCGATCTGGAGGGGTTGCTGGGGCTGGCGCGGAGTGCGGGCGCCTTGTCGTGTGCGGCTTGGGACGCGGCTGAGGTACTGGCTCCCGCGGCGGAGCCGCTGATGGATGCAGCGCCCCCGCCGCCCCTTCCCGCCCCGACCCCGGGGGCTGCGCCCCCGCACCCCCGCTTTCGGCCCGAAGGGCCTCGTCCTCGAACTCCCCCAGAGGGGGCACCCCCGGACGGGCTGAAGGACGCGAAGCGGCGTGTGAGAGTCGCCGTCGCCGGCGGTCCCGCCTTCACCTTCTCCTATGCCGAGCATGCCGAGCTGCTCACCGCCGCCGGTGCGGAGGTCGTCGCCTTCGATCCGTTGCGGGACGAGCAACTTCCCGACGGGACGGCCGGGTTGGTCATCGGGGGTGGTTTTCCCGAGGTGTACGCGGCCGAGCTGTCGGCCAACGAGCCGCTGCGCAAGGCCGTCGCCGCGCTCGCGCGGAGCGGCGCTCCCGTCGCCGCCGAGTGCGCGGGGCTGCTGTATCTGTGCCGTGAACTGGACGGGCTGCCCATGTGCGGGGTGCTCGACGCGAGCGCGCGGATGAGCGAGCGGCTCACGCTCGGGTACCGGGACGCCGTGGCCGTCGGCGACAGCTCACTCGCCGTCGCGGGGACGCGGATGCGGGCGCACGAGTTTCATCGGACCGTCGTCGAGCCCGGCTCGGGGGCGGCGCCCGCCTGGGGAGTCAGGTCTCCTCGGCGCCGGGTCGAAGGTTTCGTACAGCAGGGCGTGCACGCGAGTTATCTGCACACGCACTGGGCCGCCGAGCCCGGTGTCGCCCGTCGGTTCGTGGAGAGGTGCCGGACGTCATGAGCAGCAGGTTGATCGGAGTCGGGGTCGGTCCCGGCGATCCGGAGCTGGTGACCGTGAAGGGCGTGGGCGCGCTGCGCGAGGCCGATGTCGTCGTCGTACCCGTCATGGACAGCGGGGAGCGGGGGCGGGCCGAGGCGACCGTGCTGCACTACGTGCCCGAGGAGAAGGTCGTGCGGGTCGTGTTCGCGCTGAACGAGCGCACCGACCGGGCGCGGCGCGAGGCCGCCTGGGACGCGGCCGGCGAGCGGGTCGCGGGGCTGCTGAAGGAGCACCGGGCCGTCGCCTTCGCCACCATCGGCGACCCCAACGTGTACTCCACGTTCACGTATCTCGCCCAGACCATCGGCGAGCTGGCGCCCGGCACCGTCGTGGAGACCGTGCCCGGCATCACCGCCATGCAGGACCTCGCCGCACGCTCCGGCGCGGTCCTCACCGAGGGGACGGAGCCGCTGACGCTGGTGCCCGTCACCGCCGGCTCGGCCGTGCTGAAGGACGCGCTGGCCGGGCCCGGCACCGTCGTCGCCTACAAGTTCGGGCGGCAGGCGGCCGAGGTCGCCGAGGCACTGCGGGAGACCGGGCGGCTCGACGACGCGGTGTGGGGGTCGGCGCTGGGCCTCGCGGAGGAGTCGATCCGGCCGGCCGCCGACCTCGACGACACCCCGCTGCCCTATCTCTCGACCCTCATCGCACCGGCCCGGCGCGACGGCGGCCGGGGCGGCAAGCTCTGACGCCCGCCCCGCGCCCACCAACCCCCTGTACCTGTAGGAGAGGACCGATCCCCATGGCCGATGCCCCCACCGGCAAAGTGACCTTCGTCGGTGCCGGCCCCGGCGCCGCCGATCTGCTGACGTTCCGTGCCGCGCGCGCCATCGCCGAGGCCGACATCGTGATCTGGGCGGCCAGCCTGGTCCAGGCGGAGGTCCTCCAGCACGCGCGAAAGGACGCCGAGATCCTCGACTCGGCGACCATGTCCCTGGAGGACGTCGTCGGCGTGTACGAGCGGGCGTGGGCCGGGTGCCTCAAGGTCGCCCGTGTCCACTCGGGCGACCCGGCGCTGTGGGGCGGCACGCAGGAGCAGCTCGACCGGTGCGCCTCGATCGGCATCGCCACCGAGGTCGTCCCCGGCGTCTCCGCCTTCTCCGCCGTGGCCGCGCTCGCCCGGCGGGAGCTGACGATCCCCGAGGTCGCCCAGTCCGTGGTGCTGACCCGGCTCGGCGGCGGCAAGACGCCGATGCCGCCCGGCGAGGAGGTGCGGGAGTTCGCCAAGCACGGCACGACGATGGCGATCTTCCTGTCGGCCGCCCGCAGCGGGCAGCTCGTGCGGGAGCTGCTGGAGGGCGGGTATCCGACGTCCACGCCGGTCGTCGTCGCCTACCAGGCGACCTGGCCGGAGGAGCTGGTGGTGCGGTGCACCATCGGGACGCTGGAGGAGACCGTCAAGGAGCACAAGCTCTGGAAGCACACCCTGTTCCTGGTCGGCCCGGCGCTCGACGCCCACGGCACGCGCTCGCACCTGTACCACCCCGGTCACTTCCACGGGTACCGCAAGGCCGACCCGCAGGCCCGCAAGGCCCTGCGGGAGCGGGGAGCCGGCACGTGATCACCGTCGTCGGCACGGGGACGGGCGAGCCGCTGCCCGAGGACGTCCTCGCCGGGGCCGAACTCGTCGTCGGGGGGCGGCGGCACCTGGACGCCGCCGCCCCGGGCGACGACGTGGAGCGGGTCGTGCTCGGGGCGCTGGCTCCGGCTCTCGACACCATCGCGGAGTACGTGGAGAAGGACCGGCTCGTGGTCGTGCTGGCCTCGGGCGACCCCGGGTTCTTCGGGATCGTGCGGGTACTGGCGGAGCGGTTCGGGTCGGAGCGGCTGCGGGTGCGGCCGGGGGTGTCGTCCGTCGCCGCCGCGTTCGCCCGGATCGGGCTGCCCTGGGACGACGCGGTCGTCGTCAGCGCGCACGGGCGGGAGCTGCGTACGGCCGTGAACGTGTGCCGGGCCCGTCCGAAGGTGGCCGTGCTGACCGGCCCGGGTTCCGGGCCCGCGGAACTGGGCGCGGCGCTCGCCCGCAAGGCCGACGCGCGGGTGCTCGTCGTCGCCTCCGCGCTGGGTACCGGGGACGAGCGCGTGGAGCGGGTGACGCCCGCCGAGGCCGCCGCGCGTGACTGGGGCACGTCCGTGAACGTGGTGCTGTGTCTGGACCCGGCGCGGGCGCTCGGCGGGCCGCGCACGGTCGCCGGGGCGGGTGCCGGGCCGACCGAGTGGGCGCTGGACGAGGGCGAGTTCGCCCACCGCGACTCGATGATCACCAAGTTCGAGGTACGGGCGCTCGCCCTGGCCCGCCTCGGCCCGCACCTCGGCGACCTGGTGTGGGACGTCGGCGCGGGCTCGGGGTCGGTGGCCGTGGAGTGCGCGCGGCTGGGTGCCGCCGTCACCGCGGTCGAGAAGACCCGGGACGGGATCGAGCGGATCCGCGCCAACGCCGACGCGCACGGCGTCGACGTCCATGTCGTGCACGGCGCGGCGCCCACCGTCCTGTCCGACCTGGAGGCCCCGGACGCCGTGTTCATCGGCGGCGGGGGGCGCGAGCTGCCGGCCATCGTCACCGCGTGCGCGCGGCGCGCCCGGCGTGCGGTGGTCGTCGCGATGGCGGCGCTGGACCGGGTGCCGGCCGCCCGCGAGGCGCTGAGCTGCGCCGGGTTCGACTGCGACGGGGTGCTGCTGCACTCCTCGCGGCTCGCGCCGCTGCCGGGGGATGTGACGCGGCTCGCGTCGACGAATCCGGTGTTCCTGTTGTGGGGTGTCAGAAAGCCCCTGGACCGTGAGGGAGTTGATCGGTGATCGGCCTCATTTCCGCCACCGCGGCGGGGGCGGCGGCGCGGGACCGGCTGGCCGCGGCGTGGCCGGACCGGGTGCGCGTGTACGACGGGCCCGTCGGGGACGCCGTGCGGCGGGCGTTCGCGGAGTGCGAGCAGCTCGTGTGTTTCCTGGCGACCGGCGCGGTCGTCCGGCTGATCGCCCCGCTGCTGGGTGACAAGGCGTCCGACCCGGGTGTGGTGTGCGTCGACGAGGGCGGGCGGTTCGCCGTGTCGCTGGTCGGCGGGCACGGCGGCGGCGCCAACGAACTCGCCCGTGAGGTGGGTGAGTTGCTGGGCGCCGAGCCGGTGGTGACGACGGCGACCGATGCCGTGGGGGTGCCCGGTCTGGACACGCTCGGGCTGCCCGTCGAGGGCGATGTCGCCGGGGTCTCGCGAGCGCTGCTCGACGGGGAGCCGGTGGCGCTGCGGGCCGAGGTGGCCTGGCCGCTGCCGCCGCTGCGGGCCGGCGCCGAGGGGGCGTACACGATCCGGGTGACGGACCGGCTGGTGGAGCCCGGCGAGCGGGAGGTCGTGCTGCGTCCGCCGTCGCTCGTCGTCGGCGTCGGGGCGTCCAGGGGCGCGCCGGCCGACGAGGTGCTCGGGCTGGTCGAGAGCGCGCTGCGGGACGCCGGTCTGTCCCCCGTCTCCCTCGCCCGGCTCGCCACCGTCGACGCCAAGGCCGACGAGCCCGGCATCGTCGAGGCCGCCGAGCGCCTCGGTGTCCCGCTCGTCACCCACTCCGCGGACGAGCTGGCCGTGGTGGAGGTCCCCAACCCCTCCGACGCGCCGCTGGCCGCCGTGGGCACCCCCTCGGTCGCCGAGGCCGCCGCGCTCGTCGGCGGCGGTGAACTCCTCGTACCGAAGCGGAAGTCCGCGCGTGCCGACGGGCGCCCGGCGATGGCGACCTGTGCCGTCGTACGGCGTCCTGGGCGCGGGCGGCTCTCGGTCGTCGGTCTCGGGCCAGGCGCCCGTGACCTGCTGACGCCGCGTGCCAGGGCGGAGCTGCGGCGGGCGTCGGTGCTGGTCGGGCTGGACCAGTACGTCGACCAGATCCGCGACCTGCTGCGGCCCGGCACCCGGATCCTTCAGTCCGGGCTCGGCGCCGAGGAGGAGCGGGCGCGCACGGCCGTCGAGGAGGCCCGCAAGGGGCAGGCCGTCACGCTGATCGGCAGCGGGGACGCCGGCGTGTACGCCATGGCCTCCCCCGCGCTCGCGGAGGCGTCCGACGACATCGACGTGATCGGCGTACCGGGGGTGACGGCCGCGCTCGCCGCCGCCGCGATCCTCGGCGCCCCGCTCGGCCACGACCACGTGTCGATCAGCCTGTCCGACCTGCACACTCCGTGGGAGGTCATCGAGCGGCGGGTGCGGGCGGCGGCCGAGGCGGACATCGTGGTCACCTTCTACAACCCCCGTTCCCGGGGGCGCGACTGGCAGCTGCCCAAGGCACTGGCGATCCTCGCCGAGCACCGGACGCCCACGACGCCGGTCGGGGTCGTACGGAACGCGTCGCGGCCGGACGAGTCCAGTCGGCTCACGACACTGGGCTCCCTGGACCCGGCGACGGTCGACATGATGACGGTCGTGACCGTCGGCAACACGGCGACCCGGGACGTCGCCGGGCGCATGGTGACGCCGCGCGGCTACCGCTGGCAGGCATCGCAGGAGGGCCCGAGGTGAACCGAGTCGTCCATCCGATAGAGGTGGAGTCCTACCGGCGCATGCGTGCCCGGCTGGACACCTCGCACCTCCCGCCGCTGACCCGGGCGGTGGTGGAGCGGGTCGTCCACTCGGCCGCCGACCTCGACTACGCGTCCGATCTCGTCATGGACGAGGGGGAGCTGGCGAAGGCGCACGCGGCGCTGCATGCCGGGGCTCCCGTGGTCACCGACGTGGAGATGGTGGCCGCCGGGATCACCCGCCGCGAGACCGTCTGCCGGCTCGGGGACGCCGTGGCCGGTCCGGGGCTGACGCGTTCCGCGCACGCGATCCGGCTCGCCCACGAGCAGGTCGGTCCGGGTGCGCTGTGGGTGATCGGCAACGCGCCGACCGCCCTGGAGGAGCTGCTGACCCTGGACGTCTCCCCCGCGCTCGTCATCGGCCTGCCCGTCGGCTTCGTCGGCGCGGTCGAGTCCAAGGCCGCGTTGCGCGAGAGCGGGCTGCCCGCCGTGAGCAACGTGTCCGAGAAGGGCGGCTCGGCCGTGGCCTCCGCCGCGCTCAACGCCCTGCTGTACCACCCCGTTTCGCACTCCGAGGAGAAATCGTGACCACCCCGCCGCCCGCCCTGCTCATCGCCGGTCATGGCACCCGGGACGAAGCCGGAGCCGAGGCGTTCCGCGACTTCGTCCGGGAGCTGGGGCGCCGCCACCCCGAACTGCCCGTCGCGGGCGGCTTCATCGAGCTGTCCCCGCCGCCGCTGGGCGAGGCCGTCACCGAACTGGTCGAGCGCGGCGTCCGGCGGTTCGCCGCGGTGCCGCTGATGCTGGTGTCCGCCGGGCACGCCAAGGGCGACATCCCGGCCGCACTCGCCCGCGAGAAGGAGCGCCACCCCGGGATCTCCTACACCTACGGCCGCCCGCTGGGCCCGCACCCGTCGCTGCTGTCCGTGCTGGAGCGGCGGCTGGACGAGGCCCTCGGCGCCGAGGGCAGCCGCACGCCCGGCGACCGGGCCGAGGTCACGGTGCTGCTGGTGGGGCGCGGCTCGACCGACCCGGACGCCAACGCCGAGGTGCACAAGGCGGCGCGGCTGCTGTGGGAGGGGCGCGGTTACGCGGGCGTGGAGACGGCGTTCGTGTCGCTGGCGGCGCCGGACGTGCCCAGCGGGCTCGACCGGTGCGTGAAGCTGGGGGCACGGAAGATCGTCGTGCTGCCCTACTTCCTGTTCACCGGGATCCTGCCGGACCGGGTGCGCCACCAGACGGAGGGCTGGGCTGCCGCCCACCCGGAGATCGACGTGCGCTCGGCGGACGTCATCGGTCCCGAGCCGGAGCTGCTGGACCTGGTGATGGAGCGCTACGAGGAGGCCGTGAAGGGCGACCTGCGGATGAACTGCGACTCGTGCGTGTACCGCATCGCGCTGCCCGGCTTCGAGGACAAGGTCGGCATGCCGCAGCAGCCGCACTTCCACCCGGACGACGACGACCACCACCACGGGCACGGTCATCACCACCACGGCGCCCACTCGCATGCCCACTGAGGCGCACGACCTGCGCCATCACGGCGACGCGGAGGTCCGTGACGACGGCTCGGCGCTGGTCGACCTGGCCGTGAACGTCCGCGCGGACACGCCGCCCGGGTGGCTGCGCGAGCGCATCGCCGGGTCGCTGGGCTCGCTCGCGGCCTACCCGGACGGGCGGGCCGCGCGGGCGGCGGTCGCGGCGCGGCACGGGCTGCCGACGGAGCGGGTGCTGCTGACGGCGGGGGCGGCGGAGGCGTTCGTGCTGCTGGCCCGCGCCCTGAAGGTGCGCCGGCCGGTGGTCGTGCACCCGCAGTTCACGGAGCCGGAGGCGGCGCTGCGGGACGCCGGGCACACCGTCGACCGGGTGCTGCTGCGGGAGGAGGACGGCTTCCGGCTCGATCCGCGGGCCGTCCCCGAGGACGCCGACCTGGTGGTGATCGGCAACCCGACCAACCCGACGTCGGTCCTGCACCCGGCCGGGTCGATCGCCGAACTGGCGCGGCCCGGGCGGACGCTGGTGGTGGACGAGGCGTTCATGGACGCGGTGCCGGGCGAGCGGGAGGCGCTCGCCGGGCGGACGGACGTGCCGGGTCTGGTGGTGCTGCGCAGCCTGACCAAGACCTGGGGGCTGGCCGGGCTGCGGATCGGCTACGTCCTGGCCGCCCCGGAGACCGTCGCCGAGCTGGAGAGCGCCCAGCCACTGTGGCCGGTCTCCACGCCGGCGCTGGCCGCCGCCGCGGCCTGTGTGTCGTCGCAGGCGCTGGCGGAGGCGGCCCACGCGGCCCACCGCATCGCCGCCGACCGGGCCCATCTCGTCGCGGGACTGGCCGACTTCGCGGCGGCGGGGCTGCGGGTGGTGGAACCGGCCGAGGGCCCCTTCGTGCTCGTACGGCTGCCGGGGGCGGCCGCGGTGCGCCGGCACCTGCGCGACCTCGGGTACGCGGTCCGGCGCGGGGACACCTTCCCCGGCCTCGGCGAGGAGTGGCTGCGCCTCGCGGTGCGGGACCGCGCGACCGTCAGCGGGTTCCTGCGGGCACTGGAGCGGGCGCTGAAGTCGACGGCGCGCTGAGCCGGCGCGCCGTCCGCTTCCGTGCGCCTCGCGGTCAGTTGCGGCCGCGTCGGGCCACGGCCACCGCGCCGCCGCCCACGAGGAGCAGGGCCACCGCGCCGCCCGCGATGTACGGCGTCATGGAGTTGCCGCCGGTCTCGGCGAGCCCCTCGTCGGCGGGCCCGCCCTGGGGCTTCACGTCGCCGGCCGGTTCGGTGCTCGGCTCGGCCTGCTGCTCGGGCGCGGCCGGGGTCTCGCAGGTCGCCTTCGCCAGCGTCAGGGTGCCCTCGACCTCGGCGACGTTCAGCTTCAGCGGATTGACGGAGACCTTGAGTTCGAGCGCGGTGGCGGCGGCGGTGCGCGAGGTCTTCTCGGTCTTGGAGTAGTCGAGCCGCACCTCGCCGACGCCGGGCACCTCGACGTTCGTGGTGCCGCCGGCGGTCAGCGTGACCTTCTTGCCCAGCACGGTGACGTCGCCGAGCAGGTTGGAGGAGGCGGTCGGCGCCTTGCCGGCCTCGCAGGTCGCCCTGGAGGTGACCTGGCCGACCTCGATGAGCGACAGCAGCGGCAGGCCGGGGACGTGGACCTTGGCGTGGGCGAGGTTGGTGTACCCCTCGGCCCTGCCGTCCTCGACGGTCGCCTTGGACCGGGCGACCTCGGCGTTCAGGACGCTGAAGGGCCGGCCGCCGTCGACGCCGTTCAACTCGGCCGTCAGGGTGGCCTTCTCGGCGCTCTGCGGCGCCTGGACCTCGTTCAGGGAGACCGCGAGCGGGACGTTCACGGTCTTGTTGAGCAGGGAGACGTCGAGCCCGGTACGGAGCACGACGGCGCTCGCGCGACCCTCGTCGCCGGTCGCGTGTGCGGGGCCCGCGACGCCCATGACGACCGGGGCGGCGGTCAGGGCGGTGGCCGTCGCGACGGTGGCGAGACGGCGTGCGGGCAGGCGGAAGTTCTTGCCGTTCAAGGTGGGGACCCCCAGAGGAGACTTGCTCGGGACCCGGCAAGAATTGCGCACTGAGAGTGAACAGTCAGCATTCCGGCGCTACTTCACTCCAACGTGACTTTCCCGTGAACCTTTTCGAATCCCCGGGCACGGATGTTCCTTCAAGTCACCGCTGTACCCCCTCCTGTGCGAGCGCGCGTGTGGCGGCATCGGCGCACGCCAGGGAGGCTGCGCAACAGCCTGGTCCGACGCCTGTCACGCTGAGTGAACGGGCGGCTAGCCGACGACCCGCCCGTCGAGGACGATCCGCCGGGGTGCCGCGAGGACGCGGACGTCCGCGCGGGGGTCGCTCTCGTACACCACGAGGTCCGCTGCCGCGCCCTCCTCCAGGCCCGGCCGGCCGAGCCAGGCCCGAGCCCCCCAGGTCGTCGCCGCGAGGGCCTCCACGGCGGGGATGCCGGCGGTGACCAGCTCCGCCACCTCGGCCGCCACGAGCCCGTGCGGCAGGGTGCCGCCGGCGTCGGTGCCGACGAAGACGGGGATCCCGGCGTCGTAGGCGGCACGGACCGTGTCGTAGCGGCGCTCGTACAGCCGGCGCATGTGGTCCGACCAGCGCGGGTACTTGGACTGGCCGCCGTCGGCCAGGTTCGGGAAGGTCGCGATGTTGACGAGGGTGGGGACGATGGCCACCCCGCGCTCGGCGAACAGCGGGATCAGGTCGTCCGTCAGGCCCGTGGCGTGCTCGACGCAGTCGATGCCGGCCTCGACCAGGTCCCTCAGCGAACTCTCGGCGAAGCAGTGCGCGGTGACCCGGGCGCCCAGCCGGTGCGCCTCCGCGATGCCCGCCTCGACGGCCTCGCGGGGCCAGGTGGGCGCGAGGTCCCCGAGGTCGCGGTCGATCCAGTCGCCGACCAGCTTGACCCAGCCGTCGCCGCGCCGGGCCTCCTGGGCGACGTAGGCGACCAGGTCCTCCGGCTCGATCTCGTGGGCGTAGCCGCGGATGTAGCGGCGGGTGCGGGCGATGTGCCGGCCGGCCCTGATGATCTTCGGCAGGTCGTCACGGTCGTCGACCCAGCGGGTGTCGGAGGGCGAGCCGGCGTCGCGGATCAGCAGGGTGCCCGCCTCACGGTCGGTGAGGGCCTGCTTCTCGGCGACGTCGTCGTCGACCGGGCCGTGCGCGCCGAGGCCGACATGGCAGTGCGCGTCGACGAGACCGGGCAGGACCCAGCCCTGAACGGTACGGACGTCGTGGGCGCCGACGGGACGGTCGTAGGAGATCCGGCCGTCGACGACCCACAGTTCGTCCCGGACGTCTTCCGGGCCGACGAGAACCCGGCCTTTTACATGCAGCACCGCACGATTGCTCATGCCACGCACGATAGTTCGTCGGCTGCGGGTTCCTTGAGGCTGGTCGCGCAGTTCCCCGCGCCCCTTACGGGGCGCTCTCCTCGTCCTCGACCTCGGCCATCGCCGGGTCCAGCAGCCGGGACAGGAAGTGGCGGGTCCGCTCGTGGGCCGGGTTGCCGATGACCCGGTCCGGGGTGCCGTCCTCGACGACCACTCCGCCGTCCATGAAGACGACCCGGTCGGCGACCTCGCGCGCGAAGGTCATCTCGTGCGTGACGACCATCATGGTCATGCCCTCGTCGGCGAGCATGCGCATGACCGCCAGGACGTCCCCCACCAGCTCGGGGTCGAGCGCGGACGTCGGCTCGTCGAAGAGCATCACCTGCGGGCCCATGGCGAGGGCGCGGGCGATGGCGACGCGCTGCTGCTGGCCGCCGGAGAGGGACGCCGGGTACGCGGTCGCCTTCTCCGACAGGCCGACCCGCTCCAGGTTCTCGGCGGCGACCTTCGCGGCGGCCGCCTTGTCACGCCCGAGGACCCGGCGCTGCGGCAGGGTGAGGTTCTCGGTCACCGTGAGATGCGGGAACAGGTTGAACTGCTGGAAGACCATGCCGATGCCGCGGCGTACGGCGTCGATGTCGACGTCCGGATCGGTGAGCTCGGTGCCGCCGACGAAGACCTGGCCCTTGGTGGGCTCCTCCAGCAGGTTGACGCACCGCAGCAGCGTCGACTTGCCCGAGCCGGACGGGCCGATGACGCACACGACCTCGCCCTGCGCGATCTCCAGGTCGATGCCGCGCAGCACCTCGTTGTCGCCGAAGGACTTGTGCAGGCCGCGGACCTCGATCTCCGCGGCCGGCTCGCGAAGGCTCTCGCTCATTTCACTGCCTCCTGGGCCTTGGCCTCCATACGGCGTACGACGAAGCCGAGCGGGATCGTGACCAGCAGGTAGCACAGGCCCGCGACCAGGATCGGCGTGGAGTTGGCGGTCTGGCTGGCCAGGTCGCGCCCGAACTTGGACAGCTCGCGCTCCTGAAGCGTCACACCGAGGAACAGCACCAGCGAGGAGTCCTTGAACAGCAGGACGAGTTCGTTGGTGAGCGGCGGCAGGATGATCCGGAACGCCTGCGGGATGATGATCGAGATCATGGCGCGGGCCGGCGAGAAGCCGAGCGAACGCGCCGCCTCCATCTGCCCCTTGGGCACCGCCTGGATGCCCGCGCGGATCGTCTCCGCCA
Source organism: Streptomyces sp. bgisy027 (assembly GCF_057710365.1). NCBI lineage: Bacteria > Bacillati > Actinomycetota > Actinomycetes > Kitasatosporales > Streptomycetaceae > Streptomyces > Streptomyces sp. bgisy027. Next base: position 24,792 of record NZ_JBYIVZ010000040.1, read on the forward strand.
TGTACGCGGCGGCGACCAGGCCGAGCGCGAGCGCGACCTTGCCGTAGGTGCCGCCCGGGATCTCCGTGCCGGGGAAGGCCAGGGGTACGGCCACGCCGATGAAGATGAAGATCAGCAGGGCGGGCAGGCCGCGGAAGATCTCGATGTAGATGCCGGCGACCCAGCGGTAGGGGCCCACGGACGACAGCCGCATCAGCGCGATCACCATGCCGAGGACCAGTCCGACGACGAAGCCCGACACGGTGTACAGCACGGTGTTCTTCAGCGCGAGGGTGATGACGTCCGGGAACATCTCCCGGGCGATCGACCCTTGCGCGAACTGGTTCTTCAGCCGGCCCCAGTCGGCCGCGACCGCGAAGGCGATCACGGCCGCGACGAAGACGACGTACTGGACGCCGCGCGACAGGCTCCGCTTCTGGCGCCGGGTCAGGCCCTGCTTCTTCGGCCGGAGTGGTACCTCTGCGCCGCTCATCGGGCTCAGGCGGCGGGCGACGGAGAGGCGGCGGACTCGTCGTACGGGCCGATCCACTGCTCGTACAGCTTCTTGTACGTGCCGTCGGCCTTCGCGTCCTTGATCGCCTTGTTGACGGCCTCGCGAAGCTTGTCGTTGCCCTTCTTCACCGTGACGCCGTACTGCTCACCGGTGTTGACCTGCTCGGCGACCTCGAAGGCGGCGGCGTTGGCCTTGTCCTTCAGCCAGCCCTGGACGACCGGGTAGTCGATGACGACGGCCTCGACCTGGCCGGTGCGCAGGCCGTTGAGGACGGCGTCGGAGGACTCGAAGGAGACCGGGTCCAGGCCCTTGCTCTTGGCGTAGTCCTCGCCGGTGGTCTGCGCCTGGGCGCCGACCTTCTTGCCCTTGAGGTCGGCGAAGGAGGAGATGCCGCTCTTCCTGTCGACCAGGACGGCCTGGGTGGCCTCGAAGTACGGGTCGGAGAAGTCGACGTTCTTCTTGCGCTCGTCGGTGATGGTCATGCCGGCGGCGGCGAGGTCGCACTCGCCGGAGTTCAGGAAGGCGCCCGTCTTGAAGTTCTCGAAGGGCGTGTCGAGGATCTCCTGCTGCACGCCCAGGTTCCCCGCGACCAGGTCGATCAGGGCGACGTCGAAGCCCTGCACCTTGCCGTCGATCTCCGACTGGAAGGGCGGGTAGGGCAGGTGGGTGCAGGTGGTGAGCCGGCCCGCCTTGACGAGCTCGACACCGCCGGCCGCGGTCTTCGAGCCGCTGCCGCCGTCGTCGCTGGAGGAGCAGCCGGCCACGAGCACCAGCCCGGCCGTCGCGGTGGTGGCGGCCAGAATGCGGGTCCGGCGCCCGAGGGTCGTCTTCACGGGGGGCCTCCTGTGAGGGAACATTGAGTTCCGATTATAAGGAAACGTTTGGGGTCCTCAAACCAATCCGATGGCTCCGTGGCCGCCGGACCTAAGAAGTCGGGAGCGGTGGGCGATATCGGGCGCCCGGTGCGGGGTGCCGGGGCGCCGTGCCACGCCCCGGTGCCCCGTGCCAGGCTCTCCCTATGACCGCCGACACCCCCCAGACCCTCCCCGACGGCCGGCTCGTCCCCCTCATGACCGGCGACGAGCGGCCCATGCTGGAGAGCTGGCTCGACTTCCATCGCGCCACGCTGGAACTCAAGTGCGCGGGACTGGAGGACGCGCAGGTGCGCAGTACACCCGCCGGGCCCTCGGAGCTCTCGTTGCTCGGACTGGTGCAGCATCTCGCGGAGTGTGAGCGCAACTGGTTCCAGCGAGTGGCGGGTGGGCTCGAGCTGCCGCCGGTGCACGGCGAGGAGAAGTGAGCGGGTACGGGCTCGAACCCGGGCGCGGGATCCGTGAGGCGCTGGACACCTGGCGGCGGGAGATCGCCCGAGGGCGCGAGGTGTGTGCCGGGCGGGCGCTGGAGAGTGCGGGGCGGATCGGGGAGGGACCGATGGCCGGGGCGGAGGTCAGCCTGCGATGGGTGTTCCTGCACTTGATCGAGGAGTACGCGCGGCACAACGGTCATGCCGACATTCTGCGGGAGCACATCGACGGGGTTACCGGAGCTTGAATTCAGGGTAATTCTGGAATTCTTTTCCAGGGCAGCTCCCCATACTCTTCTGCCCGCTTTCTCCGAACCTAAACGCAGAGATTTCACGAGCGTCGACCGGACTAATTCGGTCAGGTACCGAGAGAGTTACACTTCTGTGACGCGTTCCACATCGCGACCGTTTTGTGCGGTATTAAGGGGGCGAAAAGGGCATCTCGCCCCCTCTGGGGCGCCTCCCTCACGCCCGCGTGATAACACATCACCGCGTCACACGTAACCCCATCCGGCCATGCAATTTCGAATTTCACTCGGTAAATTCAATTCGCATGACTGCCGCACAAGCAGACCTGCAAATCGACCGTCCGGCGGTGGCCGACGGGGCCGCGCTGTGGCGTATTGCCAGAGACTCCAAAGCCCTCGACCTCAACTCGTCGTACAGCTATCTGCTGTGGTGCCGCGACTTCGCCGGCACGTCGGCCGTCGCGCGCGACGAGCGCGGGGAGCCGGTCGGCTTCGTCACCGGGTACGTCCGCCCGGACCGCCCGCACACCCTCCTCGTCTGGCAGGTGGCCGTGGACGACGCGTACCGCGGCCGCGGCATCGCCGCCGCACTGCTCGACGGACTCGTCGCGCGGGTCGGCCGCGAGTACGGCGTCACGAGCGTCGAGACCACCATCACCCCCGGCAACACCGCATCCGATCGGCTGTTCGACTCCTTCGCCGAGCGGCACGGCGCCGCCCTGGAGCGGGAGGTGCTCTTCCCCACCGGCCTGTTCCCGGACGGACCGCACGACCCCGAAGTCCTGTACCGCATCGGCCCCCTTTCTCTCTGACACCCCACGCAACGAGGAGCGATTCGTCGTGACCATCACCCAGCCCGACCTCAGCGTCTTCGAGACCCTCGAGTCCGAGGTGCGCAGTTACTGCCGCGGCTGGCCCACAGTCTTCGACCGCGCGCGGGGCAGCCGTATGTACGACGAGGACGGCCACGAGTACCTGGACTTCTTCGCCGGCGCGGGTTCGCTGAACTACGGGCACAACAACCCCGTCCTGAAACGGGCGCTGATCGACTACCTGGAGCGTGACGGCGTCACGCACGGGCTCGACATGTCCACCAGCGCCAAGCGGGTCTTCCTGCAGACCTTCCAGGACCTGGTGCTGCGTCCGCGGGACCTGCCGTACAAGGTCATGTTCCCGGGCCCGACCGGCACCAACGCCGTGGAGTCCGCGCTGAAACTGGCGCGCAAGGTGAAGGGCCGCGAGGCCATCGTGTCCTTCACCAACGCCTTCCACGGCATGTCCCTGGGCTCGCTGGCCGTCACCGGCAACGCCTTCAAGCGGGCCGGCGCCGGCATCCCGCTGGTGCACGGCACCCCCATGCCGTTCGACAACTACTTCAACGGCGCGGTCGAGGACTTCCTGTGGTTCGAGCGGCTCCTGGAGGACCAGGGCTCCGGCCTCAACAAGCCCGCCGCCGTGATCGTGGAGACCGTGCAGGGCGAGGGCGGCATCAATGTCGCCCGTCCGGAGTGGCTGCGGGCGCTCGCCGAGCTGTGCGAGCGGCAGGACATGCTGCTCATCGTGGACGACATCCAGATGGGGTGTGGTCGTACCGGGGCCTTCTTCTCCTTCGAGGAGGCCGGCATCACCCCGGACATCGTCACCGTGTCCAAGTCCATCAGCGGCTACGGCCTGCCCATGTCGCTGTGCCTGTTCAAGCCCGAGCTGGACATCTGGGAGCCGGGTGAGCACAACGGCACCTTCCGCGGCAACAACCCCGCCTTCGTCACGGCCACCGCCGCCCTGGAGTCCTACTGGGCCGACGGCAGCGCGATGGAGAAGCAGACCCGGGCCCGCGGTGAGCAGATCGAGCAGGGCCTGATCGCCATCTGCGAGGAGAACCTCCCCGCCGTGAAGGAGTACCGGGGCCGCGGGCTGGTGTGGGGCATGGAGTTCCACGACAAGGAGCGGGCCGGCCAGGTCGCGCGCCGCGCCTTCGAGCTCGGACTGCTCGTGGAGACGTCCGGCCCCGAGAGCGAGGTCCTCAAGCTGCTGCCCGCGCTCACCATCACCCCGGACGAGCTCGACGAGGGGCTCCGCATCCTGGCCCGCGCCGTCACCGAGACCGCCTGACCGGCGCCGAAAGACCCCCGGCCGACGGACGGCCCGCCCGATGGGCCGTCCCTCCGGCCGGGCGCACCGAGTACACCCCACCTAGGAGGCATCGCAGCACTGTGATCGTCCGTTCGTTCAAGGACATCGAAGGCACCGACCGCCATGTGAAATCGGCGTCCGGCACCTGGGAGAGCAAGCGCATCGTCCTCGCGAAGGAGAAGGTCGGCTTCTCGCTGCACGAGACGATCCTGTACGCGGGTACGGAGACGTCGATGTGGTACGCGAACCACATCGAGGCCGTCGTCTGCGTCGAGGGCGAGGCCGAACTGACCGACCACGAGACCGGGCTGACGCATGTGATCACGCCCGGGACCATGTACCTCCTGGACGGCCACGAGAGGCACACACTGCGGGTGAAGGAGGACTTCCGCTGCATCTGTGTCTTCAACCCGCCCGTGACCGGCCGCGAGGACCACGACGAGAACGGGGTGTACCCGCTGCTCACCGAGCCCGAGGAGGTGTGAGAACCCCATGACCACCGCCATGACCGGAAACGTCACCGATCTCTACCCCAGCCGCGGCGCCACCGAGGTGTCGACGCCGCGCCAGGACCCCGTCGTGTGGGGCGCTCCCGACACGCCGGGCCCGATCGCGGCCGGCGACCTCCAGTCGTTCGAGCGTGACGGCTTCCTCGCCATCGACCAGCTGATCGGCGCGGACGAGGTGGACGTGTACCACCGCGAGCTGGAGCGGCTGATCGCCGACCCGGCGATCCGCGCGGACGAGCGGTCGATCATCGAGCCGAAGTCCAAGGAGATCCGCTCCGTCTTCGAGGTGCACAAGCTCAGCGAGGTGTTCGCCGCCCTGGTGCGCGACGAGCGCGTCGTCGGCCGGGCACGGCAGATCCTCGGCTCGGACGTGTACGTCCACCAGTCGCGGATCAACGTCAAGCCGGGCTTCGGGGCCAGTGGCTTCTACTGGCACTCGGACTTCGAGACCTGGCACGCCGAGGACGGTCTGCCGAACATGCGGACGGTGTCCGTCTCGATCGCGCTGACCGAGAACCACGACACCAACGGCGGGCTGATGATCATGCCCGGCTCGCACCGGACCTTCCTCGGGTGTGCGGGGGCCACTCCGAGGGACAACTACAAGAAGTCCCTCCAGATGCAGGACGCGGGCACGCCGTCGGACGAGGCGCTGACCGAGATGGCGTCCGAGTACGGCATCAAGCTTTTCACGGGCAAGGCCGGTTCGGCGACCTGGTTCGACTGCAACTGCATGCACGGCTCCGGCGACAACATCACGCCGTTCCCGCGCAGCAACGTGTTCATCGTGTTCAACAGCGTGGACAACGCGGCGGTGGAGCCCTTCGCGGCTCCGATCCGGCGCCCGGAGTTCATCGGTGCACGGGACTTCACGCCCGTGAAGTGAGCACCGCGCAGGTGCGTTTCACAGCCACGCCAGCGACGCGGCCCGCTCCAGTACCTTCCGTACGGCGGCCGCGTCGCCCGTGGTTCCCCGGGGCACCGCCTCCGGGGCGTACCGTCCGCCGACCAGCAGGCAGAAGTCGTACGGATCGAGACTGAGTTCGGCCTGTACGGGCTCGTCCGCGGAACCCAGCACCCACTCCTCGCCCCCGGTGACCGAGAACAGCACCGGGGGCGCGGTCGGTCCCAGGGCCAGTCCGAGGACGCGGACGGCCAGGCGGACCAGCCGCTCCAGGTGCTCCGGCGGCGGCAGCGGAACGGCGAGGCCCAGCGCGCGGCCGAGGTCGTCGGTGTGGATCCACGTCTCGAAGCCGCGCACCAGGAAGTGGTCGGCGACGGGCAGCCGCATCCCCATCAACGTCACGGCCCGCGCGGCGAGTTCGACGTCCCGGGCCTCGGGCGTGCCGAGCAGCTGCCCGGCCTGCGCGGCCCAGTCGGCCACGGTCTCCTCGGGCGTACGGCCGTGCTCATGGGCGATGACGTCGGCGCTGCGGCGGATCCAGGCGTCCTCCCAGTGCGCGCCCTCCTCGATGTGCGAGGGCGGCACGCGCGCGTCGACGCCGAGCCGGCCGGCCAGGTGCTCGTCGGCGGCCAGGAGGTGGGCGACGGTGGCGTGCGCGTCCCAGTCGTGCACGACCGGCGTGGTCCAGCGGCCCGCCAGCTCCGGCAGCAGGGCCTTGAGCCCGGCGACCGCCGCGGCGTAGGGGGCGGCGTGCGCGGCGACGCGGGCGAGGGGGGTCCGGGTGCGCAGCGCGAGGGAGAGCACCCCGTCGGACGACCGGGTGGGAGCCGTGAGCGGCGTCCCGTCGAGCAGCCGTACCGTCTCCTTCAGCCTCGCCGCCTCCGCGGCGCAGCCCTCGCACCCGGCCAGGTGCCCCGAGACCGTCTCCGCCTCGGCCCGGTCGAGGGCGCCGAAGGCCCAGGCGGCCAGCAGATCACGCACGGCCTCGTGCCCGTCGGTCATCGCGTCCCTCCTCTGCGTGCCCGTTGCCCGCGAGTACCCCTCTCGCCATCATGCGCCCCTTTCGAGCGCGGGGTCGGGCGGGTCCGCCAAAGTTTCCGCCAAGGAGCGCAGGGCGCTGCGCAGCCGGGTCTTGGCGGTGCCCTCGGGTATGCCCAGCTCGACGGCGGCCTGCCGGTAGGTGCGGCCGGCGAAGTAGGCGAGGTGCACGACCTCGCGCTGCGGCTGCGGTAGTTCGGCGAGGGCGGTGTGCAGCAGCAGGGAGCGCTCGCGGTCGACGACCGTCTCGTCGGGGCCGGGCCCGGCGTCGGGGATGGCCTGGAGCGCCGAGTCGTCGGCGCCGGCGTCCTTGCGGTGCCGGGCCTCGCTGCGCACCCAGTCCACGGCCCTCCGGTGGGCGAGCACGGACAGCCAGGTGCGCAGCGAGCCACGGCCCGCGTCGAACGTGTAGGGCCGGCTCCACAGATGGGCGAAGACCTCCTGCGCCACGTCCTCGGCGGCGGCCGGGGAGCGGGTCACGCGCACGGCGACCCGGCGCACCAGCCCGCCGTACGCCACGTACACCTCGGCCAGCGCGGACTCGTCGCCGTACACCAGCCGCCGGTGCACCTCCGCGTCGGCAGGCGGCGGTGCGGAGGTACCGCCCGTGGACTCCACGTGCCCTTCCTAGCGTCCCGGCAGGGGCCGGCGCCAGGGGTTCAGTCGGAGAGGACGCCGAGCAGCCGGTCGACATCGGCGGGCGTGTTGTAGAGGTGGAAGGCCGCGCGCAGGTTGCCCGCGCGGTCGGAGACCTCCACTCCGGCGGCGCTCAGCGCCTCCTGGCGGCTGCCGAGTCCGGGCACGGAGACGATCGGCGAGCCGGGCGAGGGGACGGGCTCGTGGCCGAGGGCGGCCAGGCCCGCGCGGAAGCGGTCGGCGAGAGCGAGGTCGTGGGCGCGCACGGCGTCCACGCCGAGTTCCTCCAGCAGTTCCAGGGAGCGGCGGGCGCCGGCGTAGGAGAAGAGGGCGGGGCTCTCGTCGAACCGCCGTGCGGAGTGGGCCAGTTCGGCGATGGGGCCGTAGCACGCGTCCCAGGGGCGCTCCCCCGCGACCCAGCCGGCGAACAGCGGGGTGAGGCCGCCGAGGTCCTCCGGGACGACCAGGAAGGCCACGCCCCGCGGGCAGACGAGCCACTTGAAGGCGACGGAGGCGGAGTAGTCGTAGGCGTCCGCGTCGAAGTCCAGCCATCCGCTCGCCTGGGACGCGTCGATGTACGTACGCGCCCCGTGCTCGCGCGCCGCCTGGCGGATCGCGGGCAGGTCGGCCACCCGGCCGTCCGCGGACTGGGCGGCGCTGACCGCGACCAGGGCGGTGCCGGGCCGCACGGACTCGGCGATCCCCTCCAGCGGCACGCTGCGCACCTTGAGGTCGGGGCGGACGTGGAAGGGGTTCACGAGGGAGCTGAAGTCGCCCTCGGCGGTGAGGACTTCGGCGCCCGCCGGGAGGGAGGCGGCGATCAGGCCGCTGTAGACCGCGACGGAGGCCCCGGCAGCCACCCGGCGCTCGGGGACCGAGACGAGCCGTGCGAAGGACGCGCGGCTCGCCTCGACGTCCGAGAACATGTCGGTCGGCCGCCCGGCCGCCGCGGCCTCCACGGCGGTGTGCATGGCGGCGACGGTACGGGCGGGCAGCAGGCCGGTGCTGGCCGTGTTCAGGTAGGTGTTCTTCGGCGTGAACTCGGTGCGGACGAGGCTCTCGAAGGTCTCCATGGCTCCACTGTGGGCCCCGGAGAACTAACAGTCCATTGCCTATTTTTGCGTGGTTTCGCCAAGGATCCCTTATAGATCCGCCGTCACCTGCGCTTTCAGTGCTGCGGCACCGCGCACCCGTCGGGGCCGCACGCGTCCGCGTCACCCTGGTCGATGAGCCGAAGCGGGGACCGCTCGCCCCACGCCTGCGTCAGGGCCTGCTGGAAGACCTCGGCGGGCTGGGCGCCGGAGACGCCGTACTTGCGGTCGAGGACGAAGAAGGGCACGCCGTTCGCGCCGAGCTCGGCGGCCTCGCGCTCGTCGGCGCGGACGTCGTCGGCGTAGGCGTCCGGGTCGGCGAGGACCTTGCGGACGTCGTCGGCGTCGAGTCCCGCGGCCACCGCCAGCTCCACGAGCCGCTCGTCACCCTCGGAGAACACGGACCGCTCCTCGGCGAAGTTCGCCTGGTACAGGCCCTGGATCAGCTCGTCCTGGCGGCCCTGCTCCTTGGCGAAGTGCAGCATCCGGTGCATGTCGAACGTGTTGCCGTGGTCGCGGCCCTCGGTGCGGTACGCGAGGCCCTCCGCGGCAGCCTGCGCACCGAGGTTCTCCTCACCGGCCTGCGCCTGCGCGGCGCTCATGCCGTACTTCTTGGTGAGCATGGTGATGACGGGCTGGATGTCGCCCTTGGCGCGCCCGGGGTCCAGCTCGAAGGAGCGGTGCACGACCTCGACCTGGTCGCGGTGCGGGAAGGCTTCGAGCGCCTTCTCGAAGCGGGCCTTGCCCACGTAGCACCAGGGGCAGGCGATGTCGCTCCAGATCTCGACGCGCATGTCTTCGGCTCTCTCCAGCTCGGACGGATACGGAGACACCCTCCGCAGACTGGATGAACGTTCAAGCAGCGGGGTTCATTCCCGGTCGGGTGCGTCGCCCGTCACGGAGAAACGCAGGTACAGGTGGTGGTCCCCGTCCGCGGGCGGGTTCTCCGGGTCCGGCTGCCAGCCCCGGCCGGCGTAGAAGCTCTGCGCGCGCCGGTTGTCCACGTGGACGTCGAGCACGGCCGTGCGCCTGCCGTCGGCCCGCCACTCCTCGACGCAGGCCGCGTGCAGGGCCGTACCGACGCCGCGGCCCCAGTGACCGGGGTCGACGTGGAACTGGAACAGCTTGACCGTGTCGGCGGGGCCGCCCTCGGGCCGCCGGAAGGACGCGAGGCCGACCATCCGGCCGTCCTCGACCAGGCACAGCACATGCCCGTCGGGCCGCTCGATGGCACGGCGCCAGGCGGCGGACCAGTCGGTGCCGTCGTCGGGTAGTCCGTCCGGGTAGTACGTCGCCCTCGCACGGGTGTGCAGGGCGGCGACGGTCTCCGCCTCGGCGGGCAGAACGGTACGGATCATCCGGTGCGCGGTCACTCGGTCACTGATCATGCAACGGAGGACGTGGCTCCGGCCGTCCCGGTTCCGAGCCGGCGGGTGTCGGAGCAGGCGTTGCCGCGCTCGGGCGGCAACGGGGTCTCGGTGAACCGGGTCTGGCCGCCGGGCCGTACGGGGGCGACCAGGGCACGCCGGGCGACCTCGTCGGCGACGGCGGCGCCGTAGTCGGTGCGCACGATGTGCAGGCACAGGTCGATGCCGGCCGCGTAGCCGGAGGAGGTGACGCAGGGCCCGTCCTGGACGTGGAGCACGTCTGCGCGCAGGTCGGCCCTCAGCTTCCGTCTCGCAGGTCCTTCGGCCAGTGCGGCCTGAACTCCAGGTGGTCGTACGTCACCACGCACCCCTCCCCCAGCGGCGACTGCGTCATGAAGCCGACCAGGGCCGCGCCGGTCTCCTTCTCGTCGGCGAGCGTGAACAGCCGGACGAAGGTCCAGCGCTCGCCGTCACGGGAGGCGTGGAAGGCGAAGGCCCGGCCGGTACGGCTCACCCGCAGCCACACCGAACTGCCCTCGACCGTGAAGGAGTTGGCGTCGTCGGAGTGGCCCCGGGTCACGACCGTGCAGACGGTGGGCACGTCCGGGGAGTACTCCAGGCACAGCTTGGCCCAGGCCCGCTCGCCGACGTGGACGTAGAGGACCCCGGCGTCGAAGGCGCCGGCGAAGCCGACGGTGACGCGGGCGATCAGCTGGAAGTCGCCCTCGGGGGCGCCCAGCAGCCGGGGTGCGTCGGAGGCGGCGTCCAGGGCCTCGCCGGTGGGCGGCACGAAACGGTCCTGCCGGGGGCCGGCCCATCCGGAGAGGATGCCGTCGTCCTCGTAGGACCAGTGGCCGTCGGGGCCGTAGGTGCGCAGTGGGAAGGGGAGTTCGGGGATTTCCAGGTCCATGGCGGGATTCTTCCAGGCCGTCTCCCGTACCGCGCGCCCGAGGGGGTCCCGGTCAGCGGGACTGGAGCGCGTCCAGGGCGACGGCCTGCGCGATGGCGAGGCGCAGGTCGAGGTCGGGCGAGTCCACGTCGAGCAGATAGCGGTCGCGCAGCCCTGTCTTCTTGTCGACCTTCATCACCGGCTTCCCGTCCGAGGCGAAGTCGAAGTGGTACGGCCACGCGAACGGCACGAAGTCGAGCGGCAGCAGCTCCCAGACCCGGCGCAGCACGGCCACGAACCGGTTGCGCTCGGTCCCGACGGCGGTGACGGAGCCCGGCTGCTCCATTTCCCACGTCGAGCGCAGCAGGGAGGCGGCGAACTTCTTGCGGAAGGTGCCGACGGGGTTGCCCGTCGCGTCGCACACGTCGTAGGCGGCGCCGACGTCGAGGACCTGGCGGGCCTTCGCGGTGAACAGCACGCGGTCTCTGGACTCGTCGGTGTAGAAGGTCATCTGCTCCTTGAGCGCCATCCGCTTCTGCTCGGCGAAGGCGACGACCTTGCCGTCGGAGCCGTCCGGCAGCGTCTCGGTCACGACGTACCGGTTGATCATGAACGTGGTCTTCTGCCGGATGGTGAATCGCTCGTTCGCCTGCGGTCGCGCGCTGTCCACTGTCCCTCTCCCCTTGCCCGTGATGCCGGCCGCCGGCGTCCTGGTCCGGCGGGATCCATACTCGTCGCGCGCCCGCGCCCGGGGCAGTCTCCGTAAGTCGACGTCCGCAGCGACCAAAGATGACGGGCCCGACGGGGGGACGGTGTCGACTTTCGTCGTTCGGGACCGAGCCGAAGGGGGGCTGCGGGCGGCACCGGGCGGCTGACTATCGTCTGCGCGTGGACGTAAGCCAGACACCCCGCACGGACCGGCCGCTCCGCTCCCGGCTCCTCGCCGCCTCCCCCTGGCCCCGCAAGCGGATCGTCGGGGAGAGCGTGCTCGCCCTCGTGCTCGCCGGGATGGCGGGCCTCTTCGACGACCAGCCCGGTTTCGGCGCGTGGACCGTCGTCGTGGCCCTGGCGGCCGCCGTACTGTCGCTGGCCCGCCGCTCGCTGCCGGCGACGGTGCTGCTCGTCGCGTCGGCCATGTCCGGGGTGGTGGCGGGCGCGGTACCGCTGCTGGTGTGCGCGAGCTGGTCGGCGGGCAGCCGGATCATGCGCCCCTCGCGCGCGCTGGCCGCGTACGCCGCCGGGTTCGTGCTGTACGCGGTCGTCGGCATCGCCGAGGCGCCCGACGAGGAGGTCCGGTTCTCGCTGGTCGTCACCGGCTCGCTGGCGGCGGGCTCGTTCCTGGCGCTGGTGATCGTGCCGGGCCTCGCCTCCCGCTATCGCGCCCAGCGCCACGCGCTGCTCGACGCGCTGCGGCGGCACAACGCCCAACTGGTGCGTGAGCAGGCGATGGTGGCACGGCAGGCCCGGCTCCTGGAGCGCCAGCGCATCGCCCAGGACATGCACGACAGCCTCGGTCACCAGCTCGCCCTGATCGCGGTGCACGCCGGGGCGCTGGAGGTGGACCCGGAGCTGGGCGACCGGCACCGGGAAGGGGTGGGCATCCTGCGCGAGGCGTCCCGCACGGCGATGCGGGAGCTGCGCGAGGCGGTGGGCATCCTGCGGGACGACCTCGGTGAGGCGGCCGGGCAGCGGCCGGACCCGGCCGACGCCGAGCACCCGCCGGCCCGGGTGGCGGCGTCCGTCGACGGCCTCGTCGAGTCGTCGCGGGCGGCGGGCGCGGCCGTGGAGCTGCACCGTTCCGGGGACGTACGGCCTCTCGCGCCGGCCGCCGACCATGCCGCGTACCGCATCGCCCAGGAGGCGCTGACCAACGCGCACAAGCATGCGCCGGGCGCCCCGATCACGGTGGCGCTGCGCTACGAACCGGACAGCCTGGTCGTCGAGGTGGCCAACGGGCCGGTGCCGGACGGGGCTCCCGCGTCCCCGCCCGCGGTGAGCGGCGGCCAGGGGCTGGCGGGTCTGCGGGAGCGGGCCCGGCTGGTCGGCGGCATGGTGCACACCGGTCCCACGCCCGACGGCGGTTTCCGGCTCGCCGGGGTACTGCCCTACGGCGGCGGCGAGACCCTGCCCGGCCCGGAGGGCGCGACCTCCGTGGCGGCGGGCGACGACTTTCGGGGGCAGCCCTTCGAGGGTGCGGCGGGCGACGGTGGAGCGGTCATCGACCGTTCCGATCCGCAAGGGGAGTTCGCCGCCATCATGAGCAGCAAGAAGAAGGTCGCCCTCGGCTGCGCCGTCACCGCCGTCGTCCTGGTCGCGGGCGTCGTCGCCCTCGGGGCCTGGGGGCTGAAGGCACTGTGGGACGAGATGGAGAGCGGCACGATATCGGCCGACGTGTACAAGTCCGCGAAGATCGGGGACGCCGAGGCCGACGTGAAGGCCGAACTGCCCGAGGGCAGTTCGCTGCTCACCGACGGCCAGGAGAAGCAGGGCCCGCCGCTGCCCGAGGGTGCGAAGTGCCGTCACTACCTGGACCTCGACGAGGACATCGTCTACCGGTTCTGCTTCCGCGACGGGAAGCTGGTCGCGAAGGAGAGCTTCAAGGACAAGCTCTGACCGGCGGCACGTGGTCGCCCCCGTGACCGGATCGGGCATGATGACGGGGCTCTGCCATCCGTTCATCGCACCGACACCGCGCAGGAGGCCGCGTGATCCGGGTCCTCGTCGCCGACGACGAGCCGCTCATCAGGGCCGGCATCAGGATGATCCTCACCTCGGCGGACGACATCGACGTCGTCGCCGAGGCGGCGGACGGGCGGGAAGCGGTGGAGACCGCCCGGAGCACCGCGGTCGACGTGGCCCTGCTGGACATCCAGATGCCGGTGATGGACGGGCTGACCGCGCTCGCCGAGATGGGCCGGGCCGCGCCGGACGTACGGGTGCTGATCCTGACCACGTTCGGTGAGCGCGACAACGTGCTGCGGGCGCTCGGTCACGGCGGCGCGGGCTTCCTGCTGAAGGACTCCGCGCCGCAGGAACTGATCCACGCGGTCCGTGCGGCGGCGGCCGGCAACGCCTATCTCTCCCCCGCCGCCACCCGGCACGTCGTGGACACTCTCGCCTCCCCCGCCGCCACCGCGCGCGGCGAGGAGGCCCGCCGCCGGCTGGCCGGACTGACGGCCCGCGAGCGCGAGGTCCTGGCCCTGCTCGGCGAGGGCCTGTCCAACGCGGACGCGGGCAGCCGCCTGCACATGAGCGAGGCCACGGTGAAGACGTACGTCAGCCGCATCCTGACCAAGCTCGACTGCGACAACAGGGTGCAGGCAGCCCTCCTGGCCCGGGACGCGGGCCTGGAGTCGAACGCGGGTTGACAACCGACGCCGACGGCTGCCGCGCCCCGAAAAGGGCGCGGGGCAGTCCGACATACGGTTCGGCAACGCCCTGAAGGGGCGCGGGGAACTGCGCGACCAGCCACGACGGAGCCGCAGCCTTACGACGGCCGCCCCGGCGAACGCCTACCGCTCCAGCGTGCCGTTGAACCGCCGAGGCAGCCCCAGCGGATTCTCATCCCGCAGCTCCGCCGGCAGCAGCGCCGCAGGCGCCCCCTGATAGACCACCGGCCGCAGCCACCGCTCGATGGCGGTACCCCCCACCGACGTGGACGTCGACGTCGTCGCCGGGTACGGACCGCCGTGGTGCTGGGCCGGTGCCACGGCGACGCCCGTCGGCCAGCCGTTGACGAGCACGCGCCCGGCCAGCGGCGTCAGCTCCGCGAGGATCTCCGCGCCGCGTCCCTCGCCGGCCGCCTCCTCGCTCGACAGGTGGACCGTCGCGGTGAGGTTGCCGGGCAGCCGGGACAGCACGGCCTGCGCCTGCGCGTCGTCGTCGTAGCGGGCCACCACCGTGACGGGGCCGAAGCACTCCTCCAGGAGCAGGTCGTAGGCGCCCTCGCTGGTGAGCCTGTCGGCCGCGACCGTCAGGAACCCGGCGCTGACCGTGTGCTCGCCGCCCGCGCCCGGTGTCACCGGCGACTGCACGTCCGGCAGTTCGGTGCGCTCGGCGACCCCGGCGATGAAGTTGTCCCGCATCCGGTGGTCGAGCAGGACCCCGGCGTCGGTGTCGCTGACGGCGTCCGTGAGGGACTTCAGCAGGCCGTCGCCCGCGGCGCCGGACGGCACCAGGACCAGGCCCGGCTTCACGCAGAACTGCCCGACGCCCAGCGTCATCGACCCGGCGAGTCCGGTGCCGATGGCCTCGCCGCGCTCGGTGGCGGCCGCCTCGGTGACGACGACCGGGTTCAGGGAGCCCAGTTCGCCGTGGAAGGGGATCGGGACCGGGCGGGCGGCGGCCGCGTCGAAGAGGGCGCGGCCCCCTCGTACGGAACCGGTGAAGCCGGCCGCCGCGACCAGCGGGTGCCTGATCAGTTCGATGCCGGCCTCGAAGCCGTGCACCAGACCGACGACGCCGGCCGGGATGCCGTGCTCGGCGGCGGCGATGCGCAGCACCTTGGCGACCAGCTCCGAGAGCGCCGGGTGGTCGGGGTGGGCCTTGACGACGACCGGGCAGCCCGCGGCCAGCGCACTGGCGGTGTCGCCGCCGGCGACGGAGAAGGCGAAGGGGAAGTTGGACGCCGAGTAGACGGCGACGACCCCGAGGGACACCTTGTAGCGGCGCAGGTCGGGGACCGGCGGCGTCGCGGTGTCGTCGGGGTGGTTGACGACGACGTCGAGGAAGGCGCCCTCGTCGACGATGTCCGCGAAGGCACGCAGCTGGTAGCAGGTGCGGGCGAGTTCGCCGGTGAGGCGGACCGGGCCGAGCGCGGTCTCGGCGTCGGCGGCCTCCACGAGCTGGTCCTTGGCCGTCTGGAGCCGGTCGGCGGCGGTGCGCAGGAACGCCGAGCGGACCGTGCGGTCGGCGAGGGAGCCGCGGGCCTCGTGCGCGGCGCGGACGGCGGTGTCCACCTCCTGGGCTGTGGCCTCCACCGCAACCTGTTCACGCTGCTTCCCGGTTCGGGGGTCGACACTCCAGACTGGTGCTGCTGCCACCGCGGGTCCCTCCACATGTCATGCCGCAGTACTGGGTCATCCACCAGAGGTGTTCGATATACTGAACACTGTCTCTGATGATGAATACGCTGTCGGAGACTATAACTCTGGGTTCTCGTCGAACGAAGGGGTCAAGGGCGATGTCGGCAGGCGAGACGGGCGGCGGAGCGCAGGTCAAGTCCGCGGTACGGACGGTTGAACTGCTCGAATACTTCGCCGGGCGCCCCGGCATGCACTCCCTCGCGGCGGTCCAGGAGGCCGTCGGATACCCCAAGTCCAGCCTGTACATGCTGCTGCGCACACTCGTCGAGCTGGGCTGGGTGGAGACGGACGCGACCGGCACCCGCTACGGCATCGGCGTACGGGCGCTGCTGGTCGGCACGTCGTACATCGACGGCGACGAGGTGGTCGCGGCGGCCCGCCCGACCCTGGACCGGCTGTCGGACGACACCACGGAGACCATCCACCTGGCGCGTCTGGACGGCACGAACGTCGTCTACCTCGCCACCCGCCAGTCCCAGCACTACCTGCGCCCCTTCACCCGGGTCGGCCGCCGGCTGCCCGCGCACTCGACCTCCCTCGGCAAGGCGCTGCTGAGCACCTACTCGGACGAGCAGGTCCGCAAGCTGCTCCCGGAGACGCTCCCCGCGCTGACCGAGAACACGATCACCGACCGCGAGAAGCTCATCGAGGAGCTGCGCCAGGTCCGCGAGCAGGGCTTCGCCGTGGACCGCGAGGAGAACACCCTGGGCCTGCGCTGCTTCGGCGTGGCGATCCCGTACCGCACCCCCGCCCGCGACGCGATCAGCTGCTCGGTGCCGGTGGCCCGGCTGACGCCCGCGCACGAACAGATGGTGAAGGACGCGTTGTTCGACGCACGGGACCGGCTGACACTGGCCACTCGTAGGCTCTGACTCCATGGATGTGGAACTGCGCGAGGTGCACGACAGCGATCTGCCGGTCTTCTACCGCCAGATGAACGACCCCGAGGCCCTGCGGATGGCGGCCTTCACCCCCAAGGACCCGGCGGACCGGGACGCGTTCGACGCGCACTGGAGCCGGATCCGGTCCTCCGCGGACGTGCTGCGCACGATCCTGGCCGACGGTGACGTGGTCGGGAGCGCGGCGGTGTACGGGGAGCCCGGCGAGCGGGAGGTGACCTACTGGGTCGACCGCGCGTACTGGGGCCGCGGGGTGGCCACGGCCGCCCTGCGCGGGCTGCTCGCCCAGGTGCCCGAACGCCCGCTGTACGCACGGGCGGCGGCGGACAACGAGGGCTCGCTGCGGGTGCTGACCAAGTGCGGCTTCGAGGTGAGCGCCCGGGCGCGGGGGTTCGCGAACGCGCGGGGCGAGGAGATCGACGAGCTGGTCCTCACGCTGCTGGGCTGAGCGGGCCTCCCCCGTGCGGCGGAGACGGATCACCGTCGCGCAGGAGGTGAACCCCTGCCGCCGCGCGGGAGCGTGGGGGCATGACGCAGACGCTCGCCCCAGCCCCAGCCCCAGCCCCGGACCACGACGGCGCCGACGCCCCCGGTCCCGGCCGCCCCCGCCGGATCCTGCGGGCCGTCGCCATCGTCTCGTGCGTGCCGTAATCTCGGGCTCAAGGCCGCCTGGATCGCCGGGAGTCACGTCGGGATCCCGGCCGGCAGCTCGCTGCTGGAGCACCGGGTGCCGATGGCTGTGGCCAACGGCGTCTCGGTGCTGCTGGACAGTGCCGTGATCGTGCTGGCGCTGGTGCTGACCCGGCCGTGGGGGCTGCGGGTGCCCGCGTGGCTGCTCGTCCTCCCGGCCTGGGTGGCGACCGGGCTGCTCGCACCGATCATGACCGGGTTCCCGCTCCAGCTCGTCGTGCGCCTGTCCGGCGGGGGCGGCCACCGCGGCCCCGCGGGCGAGCCCTTCCTCGACGAGTGGGTGTTCGGCGTCGTGTACAGCGGGTTCATCGTGCAGGGGCTCGCGCTGGGCGCGCTGTTCGCGCTGTACGCCCGGGACCGGTGGGCGCATCTGTGGCGCGGGCGGGTGTGGGAGCTGCCGGTCAGTGTGATCGGTCCGGCCCGGCAGGTGACCGCCGTCGCCGCCGGGCTCCTCGCGCTGTTCCCGCTGACTGTGCACCTGTGGTGGGCCTGCGGCGGCACTGGCGGGCTCAGTGAGGGCCGCGCGCACGAGGCGACCGCCGACTTCCGGGTCCTGGAGGTCATGTACGTGGTGTTCCTCGCCGCCGCCGTCGCGGGCGCCTGGCAGCTCGCCTTCCGCTGCGGGCGCGCCCTGCCCGTCCTCGTGCCGCTCGCCCTGGCCTGGGTCGGCTCGGCCGCCGTCGCCTGCTGGGGCGGCTGGCTGTCGCTGGCCTCGCTGGGCGGCGTCGACGACATCGCCGACCGGCCGACGCAGCTGATGAACCTCGCCTACGCTGGCCAGATGATCGTCGGCATCCTCGTCGCCGGCCTCGGCGTCCACTTCCTCGCGGAGCGCTCGGAGAGGTCGAAGTGCCGTACGGCGTGAACGACTTGCTCCGTACGCTGTTCGGCCGGCGGGCGCGGCTGCGCTGGATCCATCTGATCCTCGGCGGCGCGCTCGCCATGCCGTACGTCTTCGTGGGCCAGCTCGTCGTGGGCCCCGCCATGGACTCCCGGTACGTCTTCAACGACCTGCCGCTCCAACTCCTGTCCTTCGCCGTCGGGTTGCCCCTGGCCGCGGTCACCGCCGCCGTGTTCCCGCTGACCCGTCCGCTGGAGTCGGGTGCCGTCCGGTCGCTGTG
The DNA here is from genome assembly GCF_057710365.1 of Streptomyces sp. bgisy027. Lineage (NCBI taxonomy): Bacteria > Bacillati > Actinomycetota > Actinomycetes > Kitasatosporales > Streptomycetaceae > Streptomyces > Streptomyces sp. bgisy027. The sequence continues at coordinate 43,197 of NZ_JBYIVZ010000040.1, forward strand.
CGGCGTCGGGGCGGACCGGCTGGCCCTGGACCCCGCGCGGACGTGGGCGGCGAAGAGGCGTGCCGCGGCCTGGTTCACGCTGCATCTGGGGTTCGGCGGGATCATCTCCGGGATGTCGCTGGCGGTGCCGCCGTTCGCCGGGTTCCTGACCGCGCTGCCGCTGCTCGTGTGGCTGGGCGGGGACACCCTCGTCGAGCTGCCCGGGCCCCTCGACCACTCCTGGGTGCCGGCGCTCGCGCCGGTCGCGGGCGTGGCGGCGATGCTGGCGCTGGCCGGCTGCGCCGCGGTCTCCGGCGCGTTCCTGGCCCGCTGGGCGCCCGTACTGCTCGGGCCTGCGCCGGAGGACCGGCTCGCGGCGGCCGAGGCGCGCGCCGCGGACCTCGCCGTGCGCAACCGGCTCGCGCGCGAGCTGCACGACTCCGTGGGCCACGCGCTGAGCACCGTCACCCTGCAGGCGAGCGCGGCCCGCCGGGTGCTCGACACCGACCCGGAGTTCGTCCGCGAGGCGCTCGCCGCGATCGAGGACACCACCCGGCGCACGGTCGGCGAACTCGACGCCGTGCTCGGCGTGCTGCGGGACGGCGACGCACCCGGTACGGCCCCGGCGCCCACCCTCGGCGGGGACCTCGCCGGTCTGCTGCGGCGCACGCGCGCGTGCGGGCTGCGGGTGACCTCGGCGGTCGGCATCGCCCCGGAGACCCTGCCGCCCGTCCTGTCCCGCGAGGCGTACCGGATCGTGCAGGAGGGGCTGAGCAACGCCCTCAGGCACGCCGGTGACGGCACGAGCGTGACCCTGTGCGTCGGGATCGCCGACGGGCATCTGGAGATCACCGTCGAGAACCCGCTGGAGCGGGCCCCGTCCTGCCGTCCCGGCGGCGGTCACGGCCTGCGCGGCATCGCCGACCGGGCCCGGCTGCTGGGCGGGACGGCCGAGGCCGGCCCCGAGCGGGGGGCGTGGCGGCTGCACGTACGACTTCCCATGAAGGGCCCCGCATGACGACCTGCCCGCCCGTCCGGATCGTCCTCGCCGACGACGAGCGCATGGTGCGCACGGCCCTGCGCGCCATCCTGTCCGCCGAGCCGGACCTGGAGGTGGTCGGCGAGGCGGCGACCGGGGCCGAGGCCGTGTCGGTCGTGCGGGAGCTGCGGCCCGACGTCGTCCTCATGGACGTCCGGATGCCGCAGACCGACGGCATCCGCGCCACCGAGCAGATCCTGGCCACGCTCGACGACCCGCCCCGCATCGTCGTCGTCACCACCTTCGAGAACGACTCCTACGTGTACGACGCCCTGCGCGCCGGAGCCGCCGGTTTCCTGCTGAAGCGGTCGGACGCCGACGCGCTCGTCCAGGCCGTACGGCTGGTCTCGCACACCGACACGCTGCTGTTCCCCTCGGCCGTCCGCGCCCTCGCCGCCGAGCACGCGCGCGCGTACCCCGCGCCACCGCCCTGGGTGGCGCGGCTCACAGGGCGGGAGAGCGATGTGCTGCGGCTGATGGCGCAGGGCCTGACCAACGCGGAGATCGCACGCCGGATGGAGGTCGGTCCGGCCACCGTGAAGTCGCACGTGGCGGCGGTGCTGGCGAAGACCGGCACCCGGGACCGCACCCAGGCGGTGATCGCCGCGTACGAGGCGGGCTTCATGAACGCCCGATGAGAAAACGGGGCGCAAGGGAACGTTTGCCCCCAACCTGATCGTCCTTGGGAGTGGGATGAACAAGACGATCAGGCGGGCGTCCGTCTTCACGCTGCTGCTGGTGTTCGCTCTGCTGGTCAGGGCGACCTGGGTGCAGTTCTACGACGGCAAGGCACTCGCGGACGACAAGGACAACCGACGGAACACGATCGCTCTGTACAGCGAGCCGCTCGGCAACATCGTCGTGGGCGGAGAGTCGATCACCGGCTCCGCGCGCACGAAGAGCGGTGACCTCGCCTACAAGCGGACGTACACGGACGGCTCGCTGTACGCCGCCGTCACCGGCTTCAGCTCGCAGGCGTTCGGCGCCACCCAGCTGGAGGGGATCTACCGGGACCTGCTCGACGGCACGGACAACCGGCTCAAGAGCGCGCTGGACACGGTCACCGACAAGCGGTCCGAGCCGGGCAACGTGATCACGACGATCGACCCGGACGTGCAGAAGGCCGCCTATGACGCGCTCGGCGACAAGAAGGGCGCGGCCGTCGCGATCGATCCGGCCACCGGGAAGATCCTGGCGGTCGTCTCGACGCCGTCGTACGACCCGTCGCGCATCACCACGGGCGACTCGGACGCCTGGAAGCAGCTGACCCAGGACTCCGACAAGCCGATGACGAACCGGGCGCTGCGCCAGCCGCTGCCGCCGGGTTCGACGTTCAAGCTGGTCGTGGCGGCCGCCGCGCTGGAGGACGGGCTGTACTCGTCGGTGGACGAGAAGACGGACAGCCCGGATCCGTACCCGCTGCCGGGCTCCAGCAGCAAGCTGACGAACGAGAACCCGTCCGCTCCCTGCGAGGACGCCTCGATCCGGGTCGCTCTGCAGTACTCGTGCAACAACGTCTTCGGCAGCCTGGCCGTCGACCTGGGGCAGGACAAGGTGCGGGCGATGGCCGAGAGGTTCGGCTTCAACGACGCGTCGCAGGACGTGCCGGTGCGGGCGTACGAGAGCGTCTACCCCAAGGACATGGACGAGGCGCAGACCGCGCTGTCCGGCATCGGCCAGTTCGACGTCACCGCGACGCCGCTCCAGATGGCCATGGTGTCCGCCGCCATCGCCAACGACGGCAAACTGGTCTCGCCGCACATGGTGTCGCAGATCACCGACAGCGGCGGCAACGCACTGGAGAACTACGACGACTCGGCCGACACGACGGAGATCGTCAGCTCCTCGACCGCCGAGCAGCTCCAGTCGGCGATGCAGACGGTCGTGCAGGACGGCACCGGCACGAACGCGCAGATCGCCGGCGCGACGGTCGGCGGCAAGACGGGTACCGCCCAGCACGGCGAGAACAACAGCAAGACGCCGTACGCCTGGTTCACGTCCTACGGCAAGGCCGACGGCAAGGAGGTCGCCGTGGCGGTCCTGGTCGAGCAGTCGGACGCGGCCCGCTCGGAGGTCAGCGGCAACGGGCTGGCCGCGCCGGTGGCCAAGGCGGTCATGGAGGCGGCCCTGAAGAAGTGAGGTGGGCTGCCCCGCGCCCCTTTCGGGGCGCGGCCTCACTGCGTCACCCCACGCCGAGAATCTGCTCGATCGGATCGATCGCGAAGTACACCAGGAACAGCGCCGAGGTCCCCCACATCAGCCAGTGGATCTCCTTGGCCTTCCCGAGCACCGTCTTGATGAGCACGAAGGCGACGAAGCCGGCGCCGATGCCGTTGGTTATCGAGTAGGTGAACGGCATGACGGCGATGGTCAGGAACGCCGGGATGGCGATCTCGTACTTGTCCCAGTCGATGTGCTTGACCTGGGTCATCATCAGGAAGCCGACGGCGACCAGCGCGGGGGCGGCGGCCTGGAGGGGGACGATCGTGAGCAGCGGGGTGAGGAACAGGGCCAGGGCGAAGAGGCCGCCGGTGATCAGGTTGGAGAAGCCCGTACGGGCGCCCTCGCCGACGCCGGCCGCCGACTCGATGTAGGAGGTCGCGGAGGACGCCGAGGCCGCTCCGCCCGCGGCCGCCGCGGCACCGTCGATCAGCAGCACCCGGCCGAGGTTGGGCACCTTGCCCTCGTCGTCGAGGAGACCGGCCTCGGCGCTGACGCCGACGACGGTGCCCATGGTGTCGAAGAAGTCCGACAGCACCAGCGTGAAGATCAGCAGCACGACGGTGATGGCGGTGGTCTCGCCGAACGCCCCGAACAGACTGAAGTCGCCGAGGAGTCCGAAGTCCGGGGTGTCGACCACCTTGTCGGGCCACGCGGGTGTGGTCAGGCCCCAGGCCTTTATGTCCGCGACCGAGTTGATGATCATCGCGACGACGGTCATCGTCACGATGCTGATCAGGATCGCGCCCTTCACCTTGCGGGCGAGCAGCGCGATCGTCAGCAGGACTCCGAGGCAGAACACGAGGATCGGCCACCCGGTGAGCTGACCGGTGGCGCCGATCTGAACCGGCACGGTGGTGTTCGCTGCGTCCGGGATCCGGCTGACGAACCCGGCGTCGACGAAGCCGATGAACGCGATGAACAGACCGATGCCCACGCTGATCGCCTGCTTCAGCGGCTGCGGGATGGCGTGCATGACGGCCTCACGGAGCCCCGTCGCCACCAGCACACAGATCAGCAGGCCCTCCAGGACGATCAGGCCCATCGCGTCGTCCCACGCCATGAGCGGGGCGATCTGGAAGGCGACGACGGCGTTCAGGCCGAGGCCGGCGGCGAGCGCGAGCGGCAGGTTGCCGCCGACGCCCATGATGATCGTCATGACCGCGGCCACCAGGGCCGTGGCGGTGGTGAGTTGGACCGCATCCAACTGGTGGCCGAACTTGTCCTTCGCGCTCCCGAGGATGATGGGATTCAGGACAAGGATGTAGGCCATCGTGAAGAACGTGGCGAAGCCGCCCCGTATCTCACGGGCGAAGGTGGACCCGCGTTCGGAGATCTTGAAGTACCGGTCGACGCTGTTCGCGCCTGGGGGTGGGGCACTTGACCGGTCGGCCACCTTCTGCGTTTCGGACATGGCGGTAACTCCTTGTTGCCTGACGGATCGGTGTGCGGATGCTGGCTGGATTGTTCCCGCGTTGAACGGGTTTCAGGTTTTCTCCGTGTTACGGAATCAGCGCTGTTCACGTGCGAGGTGCCACACAGCGTTCGACACCCCGCACAGTAAGGGCTTTCGGACGCTGCTACGCTTCCGGATCCGCCCGGATGATCGCGCAATGATCGCCGGACGATCACACGCCGTCCACACGCCACCGGCAGGCAGGAGGGGTCGCCCGTGGGCACGGTCGTCGACGACGCCGCCTCCGTGGAGTTCCACGCCTTCTTCGAGCGCTACTACGCCGAACTCTCCCGCCTGGCCCATCTGTTGACGGGCGAGGCGGACGCCGCGGACGACCTCGCGGCGGACGCGTTGCTCGCGCTGTGGCACCGCTGGGACCGGGTGCGCGCGGCCGACCATCCGGTGGCGTACGCCCGCGGCGTCGTGGCCAACCTGGCCCGCACCAGGATCCGCAGCGCGGTCCGGGAGCGCCGCCGGGTCGCCCTCTTCTGGTCGCAGCGCGAGGAGAAGGCGGAGAACCCGGACGTGGCGGGCGTCGTCGACGTCCAGGAGGCGTTGCGTGGCCTCCCGTTCCGCAAACGCGCCTGTGTGGTGCTGCGGCACGCGTTCGACCTGTCCGAGAAGGACACGGCACTCGCCCTGGGCATCTCCGTCGGTACGGTGAAGAGCCAGACCTCGAAGGGGATGGCCGAGCTCCAGCGGCTGCTCGGGACGCGGCAGGCTCCGCTCAGGGTGCACGCCGCGGCGATGGGGGCGGCTCCCCGCCCGCTCGCCGTGGAGGGCCTGGGGGACCGCGCCGGGGACGCCCGAGGAAGGAACCGATGATGCGGCGGGACGGGCACGACGAACTGCGTGCGCGGCTGCACCAGGCGGCCGGGGCGCACGAGCCCGACCGCGAGCGGATCCTGGCCCGCGTCGAGCGCGGCATGGCCGAGCGGACCCGCCCCGGCCACCGGGCGACCCGGCCACCGGCGCACGGCTGGCTCCGGGTGGTGACCGCGACGGCCGCGGTGGCCGGTGTGCTCGCGGCCGGCGGCTACGCGGTGGCGTCCGCCGTGAAGGAGGACCGCCCGCGGCAGACGGTGGCCACGTCGCCGACGCCCGCCCCGTCCCGGGACACCACGACCCGCACCCCGGCCCCGCCCGCCCCGTCCACGGCCCCCACGCCGGAGCGGACGCCGACCTCCCGCGGGACGACCGGGGCACCGGCCCGGCAGCCCACGGCCACGCCCGAGCCGCCCACCGCCGAGGGCGAGCAGGACGGCCCGCTGTGGTCGGACGGCTCGGTGGACCCGCACAGCAACGACTTCTGGGCGCAGAGCAATCTGACCCTGCGCACCAGCGGCCGACTCAGCGCGCTCACCGTCCGGTTGAAGGTCGCGCAGACCGGCGGGGTCACCTCGGCCGGCGCCTGGCGCTCGCTGCCGGAGGACGACTTCACGCTGACGGTCGAGGAGAAGGACGGCTTCCTCGTCTACACCTGGGTGCTCAAGGAGGGCCGTACGGTCCGTGTGGGTGAGTGGGTGTTCGCGGGACAGTACGACCATGAGCGCGGCGGCCGGGACGCGAAGGACGACAGCTACACGATGACGGCCACGGCGGGCGGCGAACAGCTCTCCGTGACGGGCGGTTTCGCGGCGCACGACGGCAACGCCCCGACAGCCGCCGGAGATTCGTGAAGAAGTTCCGCGGCACCGGCAACCCATTCCGCACGCGTGGCGACCAGGAGACGCAAGGATCCCCTCCACGCAAGGAAGACCCGTTCATGACTGCACAGACCGAACAGCGCGTCCGGCACCGCCGCAAGGTCACCAAGCGGCGGGCGGTGATCGCCGGCGTCTCCGCGCTCGGCATCACCGGCGCGGCCCTCGTCGCCACCACCTCGCTGCTGTCGACCGCCGGCGCGGCCACGTCCTGGCCGACGGAGAACGGCAGCAAGCCGGTGTCGAGGACGATCCCGGTGTCGGGCACCTACGACGGCAGGCTGGCGAGGTTCTACGGCACCGGGGACCTGGGCGGCAGCGGCCAGGAGGAGGGCCAGGACCCGATCTTCGAGCTGGCCGACGGCGCGGTCCTCAAGAACGTCATCATCGGCAGCCCGGCCGCCGACGGCGTCCACTGCAAGGGCTCGTGCACCCTTCAGAACGTGTGGTGGCTGGACGTCGGCGAGGACGCGGCCACCTTCAAGGGCAAGTCGTCGTCCGCCGTGTACACGGTGTACGGCGGTGGCGCGAAGAACGCCGACGACAAGGTCCTCCAGTTCAACGGCGCGGGCAAGCTGGTCGTGACCAGGTTCCAGGTCGAGAACTTCGGCAAGCTGGTGCGCAGTTGCGGCAACTGCTCCACGCAGTACAAGCGCACGATCATCATCAACGACGTGGACGTGACCGCGCCGGGCAAGTCGATCGTCGGCATCAACTCCAACTACGGCGACACGGCCGCGCTGCGCAAGATCCGTATCCACGGCGACAGCGGCAGGAAGATCAAGACCTGCACCCGCTTCGAGGGCAACAGCAGCGGCAAGGAACCGAAGGAACTCGGCAGCGGTCCGGACGCAACCTCCTGCAGGTTCTCGTCATCTGACATCACGTACCAGTGAGCACGCTGGCACCATGCCTGCTGGCCTGAGCCCCCCTTCGGTCAGCAGTGGAACGCCCCCGCCGGTGACGACTGGCGGGGGCGTTCGGATCCCGTACGGCGCCGAGGCTCAGCTCACGAAGTACGTCGGGTTGGGCAGCTTGTACGTGCGGTCCACGTACCCGCCGTCCAGATCGCTGTACTGGTCGCCGAAGCCGGCGACGATCTCGTAGCCGAGGTCGTCCTCGATGTGCTGCCGGGTGCCGGACTTGTACTGCACGGTCGTGCAGTTCCAGGTGCCCGGCGTGGCGCACTCGGCGAGGTAGGCAGGCGGGTTCGCCTTGTCCTTGAGGAACATGTGGCCGGGGTCGAGGTTCACGTCGGCGCCGATCTTCTTCAGGTTCTCGACGGCGGCGGTCCGCTGCGCCTCGCTCAGGCCCGAGTTGTAGAACACCTCGACGCCCCTGGCCTCGGCGTACCGCACCAGCTCGGCGCTGCCGAAGACGGCCGGGCGGTCGGCCTTGTTCACGTACTCGGCCCAAGTGGTGGGGTTGTACGTGTAGTTGGTCTTCTTCTCGTAGTCGAGGCTGAGCAGCAGCGTGTCGTCGATGTCGAAGACGACGGCCGGCTTCTCGCCGTGGTGGCGGGCCTTGCGGGCGGCCTTGTCGATGTACTTGCGCGCGGCCGCGTCGATCCGGGCGAGGTCCTTGGCGTACGGGCTGTCCGGGGACGCCTGGTACACGCCGTCCGCGTCGAGCGTGGTGCCGTAGTAGGCGTCGATGTCCTTGGTGAGCAGACCTATGTTGTAGGGCTCGTGGGTACTGTTCGCGGTCGACTGTCCGGCCGTGGCGGCGCCGGCGCCGTACAGGGCGGCTCCGGCTACGGCACAGGCGGTGGCGACGGCCGCGATACGCAGTGGTTTATGCATGACAATGAGTTCTACGCGCGTCACCCCGGCGGGCGCGAGACCCGTTGCCCGATCTTTACCCTGTCCCGGACGGACGGGCCCCGCGCCGCCACCGGCAGGTCAGCCCATCGTCGCCCCGATGGCGGTGCTGCCGGCGGTCAGGAAGGCGATGCCGACGACGTTCACCCGTGGTTGGCGGCGTCGTCGTGGCCGTAGGCGCCGATGGGCTCCTCGGCCCTGGCGCGGGCGGCCCGGCGCCAGGCGTGGAAGTCGCGGATCGGCGACCGTCCCCGGGCGAGCGGGACGGTCAGTCCGGCCTTGAGCGCGGCATGGGAGTCGGGCAGCGGCCCCTGCACGACGGCCGCGTCCGCCGCGGCCCGTTCCCCCGGCGGACGGCGCCGCCCCGGCACCCACCACGAACGCCCGGCGCCCCACCGGGTCATGGCCGCCGCTCATACGGCCGCCAGCCCCCGAGTCCACGGCGTCCAGTCGCCCAGGTACGCGGCGCGGGTCGCCGACGCGGCCTGTTCGGCGGTGAGCTGGGGTCTGTTCTCGGGGACCGTGACGAGCGCGCCCGGGCCGGTGTTGCGGTACTCGGCGAAGCGCTGGGCCTGCCACGGGAAGCTGTCCGACATGTTGGTCCAGGGCGCGACCGCGTCGATGCCGGAGCCCAGGTGGGTGTCGCGGACGGTGAGCGACGGGTGGGCGGTGGGGTCGGAGCTGGGTACCCAGGGGCGGGCCAGCTTGTAGTAGGCGTCCGGGGCCGCACTGGTGACGCGGCTGCGGGTCACCAGGTATCCGCGCGGGTTGGCGCCGGCGGTCGAGGGGGCGAAGACGAAGCCGTACGGGGCCGAGGACAGGTCCGTCCGGGTCAGGGTCCGGAAGTGACAGTGCTCGAAGACGGCGGTGCCGCGGCCGAAGACGAAGTCGACGTCACCCTCGGCGTAGCAGTGCGCGAAGTACTGTCGGGCGAAGACGCCGAGGGCCGGGGAGTCGGCGTACAGGGTGTCCTGGTGCCCGAGGAACCGGCAGTGGTGGAACGCGGACCGGTCGCCCTGCACCTTGATGGCGACCGCCTGGGTGCCGCTGACGCCGGGGTGGTCGGCGCGCAGCCAGTCGTTGGCGAAGGTGATGCGGTGGGCGGTGAATCCGTCGGCCTGGACGACGGTGGTGGCGGAGCCGGTGGTGCCGTAGGTGCCGCCGCCGGGCCTGGGGGTGCCGGCGGCGTTGTCGTACACGATGACGACGGCGCGCGGGTCGTCGCCGGCCCCGATCCAGGTCATGCCGGTCCGGGTCGCGTCGACGGCGACCGTCTCCCGGTAGGTTCCCGGCGCGACGACCAGTGTCCAGCCGCTCCCGTTCACCGCGGTCACCGCGGCCTGGACGGAGGTGAAGTCGCCGTGGCCGGCGGGGTGGACGTACAGGGTCTTCGGGGTGAGGCGGGCGGCGGGTGAGCCGTGGCGGCCGAAGGGGCGGGGCCCGGCCCACGCGGGTCCCGGTGCGAGGGCGAGGGCGGCGGCGGTGCCCGCCGTGAGGAACCCCCTTCTGGACAGGGGCGGTCGGACACGGTCGTGCGACGGCATGCGGATGCTCCTTCGCGGGGCGGATCTGCTGGGTTGCCGGGGAGGGGCGGGCGCGGTGCCCGCCCCTCCCCCGCCGGGTGGGTCAGCGCAGGCGGCCGGCGCCCGCACGGTGGTCGACGATCCCGGGCACGGCCCTGGGGCTGTCGACCCTCGTCCGCAGGGTCGGTGTCCATCCGGCACCGGACTGGAGGGTCTCGCCGGGGATCTCGGCGTTGTGGACGGCGATGAGGTCCGTCAGCCTGCCGTTGACGTAGTTGTTCTCGGCGGTCAGCGGTGCCTCGTTCCACTTCTTCAGCGCCTTGCCGACGCTCACGCCGGAGGCCAGCGACAGGGCGTTGTCCGTGGCGTACAGCTGCGAGGAGGCGCCGATGCCGAAGACGTACCCGTAGTTCTGGCCCTTGGTGACGACGAAGTGGTTGTTGTACGAGTCGACCTGCCCGAACCGCACGCGCGGCGCCCGCTCGACGATGCCCTCGAAGCGGTTGTGGTGCAGGGTGACCTTGAGCTTGCCGGTGTCGGTGGAGCCGGCGCTGTCGCTGTTGCCGATCAGCATGGTCTTGTCGTGGTCCTCGAAGGAGTTCCAGGACACGGTCACGTGGTCGGCGCCGCGCACGACGTCGAGGAGGCCGTCGTGCTGCTGGTAGACCTTGCCGAAGTACGACGGCAGGGAGCTGTCGGGGTAGCGGCCGTCGGTGAGTGTGTTGTGGTCGATCCACACATGGGTGGAGCCGTACACCACCACTGAGTCGTATTCGGAGTTCCAGGCACCGGTCTTGTTGTCGTCGGTCGGGTCCCACTGCGGGAAGCAGTCGATGGGGGCCTCGACGGTGAGATTGCGCAGGATGACGTTGTCGACGCCCTTGATCTGGAGGCTGCCGCCGAGGATGCCGGAATTCCTGCCGACGCCCACGATGGTGGTGTTGGCGGGGACGTTCGCCTTGACGGCCTGGTCCTGGACGGCGGCGGACGCGGCCCGCAGCTCCTCCTGGACACCGCTGACGGGGGTGTCGTGCCCCCATACGGCGGGGTCGTAGTCGGCGAGGTACCGCTGGAAGTCGTACCCTTCGGCCGCGAAGGCGTCGCACCCCTCGGAGACGGCGTCGATCATGCCCTTGACCTTGATGATCTTCGGCGCGCTGCCGCCGTCGGCGAGGGCCTGCCGGAACTCCGCCCAGGTGGTGACGGTGTGGACGTGCGCGGCGTCGGCGGCCGACCCGCCGGTGGTGCCGGCACCCTCCGAGGCCCAGCCGTCGCCCGCGGGAAGCACCTCACGCCCGAGGCCCCGGCCGCCGGCCTGCGCCGGCCCGGTCCCGGTGAGTCCGAGCACCAGCGCGGTGCACCCCACCAGGACGGCAGCGCGTGTCGTGGCATGCCCATGCCATGTCCCTGCATTCATTGTGCGGCTCTCCTTCACAGTCGGGGTTATGCGGTGGCCTGCGGCCAGGTGATCCAGGACTCCGGGATCTCGTCGTGCAGCCGGCGCACGTCCCGCGCGGCCAGCACACGGGTGCGCACCAGCTCGCGCGCGACGAGCCGCGCCACGGCGATCGCGCCCGGCGGGTTGAAGTGCGTGTTGTCCTGCTCGGTGGCGGTCCAGTTGAAGTACGTCTTCGTTCCCTCGGCCCCGAGCTGCTGCCACAACGCGAGCGACAGCGCCTGGATGTCGAGCAGCGCCACGCGCTCCTCGCGGGCGAGTGCGCGCATCGCCGCCGGATAGTCGCCGTGGGTCGGCACGGCGTTGCCGCCCGTGTCGAACCGACGCCGCTCGACGGCGGTCGCCAGCACCGGCCGCGCACCCCGCACACGGGCGCCGTCGACATACAGCCGCAGATGGTCCTGGTACGTCGACCAGGGCTCGGTGTACCGAGTCGGATCGGTGTCCTTCTCGTCGTTGTGCGCGAACTGGATCAGCAGGAGATCGCCGGGACGAACGGCCTGGAGAATGACATCGAGCCGCCCTTCGTCCACGAAGCTCTTCGAACTGCGCCCGTTCACGGCGTGATTGGAGACGGACAGCTGCTTGCGCAGAAAGAAGGGCAGCGCCATGCCCCACCCGGTCTCGGGAGCGGCGTCGGCGAATTTCTGGGCGGCGGTGGAGTCGCCGGCGATGAAGAGGGTGCGGTGGCGCTGACTTGCTTCGGCGGTACTGATGCCCGAGAGGGCGAGAGGAAGGGCGGCGAGGCCCGCCAGACCGATTTGTCTACGGGTGAGCGACACAACAGTGCCTTTCAGCCGGGGCGGTGGACACCGCCAAGGGGCGCGGGGCTGTACCGATCTGCGGCTCCGCCGCGTGGGCGCGACCAGCCACGAACAATCCGCAGCCGGCCGCGCACAGAAGCAACCGAGCTCTCAGCCGTTCCTTTGCTTCCACTCGGTCTGAGCCTCATTCAGCTGACCGGCCATGGTGTCCAGGAACCCCTTGGCGCTCATGTCCCCGTTCAGCACCTTCTGGAAGTTCGGCTCGTTGTCGGCCTTGGAGATCGTGTTCCAGTCCGGCAGGTAGTAGGGCAGCTGCACGATCGTCGTGGACCCGTCGGTCAACGCCGCCGCGGCCAGCTTCGTGGGCTCGGCCTTGGAGATCCACGCGTCCTTGGCCGCGTCGTTGTTCGCCGGCACCTGCCCCGCCGACTCGTTGAACTTCGAGCTCTCCGCGTGCGAGGAGGCGAACTCGATGAACTTCCAGGCGGCCTCCTTGTTCTTGGAGTTCTTGAACAGCCCGACCCCGTCCACCGGGTTGGAGACCTGGACCCGCTTGCCGTCGGCGAGCGTGGGCTGCGGAATGCCCCGGAACTTCTCGGTGCCGAGCGCCTTCACATGGTCCTGGTACGACCCCAGGTTGTGGTTCAGCATTCCGATGGTGCCGGAATCCCACTGGGCGACCATCTTGGTGAAGTCGTTGTTGAGGTCGGCGGCCGGAGTGACCTTCTTGTACAGCGCGGCGTACTTCTCCAGCGCGGCCACGTTCTTCGGGTCGTTGACGGTCGTCTTCTCGCCGGAGGCGTCCCAGAAGGACGTGATCCCGGACTGCCCGTACATGGCGTCCAGCGCCTGCGCGATGGAACCGGCACCACCGCGGATGGTGTAACCGAACTCGTTCTTCCCGGAATCGGTGAGCTCCTCGGCCGCCTCGTAGAACTTCTCCCACGTGGTCGGCGCGTCCAGCCCGGCCTTCTCGAACAGGTCGGTGCGGTAGTACAGCACGCCGTTGTTCGCGGAGGTCGGGATCGAGTACAGCTTGCCGTCGCCGCCGCCGGCGGCCGTCAGCGAGGTGACCATGTCCTTGTTGAGCACGCCGTTCAGGGGGGACTTCGCGAGCCGGTCGTCCAGTGGCTCCAGCGCGTTCTGCGCGGCGAACCCGGCGAGCATCGCCGCGCCGACACCGCCGACGTCCGGCAGGCCGCCGCCCTGGATCGCGGTGTCGACCTTGGACTGGTAGTCGGTGGACGGGATCCCGACGTACTCGACCTTGATGTCCGGGTTCGCCTTCTCGAAGTCGGCGATGATCTCCTTCCAGATGTCGGTGCGGACACCGCCGTTGTTGTCCCAGAAGACGATCTTTCCGGTGCCGCTGCCCTCGGCGCCCTTGTCGCCGCCCGTGCCGCTGCCGTCGTCACCGCAGGCGGTGGCGGTCAGGGCGAGGACGGACCCGAGGGCGACGGCCGTCGCGGCGCGCCTGCTTCTGCGGATGCTGATCTTCATTGGTCGGCTCTCTTCTTCTGGATCCAGCGGAGACATACAGGTGTGGGGGGGAGTCAGTGGCGTGACGTGGCTGCGGGCCCGTGCGCGGGCGCGCCGATGTTCTTCTGCGGTCCGGAGAACCGGGACACCAGCGCCGGCACGGCGGCGGCCGGGTCGAGGCGGTAGTCGTAGAAGTCCCGCGGCTCGAAGGCGGCGCCCCACTCGTCGTGCCGGCCGGTGGTGTTCTTCAGGATCGATCCGCACTGCACCAACTCCGCGGTGCCGTCGGCCTGGTAGGGATGCCGGACGTCCTGGTAGTAGCTGTTCTCGATGACCATCTTCGTCCGGCCGCGCGACCAGTTGCCGTACGTCCACACCGGGTCGCCGGGGTCCGCCTGCGCGGTGAGGTAGTTGTTGTAGAGGTGCGCGAAGGCGGCGTTGTCGACCGAGGGGTTGCGCTGCTTGGTGCGGGCGAAGAGGTTGTGGTCGATGGTGATCTGCGTCCTGACCTCGGTCGTCCAGCCGAGGCCGAAGGTCTTGTTGTTGTTCTCGAACCGGTTGTAGGAGACGGTCACGTACTCGCTGTCCTTGCGGACGTCGAGCTGGCCGTCGCAGATGTTCGAGAACCTGTTGTGGTCGACCCAGACGTGGTGGACGGTGTCCATCTGGATGCCGTCGAAGTCGGTGTCCTTGCAGTCCCAGTCGCCCTCGATCGCCGAGTCGCGGATCGTCATGTTGCGGATGATCACGTTGTGCGTGCCGGGGGCGAGATGGAACTCGCCCTGCACCAGTTCCCCGCTCGTGCCGACGCCGACGATCGTCTTGTCCGAGGCGACGTCGATGTTCGCGCCGAAGGGCTGCGCGGTGACGGCGCCCCGGACCCGGATGACGTACGGCTCGGGCGCCGCCGCGTACTCGGCCAGCGCGGCCTGGTCGGTGACGGTGACGACCTTGCCGCCCGCCCCGCCGGTGGTGCCGCCGGCGAGGGAGGCGAAGCCGTGCGCCCGGTCGGTCCAGCGCGGTGCGGCCGCAGAGGAGGCGGGCGGGCCGGCCTCGGCCTCGGCCTCGGCCTCGCCGATCACGCCCGGTCCCAGGGCCGTGACGAGCCCCAGGACGGCGGCCGAGGTTCTGCCGGCGACTCCCGGCAAGCGCTTGCTACGGAGGTGCGTCATTGCGGCTCCCAACAGGCTCGACAGGCCTACGAGTGCGGTGCGTTACAAGGCGCTGATCCTGAACTGCGTGAAGGTCGCCGCGCCGGCGTGTCCCTGGCCGGCCGGAGCGAGCGCGAACAGGCCGAGCAGGGCGCCGACCCAGCGCCAGGGCGTGGCGGCGAACACCGGCCCCGACGCACGCGGGCCGTCCCCGACGTCGTGGAAGAACCGGCACCGCGCCCCGGCCCCGATCTCGATCCGCAGCCGCACCCGTCCCTCCGGTGCCGGCCGTGCGTGACCGGCGTCCCGCTCGCGCTCCGCGACGGCCTCCGCGAACCGGTGCACGACATGCGCCGCTCCGTCCGTGCCGCGCTGGAGCCCGATCCAGCCGAACGCGTCCCCGAGCACCGCGAGCCCCGCCCGCGCCCCCGGCTCCCGGCTGTCCAGTCGCAGCTCGACCTCGACCGCCGAGGGCGTGCCCGGCAGCCGCTGGGTGAGCACGCCCGGGTGTCTGCGCAGGTCGTGCGCGTCGGCCGAGCGGACACACGCCAGTTTCAGTCCGTCGCCGGAGTGCTGGGTGGCCCAGCCGTCCCGGGGGTTGGCGGTCCATGACCACTGCCGTCCGAAGCGTCCGCCGGGGAAGTCGTCGTCGGTGGCGGGCGCGGCGGGCGGCTGGGGCGGCAGGTCGGGCCTGCGGTGTACGGCGACAGGGGCGCCGTCGGCGCCGAGCACCGGCCAGTTGTCGGTATCCCAGCGCATCGGCTGGAGGTGGACGACCCTGCCGTACGCGCCGCGCTGCTGGAAGTGCAGGAACCAGTCCTCGCCCGACGGGGTGCGCACCCAGCCGCCCTGGTGCGGCCCGTTGACGTCGGTGTCCTTCTGTTCGAGGACGATCCTCTCCTCGTACGGCCCGAAGAATCCGCGCGAGCGGAAGGCACCCTGCCAGCCGGTCTCCACTCCCCCGGCGGGCGCGAGGATCCAGAACCAGCCGTCGTGCTTGTAGAGCTTGGGTCCTTCGAGGGTGAACCAGCCGGGAATCCGGTCGCCGTCGACGACGACCTTGCCGTCGTCGAGGAGTTCGGTGCCGTCGGGGTGCATCCGGTGGCCGGTGAGCCGGTTCTTCACCCCCGACCGGGACTTGGCCCACGCGTGCACGAGGTAGGCCTCGCCGGTGTCGTCGTCCCACAGGGGGCAGGGGTCGATCAGGCCGTTGCCCGCCTTCACCAGGTGCGGGCGGGTCCAGGGGCCACGGATCCCGGGGGCGTTGACCTGGAAGATGCCCTGGTCGGGGTCGCCCCAGAAGATCCAGAAGCGGTCGTCGTGGTGGCGCAGGGAGGGCGCCCAGACTCCGCAGTCGTGGCGGGGCCCGGTGAACCCCTCGGCCGGTTCGAGGCGTTCCAGGGCATGCCCGACCAGGGTCCAGTGGACCAGGTCGCGGGAGTGCAGCAGGGGCAGGCCCGGGGCGCGGCCGAAGCTGGAGGCGGTGAGGTAGAAGTCGTCGCCGACGCGGACGACGTCCGGGTCGGACCAGTCGGCGTTCAGGACGGGGTTGGTGTACGTCCCGGCGGTCACGGGCTCACCGCCTTGCGGACCAGGGACGCCGCTTCGAGCCGGCTGGTCCGGCCGTCGGCGACGACGGTGACGATCCGGCGTACGGCGGTCTCGCCGGGCGGGATCGGCAGGCGCTCGTCGACGGCCAGGGAGGAGCCGACGCCGGGGTACTCCTCGGCGCGCACGAACCACGGGTCGCGGCGGGTCCGTTCGGTGGCCCCGGCGAAGACCAGCGTCCAGGTGGAGCCCATGAGGGCCACCCAGGGTGCGACGGTCCCGTGGATCTCGCTCTCGCCCTCGCGGTCGGCGGTGAAGACCTCCGGTGCCTGTGCCTCCTTGCGGGCCCGCCAGAAGAAGCCGCCGTACGCGGCTCCGGGGCGGCCGTTGGTGGCGGGGCTGCCGATGGACAGCGGCCCTGCGGTGAGGTTGGTGAGGGAGAAGGTGAAGTCCAGCGCCCAGGCGGCCCGGGTGAGTTCGGTGGCCGCGACCGTACGGCGCTCGCGCAGCAGCTCGGCCCCGGCCGCCACCCAGCGCAGTTCCTCGACGAAGCCGTCGGGGTCGCGCAGTTGGAAGGCGGTGTGCCGCTGGGCGCCGTGGTTGTCGAGCTCGGTCGGTCCCCGGTCCCGGACGAAGGTGCGCCCGCCCCAGAAGTTGGCCCCCTCGACGTCGGGTACGGCCACACCGACGCCGAGGTGGTGGATGTGGTCGGCGGGGCCGATCTCGGTGACCGCCGTGCCGGCCAGGGTGGTGACGGGGTGCAGATACGGGCGCGGGGCGAGCCGGGCGGGCAGTTCGGGCCGGGTGACGTACCGGCCGACGGGTCGGCCGGCGACGCGCAGCACCGCGGTGTCGTGGGGAGTCATCAGGTGCTCACCTCTTTCGTT
Organism: Streptomyces sp. bgisy027; assembly: GCF_057710365.1. Lineage (NCBI taxonomy): Bacteria > Bacillati > Actinomycetota > Actinomycetes > Kitasatosporales > Streptomycetaceae > Streptomyces > Streptomyces sp. bgisy027. Next base: position 60,222 of record NZ_JBYIVZ010000040.1, read on the forward strand.
CGCGCCGGGTCGGCCCAGGGGGCGCCCAGCTCGGAGTAGAGGGCGAGGGTGTCGGCGGCGGCCGCGACGAGGCCGTCGATGCCGGGCACGACACGGCGCTGCTCGTCGGGGAGGAGTCGCCAGGCGCCGGCGGGCAGCCGGACCGGGTCGGGGGCCTGTCGAATCGCTTCAACGACCTTCATGAAGGCACCGGTCACCTCGGGCGTGACCAGCAGGTCGGTGCCGTCGACGAGGTGCTCGACGAGGTTCTCCAGCAGATCGGTGCGGCCGTACTCGGACTCCTCGGGGCCGCGGCCGGCGCGCTGGAGCAGTACGCGGTCCTGCTTGTACCAGAAGGTGATCCGGCCGCGGTCGCCGTGGACGACGGCATACGGCTCGTCGGGGTCCTCGGCGCACAGCGTCGCGGCGACGACGACCGGGCGGTCCTGCGCGGTGCCGACGCGGACGCAGGAGGTGTCGTCGGACTCGATGTCGTTGGCGCGCAGCAGTTCGGTCTCCACGGCGGTGACGTCCTCGGCGCGCACGGTGCCGTTGAGGGCGAGTGCGGTGGCGACGGCGTGCGCGAGCGGGTTGGTGAGCGCCCCGTCGATGACATCGACGCCGTTCAGCCGGCGTCTGCCCGCCCAGGGTGCACGCCGGTAGTACGACTCGGGCCGCGCCCAGGCGCCCGCTGCGCCGATGCCGGTGATCTCACCGATCGCGCCCTCGGCCATCAGCGTCCGGATCGCGGGCACGGCGTGCGAGCCGAGCGACTGGAAGCCGATCTGGCAGGCGACCCCTGCCGCGGCGATCCCGTCGGCCATGCGCCGGTACTCGGCGTACGACGGCGCGGGCGGCTTCTCAAGGAGCAGGTGCACGCCCTTGCGGGCGGCCGTCAGCGCCAGGTCGGTGTGGGTCGGGATCGGCGTGCAGATCACCGCGACGCGGGCACCGGTGGAGTCGAGGAGGGCGCCGAAGTCGGCGGACTGCTCCGGCGAACCGAGCCCCTCGGGGAGCTCGTCCTCGCTCAGCGGGGTCAGCTCGCAGATCCCCGCCGGCCGCACGATGCCCTTGTCCTGGAGCCGGCGGATGTTGTCCAGATGCCACCGGCCGTGGCCGCGCGCGCCCGCCAGGACGATGGGTACGGCACCGCTCATGGAAGCCTCCCCGCGCCCGCGCCACGGGCGGGCGCCCAGCCGTGGTGCGGGCCGATGTCGGGCGCGGCAGCGCCCTTCAGGGGCGCGGGGAACCGCGCGAGCGGCCACGACGGAGTCGCAGTCGGCCGAGGACCCGCCGCGCCACCTCCGGCGGAGCTCGTGGCGTCGTCGGCGTGGGCGGGGACGCGCAGTCCCGACATGCCCGTCAGGGAACCGATGTGACGGAGTCTCATCCCTTCACCGCCCCGGCGCTGAAGCCCGTGATCAGCCACTTCTGGATGAAGGCGAACACGATCACCACCGGCACGGCCGCGATGATGCCGCCCGCGGCGAGCGCGCCCAGGTCCACGCTGTCCGCGCCCATCAGGGTGTTGAGGCCGACCGGGATGGTCTGCTTCTCCTGGTTGTTGAGGAACATCAGGGCGAACAGGAAGTGGTTCCAGGAGTGCACGAAGGCGAAGGAGCCGACGGCGATCAGACCGGGCCGCAGCAGGGGCAGGACGACGATCCTGAAGGCGGTCATCCGATTGCAGCCGTCGACCCAGGCCGCCTCCTCCAGGGAGTACGGCACGTTCTTGATGAAGTTGCTGATCAGGATCATCGACAACGGCAGTTGGAACACCGTCTCGGCGATGACGACGCTGCCCAGCGAGTTGATCATCCGCAGTTCGGCGAAGATCTCGAACAGCGGCACCAGGAGCAGCGCGCCCGGCACGAACTGCGAGCACAGCAGCCCGAGCATGAACACCCGCTTGATCGTGAAGTTGAAGCGCGCGAGGGCGTAGCCGCCGGCCAGGGCGACGAGGGTCGTCATCAGCAGGGTGACGACGCCGACCAGCACGCTGTTCTGGAAGTACGTCCCGAAGCTGCGCTCCGTCCAGACCTTCTCGAAGTGGTCGAAGGTCATCGGCCAGGGCACGAGCGAGGTCGAGCCGGCCGGGCGCAGCGAGAACAGCAGGATCCAGTAGAAGGGGATGAGGGTGAAGAGCAGGTAGACCGACAGCGGGAGGTAGATCTGCCAGCGCGGCACCTCGTCCCAGCTGCGGTGCCGCTTCGCCGGACGCGGCGGCTCGGGGGTGGTGCGCATCGGCGCGGGCGCGGGTTTGGTGGCTTCCTTCACGCTCACTTGTCCTCACCTCCGAACTTGCTCAGCCGCAGATAGACCACCGAGCAGAAGAGGAGGATCACGAACGCGACCGTGGTCAGGGCGGACGCGTAGCCGAAGTTGTGTGCGTCGACGCTGGTGTTGGCGATGTACAGCGGCAGGGTCGTGGTGACTCCCGCGGGGCCGCCGCCGGTCAGCGTGTAGAGCAGGTCGACGTTGTTGAACTCCCACACCGCGCGCAGCAGCGTGGACAGGACGATCGCGTCCTTCAGATGGGGCAGCGTGATGTGCCAGAACTGCTTGATCCGGCCCGCCCCGTCGACCTCGGCGGCCTCGTACAGGTCCTTGGAGACGGACTGGAGGTCGGCGAGGATGAGGATCGCGAAGAACGGCACGCCGCGCCACAGGTCGGCGACGATCGCCGCAGGGAACACCGTGGAGGTGTCCGACAGCCAGCTGGTGCCGTAGGAACCGAGCCCGGTGTCGGCGAGGTAACGGGTGATGCCCGTCTGGGAGTTGTAGAGCAGCACCCAGATCGCCGAGGTGAGCACGCCGGAGACGGCCCATGGGGAGAACACGAGCGCACGGCCGAGCGCACGGCCCACGAAGGTCTGGTTGACGATCAGCGCGAGCGCCAGCCCGAACAGCAGCTGGAGTCCGACCTCGACGAACACCCACTTGGCGCTGAAGACCAGGGTGTCCCAGAACAGCGGGTCCTCGGTGAAGGCGTGGACGAAGTTGTCGAGGCCCGCGAAGCCGTTCCGCCACGGCTTGGTGGGGTTGTACTCCTGAAGGCTGTAGTAGAAGACGCTGATGACCGGGTAGGCGATGAAGCCCAGCATGAGCAGGGCGGCCGGGGCGATCAGCAGATACGGGAGCCTGCGCGGCGTGGCGGAGGCACGGCGTCGCCGGGGTGGCGCGGGCGGTTTCGCCACGGCTGCGGCTTGGGCCATGACTGTTCTCCGTTCTGGTACGTCGTGCGGGTGTGCGTACGTCGTTCGGGAAGCGCTTTCTCGACGTTCAGGGCTGTGCGAGGTCGTGCCGCCGGTCAGCCGGCGTAGGGGTCCGCGACCCTGCCCGGACGGGCCAGGAACTCGAAGTCGCAGCCGGTGTCGGCCTGGGTGATCTGTTCGTTGTAGAGCGCGCCGTATCCCCGCTCGTCACGGGTGGGCGGCGGCGTCCAGTCCGCCCTGCGCCGCTCCAGCTCCGCGTCGTCCACGTGGAGACGGAGGGTGCGTTCTTCGACATCGAGGGTGATGAGGTCCCCGGCGCGGACCAGGGCGAGCGGCCCCCCGACGTACGACTCGGGCGCGACGTGCAGCGCGCACGCGCCGTAACTCGTGCCGCTCATCCGGGCGTCGGAGATCCGCACCATGTCCCGCACGCCCTGCTTGAGCAGGTGGTCGGGGATCGGCAGCATGCCGTACTCGGGCATGCCCGGTCCGCCCTTGGGCCCGGCGTTGCGCAGCACGAGCACGCTGTCGGCGGTGATGCCGAGGGACGGGTCGTCGATGGTCCGCTGCATGGCCTGGTAGCCGTCGAAGACCACGGCCGGACCGGTGTGCCTGAGCAGCCGCGGTTCGGCGGAGATGTGCTTGATGACGGCGCCGTCCGGGCAGAGGTTGCCGCGCAGCACGGCGACTCCGCCCTCGTCGGCGACCGGGTTCGCGCGGGTGCGGATGACGTCGTCGTCGTGGACGACGGCGCCCTGGAGCTGCTCGCGCAGGGTGCCGGCGACGGTCGGCCGGTCCAGGTGCAGCAGGTCGGTGATCCGTGAGAGGAAGGCGGGCAGGCCGCCGGCGAAGTGGAAGTCCTCCATGAGGTACGTCTGTCCGCCGGGCCGCACGTTCGCCAGCACCGGCACGGTGCGCGCGATGTGGTCGAAGTCGTCGAGGGTGAGCTTGACGTGCGCGCGGCCGGCCATCGCGATCAGGTGGATCACGGCGTTGGTGGAGCCGCCCAGTCCGAGCACGGTGGTGACGGCGTCCTCGAACGCCTCCCGGGTGAGGATCCCGGACGGCTTGAGCCCGCTCCACGCGAGCTCCACGGCCCGGCGCCCGGAGGCGGCGGCCATCCGCTCATGTCCTGAGTCGACGGCCGGGATCGAGGAGGCACCCGGCAGCGTCATGCCGAGGGCCTCCGCCGCCGCGGTCATGGTGGAGGCGGTCCCCATGGTCATGCAGTGACCGGGCGAACGCGCCAACCCGCCCTGCAGCTCGCGCAGTTCGCAGTCCGTGAGGTTGCCCGCGCGGTGCTCGTCCCAGTACTTCCACATGTCGGTGCCCGACCCGAGGGTCTCGCCGCGCCAGTGCCCCGGCAGCATCGGCCCGGCGGGGACGAAGATCGACGGCACGTCGGCCGAGGCCGCGCCCATGAGCAGCGCGGGGGTCGACTTGTCGCAGCCCCCGAGCAGCACCGCCGCGTCGATCGGATACGACCGCAGCAGTTCCTCGGTCTCCATCGCGAGCAGGTTGCGATAGAGCATCGGGGTCGGCTTCTGGTAGGTCTCCGAGAGCGTGGCGACCGGGAACTCCAGCGGGAAGCCCCCGGCCTGCCACACCCCCCGCTTGACCGCCTCGGCGCGCTCGCGCAGATGGACGTGGCAGGGGTTGATGTCGGACCAGGTGTTGAGGACGGCGATCACCGGACGGCCCCGGTACTCCTCCGCCTCGTAGCCCAGCTGGCGCATACGGGCGTTGTGCGACCAGGTGCGCAGCCGGCCCTCGGTGCCGTACCACTGATGGCTTCTGAGTTCCTCGGGCCGCCTCCTGTCGCTCACAGGGACCACCCGGCGGCTATCTCGGCGACCTCGGCGCGCTCGTCCTCGGGGAGTTCCCGGCTGGGCGGGCGGACGTCGCGGCGGCACAGGCCGAGGGAGGCGAGGGCCTCCTTGACGACGGTGACGTTGTTGGCGGAGCCGTTGGCGGCGCGCAGCTCCTCGAAGCGGCGGATCTGCTCCCAGACCTTCATGGCGGCCGGGTAGTCACCGGCCCGGAGCGCTTCGATCATGTTCAGCGAGACGGACGGGGCGACGTTCACGAGGCCCGAGGTGAAGCCGGTGGCGCCCGCCGAGAAGTACGAGGGGGCGTACGGCTCGGCGAGGCCGGCGACCCATACGAAGCGGTCACCTCCCGCGTCCCGTGCGAAGGCGGCGAACCTGGCGGCGTCCGGAACGGCGTACTTCACGCCGATGACGTTCGGGCAGGCGGCCCCGAGTTCGGCGAGGCGGGCGCCGGTCAGCCGGGCGTTGCGGATGTACGGGACGACGCCGAGCTCGGGCACGGCCTCGGCGATGGCACGGTGGTAGTCGACCCAGCCGCTCTGGGAGACGTAGGGGTGGACGGGCTGGTGGACCATCACCATCTGCGCGCCGAGTTCACGGGCGTGCCGTGCGGAGGCGACGGCGGTGGGCACGTCGTGGCCCACGCCGACCAGGATCGCGGCCCGGTCGCCGACCTCGTCGACGGTCAACTCGGTGACCAGCCGGCGCTCTTCGATGGTGAGGGTGTAGAACTCGCCGGTGTTGCCGTTGGGGGTGAGGGTGGCGACGCCTCCGTCGAGCAGACGACGCAGCAGGGCCCGGTGGGCGTCCTGGTCCACGCGGCCGTCCTCGGCGAACGGGGTCACCGGGATCGCCACCACGTCGGCCAGGGCCGCCCGCTGGGGCTCGAACGTCGCTTTCATGCCGGACCGTCCTCTCCCTGGGCCTCGACCCCCGCGTCCGGGAAGGCCCGTTGCACGAACGACGCGATGTGGGCGTGCAGGGCGCGGCCGGCGCCGTCCGCGTCCCCTTCGAGCGCCAGCCGCAGGATCTCCCGGTGCTCGCCGGCCTCGCGCTCCCAGGAGGGGGAGGCGGCCCAGGCGACGGCGGAGACGAGGGCGGCCTGGTCCCGGACCTCGTCGAGCATCCGGCCGAGCAGCGGGTTGCCGCACGGCAGGTACAGGGCGCGGTGGAACTCCCGGTTCGCCAGGGAGCGTTCGGCGGTGTCGGTGGCCGCGTCGGCGCGGGTCAGCGCGTCGCGGGCGGCATCGAGGGAAGCTCCGCGCCGGACGGCCCGCTTGAGCGCCTCGGGCTCGAGGAGCAGCCGTACGTCGTAGACCTCGCGCGCCATGTCCGCGTCCACCATGCGCACCGTGACGCCCTTGTACTGGCTCATCACGACCAGCCCGGTCCCGGCCAGCGTCTTGAGCGCCTCGCGCACCGGGGTCTTGGACACCCCGAACTGCGCGGCGAGCTCGGTCTCCACCAGGGCCTGGCCCGGCGTCAACTGCCCGGTGAGGATGCGGCGTTTGATCTCCTCCAGCACGAACTGCGTGCGGGAGGGGATCGGCGTGGGCACAGAGGTCATGCGCGCCTCTCGGATCTTCGCGGGATCGGATCTCGCGTATGGGATCTCACGTATCGCGTCTCATATATGACGTACGAAGTACGACGCGATGAAGGTAGGAGCGGCAGCATGATTCGTCAACGCTTCTGACAAAGGAAGGTGGGGAAGCGGCGGGGGTGTTGGGGCCCATTGATCGGCTCCGTGCCGGGGATGCGCAGGTCAGGGGCCTGCGCCGGCAGCACCGGCGAATCGCCGGATGCCGCGGCGAGCCCCCGTACACAGTCGGCCCGGCATGCGTACGGGCCCTCGCGCGGCCGATGCCGACGGGGCCCGTGACTCGTGGTGTGCGTGCCGTTTTCTCCTACGATCCCTGCTTCCAGCCCGGATCCCGCCCGCTCAACCCCACCGCGCGGTCCAGCAGGGGTGCCTCGTCCGGTACCGGGACGACGGGGCCGAAGATGCCGCCGCCGCGGTCGCCGGCGTCGGCTGCGGCGCGCAGGAAGTCGTGGCACATCCGGAGGGCGGCCGGGTCCGGGGTGTACGGCCGGCCCGTGGCGACGGCGAGGTCCCAGGCGTGGATCACCAGCTCGTCCACGGCCACCGCGCCGGCGACGGCACCGGGCAGGTCGACGCCGCCCGCACGGGTCATGCCGGTCCACGCGTCGGGGGCGCACCAGACCTCGCCCAGTTCGTCCAGCACCTTGGCCAGATCCTCGCGCCAGCCGGGGCCGATGTCCGGGACGACCGAGCCCGGGTCGGTGTCGGTCGTGGGGCCGAGGTCCTTGCGGGCGGCGTCGCGGAAGGCGACGGACAGGCCGAGCAGGTGGCCCAGCAGATTGCGCACAGCCATCTCGGGGCACGGCGTCGGCGCCGAGAGCTGCTCGTCGGTGACGGCCTCGGCGAGACGGGCGACGACGCGGGTCTGCGGCCTGAGGTCGATGGTCGGGTCGGTCATGGGCGGGCTCCTCACGGATCTGTTCCTGAGAGGTGGACCGACCGGGCCGGCGAAACTCATCGCCGATGGCGACGTGATTCGGCGCCGATGGCCGGGGCTACCGGTCCGGCCCGCCGCCCTGGACGCCGGACAACCCGGCTTCCGGCTCCACCACCCGCCCCGCCTCCCCCGCCACCGCGCCCTTCCGCCCTCTGGCCGCCCGCACCCACGCCACCAGTTCCCTCGGCGTCCTCCCGCCCGCGAAGCACCACAGTGCGATCACCGGGTCACAGATCGCGCACCCCAGTGAGGAGGTGTGGGCGAAGGGGATGATCGGGTTTCCCTCGATGTGGTGGACGATGTCCCACCCGGTGTGCAGCAGCCAGGCGACGCCGATGAAGGTCCACGAGTCCAGGCCGCGACAGGCGACGTAGGTGACCACCGCGGTGAACGCGAGTTCCCAGCCGCCGAGCCCGCCCCCGCTCAGATAGGCGGCCCCCGCTCCGGCGACCATGACCGCGTTGAAACGCCGCCGGTGCGGCTCGCGGACGAGGGACATGAGGAGGGTGTAGAGGAGACCGACGCCGATGGGGGCCACGTATTGCATGGGAAGTGCCCTTTCCGGCCGATGACTTGGACGGCTCACCACGCTATGACCGGGGTCCCGTCCGCCCCAGTGGCTGAATCGACACCTTCCAACGGATTCCCGCCGACGCCCGCTCCGGCAGGGCGAACTCAGGGAATCATCCACACGACCAGCAGGGCGAAGGGCACGAAGATCAACGGAACCGGCATCTCCCGGCCCGTGCGCCAGGTCGTCCGCGCACCGATGAGGACGCAGAACGGCCCCATGCTTCCCTCCTCGTGAAACCTCGACCCGCCCACGATCAGGGCACTTGCCCGATCCCCACACCCCCGCCTTAGCCGCACAGTGGCCCGACATGACGACCACCATCACCAGCGCACTCCCACCCGTCCTGCGCGACCGCAACTCCGGTCTCTATCTCGCCGGAGTCGTGGTCTCCGGCTTCGGGACCTCGGCGTTGTGGCTGGTCTCCGGCGTATGGGCGAAGGACCTCACCGGCTCCGACGGTCTGGCCGCGCTGTGCCTGCTCGCCATGTGGGCGCCCACCCTGGCCGGCCCGCTCCTCGGCACGATCGCGGACCGCACCCGCCGCAAGCCCCTGCTGCTCGGCGTGAACCTGCTCCTGGCGGCGCTGCTGCCCACCCTCTTCGCGGTCGACTCGGCGCACCGGGTCTGGCTGGTTCTCGCGGTCCTGTTCGTCTACGGCGCCGCCGGCGTCGTCCATGACGCCGCCGAATCCGCCCTGGTCGCGAGCGCCGTCCCCGCACCCCTGCTCGGTGATTTCAACGGACTGCGGATGACGGCCAACGAGGGCATGAAACTCCTCGCCCCGCTGGCCGGCGCCGGTCTCTACGCGGCGTACGGCGGCCCGAGCGTCGCCCTGCTCGACGCGGTCACGTTCGTGCTCGCCACCGGCCTGTACGCCTGCCTGCGTGTGAGCGAGAACAGGCCGAAGCCCCCGGTCGGCGGCTGGCGCAAGCAGACCTCCGAGGGCGCCCGGTACCTGTGGACGCACCCCGTGCTGCGCCCGCTCGTCCTGGCCGGCGGCACCACCATGCTGTTCGCCGGGCTCAGCGGGGCGCTGCTCTACGCCGTCATCGACAGCCTCGGGCACGCCCCCGCGTACGCCGGTGTGCTGTACGCCGCCCAGGGCGCCGGTTCGGTGGCGGTCGGGCTGCTGTCGGGGCCGGCGTTGCGCCGCCTCGGCGAGCGCCGTTTCGCCGGGTACGGCATCGCCCTCACGGCCGTCGCGGTCGGCCTGCGCGCGATCCCGTCCGACCCGGTGGCCCTGGTGTGCAGCGCGGCGATCGGCGCCGGGCTGCCCTGCGTCCTGATCGCCGCGCTCACGGCCGTGCAGCGCGAGACACCGGACGCGCTCTTCGGACGTACGACCGCGACGGCCAACACGCTCGTGTTCACGCCGAACGTGATCGGGCTGGCGGCAGGCGCGGCCCTGGTCGAACTGCTCGACGTACGGCTGGTGTTGGCCGTCCTGGGCGTGCTGTGGCTGTCGAGCGCCGTACCGCTGCTTCAGAGCGCGGCGAGGCCCTCCCGCACCGCGTCCAGGTCGCCGTCCGACGCCAACCCCGCGTGATAGAGCCGCAGCTGAGTGGCGCCCAGCTCACGCGCGCGTGCCGCGTCCTCGGCGAGCGTGCCGGGGCTGCCGCCCATCCCGGAGACGACGCCGAGGTTGGCGGCGAGGACGGCGTCCGCGCGTCCCTGTTCGGCGAACGGCGTGAGCAGGGCCGGCCCGCCCGCGCAGGGCACGACCACGCCGTCCGCGACGGACAGGATGTGCGCGGGGTCGACGCCGGCGTTGGCGCCGACGTGGTGGGTCACGGGGTCGGCGTGCAGCAGGACCTGGAAGCCGTCGGGGGCGGCTTCGCGGACCGCGCGGACGGCCGCCTCCTGGAGCGTGCGGGCCCTCTCGTCACGCCACGCGCGCGTGGCCGCCGCAGTCCGCACCCCCAGCAGCTTCTCGACCCCGGCCCAGCCCCCGTCGTCCGGCGCCCCCTGCCACAGCGGCTCCAGGGCGTCCCGTACGGCGGCCGCCAGCTCGTCGGCGTCCAGGCCCTGGTCGCCGTAGCCCTCCTCGCAGACCGGGCAGAAGCAGAGCGCCATCAGGTAGTGCCCGGCGTCGCCGAGCGTGACCCCGGCGGTCTTGTCGTGGGCGTGCAGGTGCTGGAGCCCGTACCAGCCGAGGGACTCCAGCTCGGTGCCGCGCGCCCCGGGCCGTACGGCGGCCTCGGCGGCCAGGTCGACGAGGTACGCGCGCGTGGCGGGCTGCGCGATGCAGGGGGCCCACGGGTAGCGGTCGCCGTAGGCGTTGACGACGCAGGTGTCCGGATGGTCGGCGCCCATACGGGAGTTGTGCGCGAGGACCACCCAGGTGTGCACCTCCAGACCGACGTCCGTGAGTGCGGCGGCGGCCTCGCCGAAGGCGTCGCCGGGCGCCCAGTCCCCGGCCGGGTACGGGCGCAGCGTCCGCCCCTCCCAGCGGCCGTCCACCGGGTACAGCACGGCCGCGTGCTCGGCGGTGACGATGCGGTGGCGCGGGTGGCGGGGGGTCAGAGCGCGGGTGGAGTGGTAGGCGGAGGCGAGCGTCACCTGGCGCACTCCGAGGGCGGCGATCCTCCCGGGTGCCCCGGGATCTCCGTTGACGTCCCAGGGGTAGACGAATGCCGACGCCTTCACTTGGTCTCCTCCGGATCCTGCTCCAGCAGCGCGTAGCCGCGCTCGATCAGCTGCGCGAGCTGCTTGACATGATCCTCGCCCGGCTCGTGCAGCGGGGGCCGGACCTCCCCCACGTCCAGACCCCGCAGCCGTACGCCCGCCTTGACCAGCGCGACGGCGTATCCGCGGCCCTGGGCGCGCAGTTCGACGAACGGCCGGTAGAAGCCGTCCAGGAGACGGTGCGCGGTCGCGTCGTCGCCCGCTTCCAGCGCCCGGTAGAAGGCGAGGGCGATCTCCGGGGCGAAGCAGAACACCGCGGAGGAGTACAGCGTGACGCCGAGGGCGCGGTAGGCGAGCTGCGTCTGTTCGGCGGTCGGCAGTCCGTTGAAGTAGAGGAACTCGCCGGGGAAGTCGGTGCGTACGGCGCTGACGATGCGCTGCATGAGGTCCAGGTCACCGAGGCCGTCCTTGAGACCGATGACACCCTCGGTGCGGGCCAGTTCGACGACGGTCTCCGGGGTGAACACGGCGTTGTCGCGCTGGTAGACGATCACGGGGAGCCCGGTCGCGGCGGCGACCTCCCGGTAGTGCCGCAGCAGCCCCTCCTGCCCGGCGACCACGAGATACGGCGGCATGGCGAGCAGCCCGTCCGCGCCGGCGCCCTCGGCGAGGCGCGCGTACCGCACGGCGAGGGCGGTGCCGTACCCGGCTCCGGCGACGACCGGCACCCTGCCCTGCGCCGCCTCGACGGCCGCCCGCACGCACGCCTCGTACTCCTCGGGCGTGAGGGCGTGGAACTCGCCGGTGCCGCAGCAGGCGAACACGGCGGCGGCCCCGGCCTCGACGCCGCGGCGTACATGGGTGCGGTAGGTGTCGAGGTCGACCGAGCCATCGGGGCCGTAGGCGGTGACGGGGAAGAACAGCGGCCCGCCGGGGATGCTCAGGCGTGCGGCGAGAGGGGCTGGCGTCACGGGCTCTCCCTAGATAGGACGAGGACGACCACATACAGGATCCTGATCAGAGTTTACGTTTATGAACGCAAGCCGCACCACCCTTGACGGGTAAGGTCGTTGATCCTTAGCTTGTCCATGAATGTGAATAGCGTGCGCGCATGCATATGGCCCTGGACCCAAGGAGAACCGAGGATGCCAGCCCCCCGCACCGTTCTGCTCACCGGCGCCGCCGGCGGCCTCGGCACCCTGATGCGGGACCTGCTCCCGGCGTACGGCTACGAGCTGCGGCTGCTCGACCTGCGGCCCGTGGAGGGCGTGCCGGACGCGATCGTCGCCGACCTCGCCGACCGGGACGCGCTGCGCGAGGCCGTGCGGGGCGTCGACGCGATCGTCCACCTCGCCGGCATCTCCCTGGAAGCCCCGTTCGAGAAGATCCTGCGGGCGAACATCGAGGGCACGTACAACCTGTACGAGACCGCCCGCCAGGAGGGCGTGGCGCGGATCGTCTTCGCCTCCTCCAACCACGCGGTCGGCTTCACACCCCGCCCCCAGGGCGACGACCCCCTCATCCCCCTCGACACCCCGCGCCGCCCCGACACCTTCTACGGCCTGTCCAAGTCCTTCGGCGAGGACCTTGCGCAGTTCTACTGGGACAAGCACGGCCTGGAGACGGTGTCCGTGCGCATCGGCTCCTGCTTCCCCGAGCCGACCAGCGTGCGCATGCTCTCGGTGTGGATGAGCCCGGCCGACGGCGCCCGCCTCTTCCACGCGGCCCTGACCGCCGACAACGTCGGGCACACGGTCGTCTACGGCTCCTCCGCGAACACCCGCCTGTGGTGGGACCTGACCTCCGCCCGCTCGCTCGGCTACGAACCTCAGGACGACTCCGAGCCGTACGCCGAGAAGCTGATCGCCGAGCAGGGCGAGCTCGACCCGGAGAACATCGCGCACGCCTGCCTGGGCGGCCACTTCGTGAGCGACCCGCCGATCTGGCCGTACTGACCGAGACGGAGTGCGGCAAAAGGGCGGGCGGGCACCGAACGGGCCCGCCCGCCCCGGCATTCGGGCACCGGATGCGCCCGATCTCACCTGCCACACCACAACCACGCAGGTCCGAGACGGGCACACCGCACGGTGAACGGGCACACACGGGCAGCATCGAACCTGCAACAGACCTGGTCAGTGCCGGACACCCACTGTAGAACTTCCCCCATGGGCCTCACCGGGCCCGAACGGGCAGCGAAGCGGAAGGCAGGTGTCGGCATGAGCACGAGAACGGCGGAAGAACGCCAACGCGAGATCGTGCTGGCCGCACGCCGTGACGGCTCGGTCGACGTCACCGCGCTCGCCGACGAGCTGGGCGTGGCGAAGGAGACCGTACGGCGGGATCTGCGCGTCCTGGAGGACCACGGGCTGCTCCGCCGTACCCATGGCGGCGCCTACCCCGTGGAGAGCGCCGGCTTCGAGACGACGCTCGCCTTCCGCGCCACCAGCCATGTCCCCGAGAAGCGCCGGATCGCGACCGCCGCGGCCGAGCTGCTGGGGGACGCCGAGACGGTCTTCGTCGACGAGGGCTTCACCCCGCAGCTCATCGCCGAGGCCCTGCCCCTGGACCGGCCGCTGACCGTGGTCACCGCGTCGCTGCCGGTCGCGGGCGCGCTCGCGGAGTCCGAGAACGCCTCCGTGCTGCTGCTCGGCGGCCGGGTACGGTCCGGCACCCTGGCCACGGTCGACCACTGGACGACGAAGATGCTGGCCGGCTTCGTCATCGACCTGGCGTTCATCGGCGCCAACGGCATCTCCCGCGAGCACGGCCTGACCACCCCCGACCCGGCCGTCAGCGAGGTCAAGGCGCAGGCCATCCGGGCCGCGCGGCGCACGGTCTTCGCGGGCGTGCACACCAAGTTCGGCGCCGTCAGCTTCTGCCGGTTCGCGGAGATCGGCACGCTGGAGACGATCGTGACGAGCACCCTGCTGCCGGCCGCCGAGGCGCACCGCTACTCACTCCTGGGACCCCAGGTCATCCGCGTCTGAACGGCGAACCGACTTCCCCCCCCCCCCCCCGGGGGTCCGACCACGCCCCCGCGTGCCCTTTATCCCCTTTTGTCTCCTCGTACACCCCCTCCACATATCTTTATATCTTTTCTTTCCCTTCATCCCCCCATACGTCCAGGAGCGATCCATGCGAACCCAGAGCCGTCGACGGCCCAAGCGAGCCACGCTCGCCGCGGCCGCCGCAGGGACGCTGCTCGCCCCGCTGCTCTCCGGCTGCTGGGTCGGCGCCGGCGGGGCGGGGTCGGGCGGCAACTCGATCAACGTCCTCATGGTCAACAACCCCCAGATGACCGAGCTGCGAAAACTCGCCCCCCGCTTCACCGAAGAGACCGGCATCAAGGTCAGCTTCACCGTCCTGCCCGAGAACGACGTCCGCGACAAGATCAGCCAGGACTTCGCCAACCAGGCGGGCCAGTACGACGTCGCCACCCTCTCCAACTACGAGATACCGATCTACGCCCGCAACGGCTGGCTCCAGGAGATGAACTCCTACGTCGCCAAGGACCCCGGCTACGACGAGCAGGACGTCCTCAAGCCGATGCGCCAGTCCCTGACCGGCGACGACGGCAAGCTCTACGGCCAGCCCTTCTACGGCGAGTCGTCCTTCCTGATGTACCGCAAGGACATCTTCGAGAAGGAGGGCCTGACGATGCCCGCCCACCCCACCTGGCAACAGGTCGCGGACCTCGCCGCACGGGTGGACGGCGCCGAGCCGGGTATGAAGGGCATCTGCCTGCGCGGCCTGCCCGGCTGGGGTGAGGTGATGGCCCCGCTCACCACCGTCGTCAACACCTTCGGCGGCACCTGGTTCGACAAGGACTGGAAGGCGCAGCTGGACTCCCCCGAGTGGGAGAAGGCGACGAAGTTCTATGTCGACCTGGTCCGCGAGCACGGCGAGTCGGGAGCCGCCCAGTCCGGCTTCGCCGAGTGCCTGAACAACATGACCCAGGGCAAGGTCGCCATGTGGTACGACGCCACCTCCGCGGCCGGTTCACTGGAGGCGGCGAACAGCCCGGTCAAGGACAAGGTGGGCTACGCGCCCGCCCCCGTCGAGAAGACGGAGTCCTCCGGCTGGCTCTACACCTGGGCCTGGGGCATCCAGCAGGCGTCCCGCAACCCCCACAAGGCCTGGCAGTTCGTCTCCTGGGCGTCCGGCAAGGAGTACGAGCAGCTGGTCGGCGACGAGATCGGCTGGTCCAACGTCCCGGCCGGCAAACGCGCCTCCACCTACGCCGACCCCGCGTACCGCGAGGAGGCGGCGGCCTTCCAGGAGATGACGAAGGAGGCCATCGAGGGCGCCCGCCCGAACGACCCCGGCGTGCAGGCGCGCCCCGCGCCCGGCATCCAGTTCGTCGGCATCCCCGAGTTCACCGACCTCGGCACCAAGGTCTCCCAGGAGATCAGCGCGGCCATCGCCGGACGCCAGTCCGTCGAGTCGGCCCTGAAGAAGTCCCAGCAGCTCGCCGACGAGATCTCCGAGGAGTACGAGGGGCGATGACAGCGACGACAACGGCCCCCGTGGCCACGACTCCCGTGCCGGCCACCCGGCCGCCCTCCGCCCGGCTGCGCGCCTGGGCGACCCGGGCGCCCCTGCTGCCCGCGCTGATCTTCATGATCGCGGTGACCCAGCTGCCGTTCGTGGCGACGCTGGTGATCTCCTTCTTCGACTGGAACTCCCTCTACCCCGACGCCCGGCACTTCGCCGGCCTGGACAACTACCAGGAAGTCCTCACCGACGCCGACCTGCGCCAGTCGGTGTGGACGACCGTGCTCCTGACGGCCGCGGTGGTGCTGGCCAGCCTCGTACTCGGCCTGGTGCTCGCCCTGCTGCTGGACCGTAAGTTCAAGGGCCGCGGAGTGGTCCGCACGCTGCTGATCGCCCCGTTCCTGGTGGTCCCGGTGGCGGCGGCCCTGCTCTGGAAGCATGTGCTCTACAACCCCGAGTACGGCCTGTTCAATGGGTTGTTGCACTATGTGGGCGGCCCACAGCCGGACTGGATCTCCAACACCCCGCTGCTCGCGGTGGAGGCCTCCCTGGTCTGGCAGTGGACGCCGTTCATGATGCTGATCCTGCTGGCCGGCCTCCAGAGCCGCGACCACGAGCAGATCGAGGCGGCCCGCGTCGACGGCGCGAGCGACTGGCAGATCTTCCGCCACCTCACGCTCCCCCACCTGCGCCGCTACCTCGAACTCGGCGCCCTGCTCGGCTCGATCTACATCGTCCAGAACTTCGACGCGGTCTTCACGATCACGTCCGGGGGCCTCGGCACCGCCAACCTCCCCTACACCGTCTACCAGAGCTTCTACCAGGCCCATGAGAACGGCCTCGCCTCGGCCGCGGGCGTCCTGGTGGTCATCGGCTCGATCATCATCGCGACCTTCGCGCTGCGCGTGGTGTCGTCCCTGTTCCGCGAGGAGGTGTCGCGCGCATGAGTGACGTGGCCGTACGACTCCGCAGCCGCCGCAAGGGAGCCGGCCTCGGCCTGGTGGCCTGGCTGCTCGGCATCCTGTTCTTCCTGCCCATCGCGTGGATGGCGCTGACCTCCTTCCACTCCGAGCAGGACGCCGCGACCAACCCGCCGTCCTTCGCCGCGTCGCTGACGCTCGACGGCTACCGCGAGTTCTTCGGCGCGGGCGGCGGCGCGAGCCCCTGGCCGGCGCTGATCAACTCGACGGTGGCCTCGCTCGCCTCGACGCTGTTCGTCCTGGTCCTGGCCCTCCCGGCGGCCTACGCCCTGTCGATCCGCCCGGTGAGGAAGTGGACCGACGTCCTGTTCTTCTTCCTGTCGACGAAGATGCTGCCGGTCGTGGCGGGCCTGCTGCCGCTGTACCTGTTCGCGAAGAACACGGACATGCTCGACAACATCTGGCTGCTGGTCATCCTCTACACCTCCATGAACCTGCCGATCGCGGTGTGGATGATGCACTCCTTCCTCGCCGAGATCCCGGTAGCGATCATCGAGGCGGCACGGGTGGACGGCGCGAGGCTGCCGACGATCCTCACGCGCGTGGTGGCCCCCATCGCGCTGCCCGGCATCGCCGCGACCTCCCTGATCTGCTTCATCTTCAGCTGGAACGAGCTGTTGTTCGCCCGGGTCCTGACCGGCGTGGTGGCCGAGACCGCGCCCGTCTTCCTGACCGGCTTCATCACCAGCCAGGGCCTGTTCCTGGCGAAGGTGTGCGCCGCGTCGCTCGTCATCTCCCTGCCGGTGCTCGCCGCGGGGTTCGCCGCCCAGGACAAGCTGGTCCAGGGCCTGTCGTTGGGAGCAGTGAAATGAAGGCCGCCGTCATCGAGTCCGTGGGCAGGGCCGTCGTCGCCGAGGTCCCGGACCCGACACCAGGGCCGCGCGAGGTCGTCGTCGAGGTGGCGGCCTGCGGGCTGTGCGGCACCGACCTGCACATCCTCCAGGGCGAGTTCGCGCCGAAGCTGCCGATCGTGCCCGGCCACGAGTTCGCCGGCGCGGTGGTCGGGGTCGGCACCCAGGTCACCGAGCTGGCCGTCGGCGACCGGGTCGCGGTCGACCCGTCCCTGTACTGCTACGAGTGCCGCTACTGCCGTACGGGCCACAACAACCTCTGCGAACGCTGGGCGGCGATCGGCGTCACCACGGCCGGCGGCGCGGCGCAGTTCGCCCTCGCCCCGGTGGCGAACTGCGTGAAGCTCCCCGAGCACGTCCGCACCCAGGACGCGGCCCTGGTGGAGCCCCTGTCCTGCGCGGTGCGCGGCTACGACGTCCTCAAATCCCGCCTCGGCGCCCACGTCCTGATCTACGGCTCCGGCACGATGGGCCTGATGATGCTGGAGCTCGCCAAGCGGACGGGCGCGGCCAGCGTGGACGTCGTGGACGTCAACGCGCAGCGCCTGGAGACGGCCCGCCGCCTCGGTGTCTCGGCGTCGGCGGCCAACCCCGACGAGCTGGACCGCCCGCAGGGCTGGGACCTGGTCGTGGACGCCACGGGCAACGCCTCGGCGATCCAGGACGGCCTGGACCGGGTGGCGAAGGCGGGCACGTTCCTTCAGTTCGGTGTGGCGGACTACGCGACGCGGGTGACCATCGACCCGTACCGCATCTACAACCAGGAGATCACCATCACCGGCTCGATGGCCGTCCTGCACAGCTTCGAGCGGGCGGCGGAGCTGTTCGCGAACGGGGTCCTCGACCCCGAGGTCTTCATCAGCGACCGCATCCCGCTGGAGCGGTACCCGCAGGCCCTGGAGCAGTTCGCGTCCGGTGTGGGCCGCAAGATCGTGGTCGTGCCGTAGGCCGGCGGGCGGGGGCGCCGCAACCGTGCCACCCGATTGCCGGGTAAGGGAACGGTAAAGCACCCCCGCTCGTTCACGGGGCATGACAGCTATGACCCCCGGCTCGAACATCCCTCTCTCCACCGCGCGCGTGACGGTGGACGTCGCCGCCCCGGTGCGGCTCGACGTATCGGGCCTGCTGCTCACCGCCGACGGCAAAGTGCGCTCCGACGACGACTTCATCTTCTACAACCAGCCCAGCGGCCCGGGCGTGACGTACCGCTCGGGCGGCGGCACCGCCCCCGACGCGATCACGGTCGACACCACGGCCGTACCGCCGGGCATCGAGAAGATCGTCGTCACCGCCAGCCCGGACGCCGCCGGCCAGACCTTCCAGGGCATCGAGCCGACGGCCACCATCCGCGGCGCCGACGACAACAGCGTCCTGGCCACCTTCACACCCCCGCAGCTGGGCGCCGAGACGGCACTGGTGGTCGTCGAGATCTATCTGCGGGGCGGCGCCTGGAAGGCCCGCGCGGTCGGCCAGGGCTACGCCAACGGCCTCGCCGGCATCGCCACCGACTTCGGCGTCACGGTCGAGGAGCCGGCCCCGGCCGCTCCCGCGGCCCCGCCGCAGCCCGCCATGGCGCCCCCGGTCACCCCGCCGGCCCCGCCGGTGACCGCTCCCGCCGCTCCCCCGGCCCCCGCGGCGCCGCCCGCCCCGCCCGCGCCCGGCGCCGGCAAGATCAACCTCGACAAGGGCCGCGTCAGCCTCCAGAAGAACCAGACCGTCTCCCTGATGAAGGGCGGCCGCCCGCTGCTCTCGCAGGTCCGGATGGGCCTCGGCTGGGAGCCGGCGTACCGCGGCAAGGACATCGACCTGGACGCCTCGGTCATCGCCTACGGCCCGCAGCGCAACCACATCGACAGCTGCTACTTCGGCAAGCTCCAGATCGTGAACGGCGCCATCCGCCACTCCGGCGACAACCTCACCGGCGAGGGCGGCGGGGACGACGAGGTCATCACCGTCGACCTCGGCCGGCTGCCGCAGGACGTCACCGGCCTGGTCTTCACGGTCAACTCCTTCTCCGGCCAGAAGTTCACCGAGGTCGCCAAGGCCTACTGCCGGCTGATCGACGCCACGTCCGGCGAGGAGCTCGTCCGCTTCGACCTCACCAGCGCCGAGCCGCAGACGGGCGTGCTCATGGCCAAACTCATCCGCCAGTTCTCCGGCGAGTGGGAGATGACGGCGATGGGCGACTTCGTGAAGTCCCGGACCGTGCGGGGGATGGTGAAGCCGGCGGCACAGTCCCTGTAGCCGGCCGTTCGACGTGCAGGGCGCCCCCGCTCCGAGGGGCGCCCGGCGCCGTCACGTCGTCGTCGCGCCCGTGCGGCGCTTGCGGCGGCCCCGTCCGGGCTCGTCAGGCCGAGGCCCGTACCACCAGCTCGGGGACCACCCTGGCGTCGGTGCCGTTCATCGGCTCCTCACCCGCCCGCAGCCGCGCCACCTGCTCGACGGCCAGGCGGCCCAGTCGGCGCTTGTCTATGTGCAGGGTGGTGAGACCGGGGTCGACCAACTCGCCCAGCGACAGGCCGTCGAAGCCGAGCACCGCGAGTTCGTCCGGCACCCGCCGGCCCCGGCGCCGGGCCGCGCGCATCGCGCCGATCGCGATCAGGTCGTTGAAGCCGAACACCGCCGTGAGCTCGGGACGTGCGTCCAGGAGCCGCTCCATGCCCTCCTCGCCGCCCGACACGCTGTGCTCGGGACACATGGCGATCCAGCCGTCGTCCACGGACAGCCCATGGCGCCGGGCCTCCGCGAGGAACGCCTGCCGCCTGCGGGCGGGCCCGTGCACGCCGTCCAGCATGCCGATACGGCGATGCCCCGCACCGACCAGATGGGCCATGCCCTGCTCCACTCCGGCCGCTGCGTCGATGCCCACGGCCGCGAACCGGGTCTGCCGCGGGCCGCGTTCCAGCAGCACCAGCGGTACGCCGCCGAGGTGGCGGGCCAGTTCGTCGTCCGGGCTCCTGAAGTAACCCACGACCGCGTCCGCCTGGTGGGAGAGCACGTCGAGCGCCTCCCGCTCCCGGGCCTCGTCGGTGCGCGAGTCCCACACGACCACCTGCCAGCCGCGCAGCTCGGCGGCCTCCAGCACACCGGCGGCCACCTCCGGGAAGAAGGGGTTCATCAAGTCCGGGATCACCAGCCCGGCCGTCACGGTCCCCTTGCGCACCAGGCCGCGCGCGAACCGGCTGGGCCGGTAGTCCAGCAGCCGCGCCGCCTCCAGGACGCGTTCCTTGGTCCCCGGGTCGATCTCGCCCTTGTCGTTCACCGCACGGGACACCGTCTGACGCGACACCCCGGCCAGCTTGGCGACGTCGTGGATCGTGGCCCGCCGCCGGGCGTCGCCGGGCCTGTCGGCACTCGGTTCCCGTTGCTGATCGTCCGCCAACACGCTGAGCACCCTATCCCCGCCGGGGGGAGTCGAAGTGTGCGACTACGGGGGTTGCCGTGACTCCCTAGAACAGCGCGCTGTACGCGTTCAGTGCCGGCTGGCCGCCCAGGTGGGCGTAGAGCACCGTGGAGTCCCGGTCGATCTCGCCCCGCTCGACCAGGTCGATCATCCCGGCCATCGACTTGCCCTCGTACACGGGGTCGGTGATCATCCCCTCCGTCCGGGCCGCAAGGCGCATCGCCTCCAGGGTGGTCTCGTCGGGGATACCGTAGACGCCCGCGTGGTAGCGCTCGTCGAGTTCGACGTCCGTCACGGTCAACTCGCGCTTGAGGCCTATGAGTTGCCCGGTGTTGTGGGCGATCCGGGCGATCTGCTCGCGGGTGGTGGCGGGCTTGGCGGAGGCGTCGATGCCCAGTACGCGGCGTAGCCGGCCGCCCGCCTCCTCCAGGGCCGCGAAGCCGGCGACCATGCCGGCCTGGGTGGAGCCGGTCACCGAACAGACGATCACCGTGTCGAAGAAGACGCCCGCCTCCCGTTCCTGCTCGGCGACCTCGTACGCCCACCCGGCGAAGCCGAGGCCGCCGAGCGGGTGGTCGGAGGCGCCGGCCGGGATGGCGTACGGCTTGCCGCCGGACTCCTCGACCTCCCGCAGCGCCTGCTCCCAGCTCTCCTTGAAGCCGATCCCGAAGCCGGCCCGCACGAGCCGTACGTCGGCCCCGGCGAGGCGGCTGAGCAGGATGTTGCCGACCTTGTCGTAGACGGAGTCGGGCCAGTCCACCCAACTCTCCTGGATCAGAACGCACTTGAGCCCGGCGCGGGCGGCGACGGCCGCGACCTGGCGGGTGTGGTTGGACTGCACGCCGCCGATCGAGACGAGCGTGTCGCAGCCCTGCGCGAGCGCGTCGGCCACGAGGTACTCCAGCTTGCGGGTCTTGTTGCCGCCGTACGCGACACCCGAGTTGCAGTCCTCGCGCTTGGCCCAGAGGGAGGCGCCACCGAGGTGGGCGGTGAGGCGCTCCAGCGGGTGCACCGGTGAGGGGCCGAAGAGCAGCGGGTAACGGTCGTACGAACAAAGGGACACGGGTCCTCCCTGGTCAGTCGTCGTCGGCCGGGTCCTCGTCCACGAGGTCGGCGAGGCTGCGCCAGATCTCCGCGGTGACGCCGACCGCGGTGGCCGTGTCACCGGACGCGCAGGACGCGATGAGCCGTTCGTGCAGTCCGGCCGAACGGCAGTTGCCGCCCTCACCGAAGCGACGTCGCTCCAGGCGGCGGATGAGCGGGGTGTAGCGGGCGACGGTGGCGGCGGCGGCCCGGTTGCCGCTCACCCGCACCAGGACGTCGTGCACCTCGTCGTCGGCGCGCAGCGCAAGGTCCACCTCGCCGGCCGTGACGGCGGCGGCGAAGCGCTCGTTGGCGGCGCGCATGACGTCCAGGTCCGCGGTCGTCAGCCGGGGCACGGCGACCCTGGTCACCAGTTCGTGCATGGCGCCGACCACGGCGGCCGCATCCCGCACGTCGGCGGCGACGACCGGCGTCACCCGGGTGTAGCTCTGCGGCTTGCTCTCCAGCAGGCCCTCGTCCACGAGCCGTGAGAACGCCTCGCGCACCGGCGCCCGGGACAGCCCCAGCCGCTCGGCGAGATCGGCGTCCCGCACCACCGCGCCGGGCTCGATCTCCCCGGCCACGATGGCGTCCCGGATCGCTTCGCAGGCCCGGTCCCTGAGCAGGGTCCGGCCGACGGGTCGTATGGCCTCCACGAACTGAAATGTTAGATGTCAGTCCTCGGACCGACAAGAGACACCGACAAGAGACAGGGCAGAGATCAGGAGACAGGAGGTGACGGGCGGGAACGGAAGAGTGGCCCGCACTCCCCACGTGGTGCGGGCCACTCTCGTCCGGGGCGTTTCCGCCTCAGGCCGCCCAGGGCCAGTCGGCGTCCCGCGCGGCCTCCAGCAGCGGAACCATCCGGAAGGCCGCGTCGGACAGGCCGCCGAAGGTGTGCCGGTTGCCGGTGCCCGACGGGCCGTGGCCCGCCCGGTACCCGGCGAGGTTCCAGGTGTAGACCGGCACGTCGGCCGGGACCTGCTCGGTCGGGTCGCCGTGGTGGCTGGGGGCGTACTGCTCGTCGGTGACGATCAGCACCCGGTCGTGCCTGCGGTAGTGCCGGCGCACGGCCTCGGTGATGTTCGTGCCGCCGAGGTCCCCGAAGCGCTCCAGGATCCTCAGCACCGACTCCCCCTTGCGGAAGGCGATCTCGCGGCTGTCGGAACCGAACTGCACGAGGTCCGCGTTCGCCGCCCGCAGCGCGAGCGCCGTACCGAAGATCGCCGCAGCGTCGGCCCGGCTCAGCTGCGAACGGTCGGACAGCCGCGACCAGAACATCGAGCCCGAGCGGTCGACGAGCACCAGCGTGCGGCCCGGCAGCCTGGGCACGTTGGCCAGCGAGTGGCCGAGCGCCTGCTCCAGCGGGTACGCCCAGCGCAGCGAGGGCGCGTGCCGGTACGCGGCGAGGTACCGGAAGGGGAACTGCCGCGAGCGCGCGACCTGGGCCGGGTCGCTGATCCGCGCGGCGACCCGGGCCGCGACCTCGTCGGACACACCGGCCTCGTCGAAGTTCCGCAGGTTCCGTACGAGCGCCATGGCGCCCATCGACGGAATCACGGCCTCCCAGGCCTCCTTGTCCATCGGCCCCTGGAGCCAGCCCGCCAGCGCCTCCCACGTCATACCGGCCGCCGCCGGTCGACGGGCAGCGCCATCAGTTCGCGGTGTGCGGTGAGGACGTGCAGCGAGTTGCCGCTGTAGAGACGCCGTACGGCGTCTGCAGTGGCCTGCAACCGGCTTGGGCGAGTGTCCGCTACGCCGTGCGTTGGCCGAGCCAGACCTCTTGGTATCGACGGCTCTGCTTCTGCCGCACGGGCTGCACCCGCGGGTTGTTCAGGTGCTGGTAGTTCGGCGTCAGCGCGTGGCAGTTCGGGTACAGCAGCCGAACGTCCTCCGGGCAGTTCTTCGTGCGGTCTCCGTTGACGTGATCGACGTGCAGGGGGACACGTCCCGACACGGGGTTGACCTCGGCCCAGCCGCATTTCTCGCAGCGCTGCCCTCTGAGCAGGACCAGAGCTTGGCGCACCCGCCAGTCCGGGTTGCCGTCCACTCTGGTCCCGCTGACCTCACCCGCCTGCCACGCAGCAAGCCATCGTGCGAACGTGCCCGTCCGCTCGTAGCGGTCCTCGTTGAAGCAATCCCACGAACAGTACGGCCCGTCGCAACGAGGGCGGCGCTCCGTCGATCCGCAACGGCGGCACGGTGCGAGCTCTCCACGACGTGCCGCCGCCTCTTGCCGACGGGTCGCGTTGGCACAGGACCGGCTGCAATGAACCGCGCCCCTGGTCACGACGGGTTGCCCGCACTGAGGGCACACCGGTGCCGGCCGGCGCCGGGCCTGGGCCCGCTGTGTGGCGGTCCCCACAAGGCTGCAGCGGTTGCTGCAGAAGCGCCTGCCCTTCCTCTTCACCGGCACACCGCACTGCTCGCACAAGTTGGACATGCGTGAACCGTATGTCGAGTGCCCCGGACCATCACCCGAACGGGAGATCGTCACCCGTACGAGTGACCGAACGTTCTACCGCCGCTGCCGCTTCCAGGGACCGGTGATGGCGAGCATGATTCCGGGCGTCTGGATGTTGGCGTAGAGGGTGCGGCCGTCGCAGGAGAAGGTGACGCCGGCGAACTCGCTGTACTCCGGCTCCTCCTCGGTGCCGATGTTCAGTTCGTTGCGGGCGATCGGGTAGGTACGTCCGCTGTCGGTGGCTCCGAACAGGTGCTGGACGCCCTCGCCGTCCTCGGCGATGACGAGACCGCCGTACGGGGAGACGGTGATGTTGTCGGGGCCGTCGAAGGCTCCGTCCTCGGACGGGTCGGGGTTGACCCCGATCAGGACCTTCAGGGTCAGCGTGCGGCGCTTGGGGTCGTAGAACCAGACCGAGCCGTCGTGCGGCCGGCCGGGGCTCTCCGCGCGGGAGTATGAGGAGACGATGTACGCGCCGCCGTCGCCCCACCACATGCCTTCGAGCTTGCGGGCGCGGGTGACCTGGCCGGCGGTGAACTGCTTGCGCACGGACGTCGTACGCGCGTCACGGTCGGGCACGTCGACCCAGTCGACGCCGTAGACAGTGCCGATCTTCGTGGCACGGGAGAGGTCGTCGACGAACTTGCCGCCGGAGTCGAAGCACTTGAACGCCTGGAGCTTGCCCGCGTCGTCGGCGAGGGTGCGCAGCTTGCCGCGGCCGTGCCGGAAGTGCTCCGGCGGGGTCCAGCGGAAGAGCAGGCCGTTGGGGTTGGAGGCGTCCTCGGTGAGGTAGGCGTGGCCGCGCTTGGGGTCGATGACGACGGCCTCGTGGGCGTAGCGGCCGAGCGCCTTGATGGGCTTGGGGTTCTTGTTGGCGCGGTGGTCGGCGGGGTCGACCTCGAAGACGTAGCCGTGGTCCTTGGTCATGCCGTTGGCGCCGGCCTTGTCCTCGGTCTCCTCGCAGGTGAGCCAGGTGTCCCAAGGGGTGCTGCCGCCCGCGCAGTTGGTGGCGGTGCCGGCGATGCCGACCCACTCGGCGACGCGGCCGTCGGGGCGCACCTCGACGACCGTGCAGCCACCGGAGGCGGCCGGGTCGTAGACGAGTCCCTCGGTCAGCGGAACCGGGTACGGCCACCGGGCGCGGGGGCCGCCGAGCTCGTGGTTGTTGACCAGGAGGGTGGTGCCGCGAGGGCCGTCGAAGGCGGCCGTGCCGTCGTGGTTGGAGGGGGTGAACTCGCCCGACTCCAGCTTGGTCCTGCCGCTGTAGGTGATGACGCGGTACTTGAATCCGGCGGGCAGCGCGAGGAGGCCGTCGGGGTCCGGGACGAGCGGTCCGTAGCCGGCACCGCCACCGTGGGCGTCCGCGGACTCCTCGCTCGCGATCTCGGACTCGGTGGAGGCGAGCGCGTTCGGTGCGGTGGCGAGAACGCCGGCGCTGCCTGCCAGCGCGACACCGGTGACCGCGGATGTTCTGGCGAAGTCCCTGCGGGTGAGCGACATGGTGTCTCCTGTGACAGTGGGTGTGCCGTGGAGGGCGGCGGACTGCGCGACGGCACCACAATTCCGCTCACGCCTTAACACCAGTTGAACAACGCCCCAAGGGGCGCGGGACTCTGCCGATATGCGGCTCCGCCGCGTGGGCGCGACCAGCCCCCACTCACCCGCAGCCGCCACCCGGCCGCTATCCCCCCTGCTGCGACCGTGCCTTGAACGCAGCCTTCCGCGCCTCCTTGGCGACCTTCTTGTCCGGGTGCAGCCGCCCCATCGCCTCCAGCACATCCGCCGTGGCCGGGTGATCCACCCGCCAGGCCGCCGCGAAGAACCCGCTGTGCTGCGCGGCCAGGCCCTCCACCAGTGCCCGGAGTTCGTCGGAGTTCCCCTCGGCGGCGAGCTGTGCGGCCACCGTGTCGACGGTCAGCCAGAAAACCAGGTCCTGGGACGGCGCGGGCACGTCCGGGAACCCGGCCTCGGTCAGCCAGACACGGGCCAGCCCGCCCAGTTCCGGGTCGTCGAGGACCTCCCGCAGCGCCGGCTCGGCCTCCGGGCCCACCAGTGACAGGGCCTGCTGGCACCGCAGCCGTCTGAGCGGCGCCCCGGCGTCCGCGCCGCGTGCCGCCGCCAGCAACTCCCGTGCCGCGGCGAGGGACTCGCGCCGGGCCAGCCACTGCTCGGTCTCGATCTGCGCGGCGGCCTGCGGGAAGGTGGCCGTCCCGTCGAGGAGCGCGTCGGCGCCCTTGTCCGCGAGGTCGCCGACCGCGGGCGCCTCGAACCCTGCCTCCAGCAGCCGCGCCCGCATCCCGTACCGCCCGAGCGGGGTCAGCCGCACCATGCCGTAGCGCGACACGTCGGTGTCGTCGATGCCGCCCGGCAGTTCCTCGGCGGTCTCGGCGTCCGCCATCAGCGCCTCGTCCACCGGCTGGTACTCCACCAGACCGACCGGGTCCAGCAGCCGGAACTGGTCGTCCAGGCGCATCATCGCGTCGGAGACCTGCTCCAGTACGTCGTTGGTGGGCTCGCCCATGTCGCTGGGCACGATCATCGACGCGGCGAGGGCCGGCAGCGGCACGGGCCCGTCGCCCGGCCCGTCCTCACTGGCCGTCAGCAGATACAGGTTGCCGAGCACGCCGTCGAGGAACTCCGCCTCGGCCTCCGGGTCCCAGTCCAGCTGGGAGAGGTCGACCTCGCCGCCCTCGTCCATGGCGTCGACCAGGTCGTCGAGGTCGGGCACGCTCGCGTCGGCGAGGACCGTCTCCAGCGCGCCGAGCCACACGGCGAGCACGTCGTGCGGGGCGCCGCCGGTCAGCAGCGCCAGCTCCGCGCCGGCCTCGACGGTGCCCTCCTCCTCGTCGACGATCTCGACCAGTCCGGTGTCGACGGCGACCCGCCAGGCCTCGGCGGCGTACGCGGCGGCGTCGTCCCCGCTCAGACCGAGTTCCTCGGCGGCGGCCGGCAACTGCTCGTCGACGAGGCCACCCCCGGCGTCGATCCGGGTCTCCGGCCCGGCCCAGCGGGCCAGCCGCGCGGCACGCGAGAGCAACGGCGTGGACAGCGCGTCCCGCGCCAGCTCCGCTTCGGGGTGCAGCCGTACCGGCGGCAAGGGGGCGCTGTCTGACATCGGATGGTTCTCCTAGGCGCTTGCACGGCCGTGCTCAGCACGGCTCACCAGCCGCTGCACACCGCGGCTCAGTCGCTCAGCCTAGACGGATTTCGCCCCATGCCGCCCGGTTCATCTCCCTGTCGGCCGGTGCACATGGCCGAAACCTTGACAAGTGGCGTGACCACGCAGGAGATTACGCGCGTAGAAGTTTGGCGGACATCTGTTCACTGTATTTTCTACGCGCGTTGCAGTCCGACCGGCCATGACCGACCGGTCCCACGCTCCATCCCGCTTTCACCCTCGTCCCGGCACCCACGCATGTCCCCGGAGGGATCCCGTTGCCGAGCAAGAAGTCCGCGCGTCTCGCCGCGCTCACCGTCGCCGCCGTCTGTTCCGCGGCGACGGCCACCCAGGTAGTTGTCCTCCCCTCGCCCGCGCACGCCGACTCCATGCGCATCCATGACGTCCAGGGCAGTACCCGAATATCGCCGTACGCCGGCAAGCAGGTCACGGACGTGGCCGGAATCGTCACCGGCGTACGCACCTACGGGTCGTCCAGAGGCTTCTGGATCCAGGACCCGACCCCGGACGACAACCCGGCCACCAGCGAGGGCGTCTTCGTCTTCACCAGCTCCAGCCCGAAGGTCGCCGTCGGCGACTCGGTCCTGGTCTCGGGCACGGTCTCGGAGTACGTCCCCGGCGGCGCCTCCTCCGGCAACCAGTCGCTGACCGAGATCACCAAGCCGGTGATCACCGTCGTCTCCAGCGGCAACGCCGTCCCGGCCGCCAAGGTGATCGACGCGAAGTCGGTGCCGGCCGCCTACAGCCCCGAGGGCGACACCGCCGCCGGCGGCTCCGTCAACGGCCTGCCCCTGGAGCCCGCGAAGTACGCCCTGGACTACTACGAGTCCCTGGAGGGCGAGAACGTCCAGGTCGCCGACACCCGCGTGGTCGGCGCCACTGACCCGTACACCGAGCTGTGGGTCACGGTGAAGCCGTGGGAGAACCGCAACCGCCGCGGCGGCACGGTCTACGGCACCTACGGCTCCCAGAACACCGGCCGGCTCCAGATCCAGTCCCTGGGCAGGACCGCCGACTTCCCCACCGCGAACGTCGGTGACGTTCTTCAGGGCGCGACCTCGGGCCCCCTGGACTACAACCAGTACGGCGGCTACACCCTGGTCGCCAACCAGCTCGGCACGCTGAAGAGCGCCGGTCTGCAGAAGGAGGCCACGCGGAAGCAGTCGCGCGGCGAACTGGCGGTCGCCACGTACAACGTGGAGAACCTGGACCCGTCGGACGCCACGTTCGCCGAGCACGCGTCCGCGATCGTGAACAACCTCCGGTCGCCCGACATCGTGTCCCTGGAGGAGATCCAGGACAACAACGGCGCGACGAACGACGGCACGGTCGCCGCCGACCAGACGATGACCAAGCTGATCGACGCGATCGTGGCCGCGGGCGGCCCGAAGTACGACTGGCGCTCGATCGACCCGGTGAACAACGCCGACGGCGGCCAGCCCGGCGGCAACATCCGCCAGGTGTTCCTGTTCAACCCGGAGCGGGTGTCCTTCACCGACCGCGCGGGCGGCGACGCCACGACCGCCGTCGGTGTGACGAAGGTGCGCGGCAAGGCCGCCCTGACTCTCTCCCCAGGCCGGATCGACCCGGCGAACGCCTCCTTCGGCGACAGCCGCAAGCCGCTGGTCGGCGAGTTCGTCTTCCGCGGCAAGACGGTCTTCGTGATCGCCAACCACCTCAACTCCAAGGGCGGCGACCAAAGTCTGACGGCGCAGTACCAGCCGCCGAGCCGCGGCTCCGAGGTCCAGCGCCACGCGCAGGCCACGGCGATCCACTCGTTCGTCAAGGACGTCCTCGACACACAGAAGAACGCGGACGTCATCGCCCTCGGCGACATCAACGACTTCGAGTTCTCCGACACCGTGAAGATCCTCGAGGGCGACGGCGAGCTGTGGTCGGCGATCAAGTCGCTGCCGAGGAGCGAGCGTTACTCCTACGTCTACCAGGGCAACTCCCAGACGCTGGACCAGATCCTGGTCAGCCCGTCGATCCGGCGCGGCTGCGACTTCGAGTACGACAGCGTGCACATCAACTCGGAGTTCAACGACCAGATCAGCGACCACGACCCGCAGGTGCTGCGCTTCCGCCCGTGACGTCCGGTGCCGCTCAGGGCTGGCTGAACACGCCGTTCAGCCAGCCCTTCCACATCTCCTCGTCCGCCGCGGCGTCGGCGCCCGGCGCGAAGTCGTGCACCGACATGCCGACCATGTGACCCCAGTGGTTGCGGCCGAAGAAGCGGATGAGCGCGTCATCCGTGCGCAGCCCGAGGAAGTACGGGTTGCGGAAATCGACCACGGCGTCCAGGACCTGCCCCTGCGGACCGCGCACCTGCACGCTCGCGCCCTGCGCGGTGTCGTCGGCGAGGCCGAGCGCACGGCCCACGGCGACGAACGCGTCGGCCGCCTTGGACGCCTCCGGCCCGTCGAAGGTGGCGAAGGCGGTGACCGGGCGCCCCCGGAAACGGGTGAGGTACTGGCGCAGGGTGTGCAGATAGAACTCGGTGTGCCGGCCCGCGCCGTCGTACTGGTTGTCCCAGTCGTCGACGAAGATGCCGCTGTGCACGTACCGCACCCAGGCGCGGCGGCCCTCGTCGCGCGGCTCGATGGTGTAGTCGAGCTGGTTGAGGGTCTGCTCGGAGATGCCCTCGACGTCCTCGACGCGGTTGGTGTAGTGGTGCGGCGGGTCCCAGACGGTCACGGTGGAGCCGAAGGGGCCCTTGCCGCCGACGCGCGGCTCGGGTGCCTCCATCGGCCACAGCCAGCCGCCGGTGCCGGCGGTCACGGCCTCCCACACCTCCTGCGGCGTGGCGTCGACTTCGAACTCGTCGGCGATCTCGAATTCCTTGGACATGGTGGGCTCCTGGTACTACGGGTTCAGTTCCGGGGTTTCCGTCGCCTCGGGGGTGGCCGACGGGGGTTTGACCGTGGGGTGGACGGCGACGACGATCCGGTGATCGCGGCCGCCCTCGGCGCCGGGCGCGTCGTACTTGCGGATCAGCGCGCTCACTCCGACCGTCAGTTCCTCGATGAACGCCGCCCGTTCGGCGGCCGAGGCGAAGCGGACCTCGCCGTCCAGCGCGTAGGTCGCCAGCCGCTTGCGGGCCTTGGCCGCGCCGGTGATCAGCGAACCGACGTCCCGTACGAGGCGGGCGCCGAGCGCGAGCAGCCAACGCGCCGAGAGCTGGTCGCGGAAGCGGTCCGGGTCCGGCTGCACCGAGGCGAGCGCGAGCGGTGAGATCACGTACGACGCGGCGGTCGCCCGCATCAGCCGCTCGGTGACGTTGCCCTTGCGGCGCTCCCCGGCCAGCTCGACCAGTCCGTGCCGCTCCAGTGCCTTGAGGTGGTAGTTCACCTTCTGTCTGGGCAGCCCGACCTTCCCGGCCAGCATGGCGGCCGACGCGGGGCCGGCCGCCAGTTCGGCGAGCAGCCGGGCCCTTATGGGGTCCAGGGAGACGGCTGCGGCCTCGGGGTCCTCGATCACGGTGACGTCCAGCATGGGTCCACCGTCTCACCGAAAACTTTTTTTGTCCAGGAGGTTGGAGTTTTCGGTGGAGGAGCCGGTCGGAGACGGGTTCGGCCGGGGATCAGCCGGGGACCAGCCCCAGGGCGTACTCGTACCGGCTGACCGTGCTGCTCTTCAGCCCCGGCCAGGTCTGCACCCGCTCCCACTGCTCCCGCGCCGAGCCGATCCCGTCGCCCGGCGCGGCGAGGGCGTCGATGTGGGCCTGGGCGCTCTCCCACTCGGCGTAGTTGAGGACCCGGGTGCCGTCGGTGCCGAGGTGGAAGTGGCCGGAGATGCCGCCGGGGTGGGGGTCGGGCTCGGACTCCAGCGCCTCGATGACGGCATCCACCCAGGCACGTCGGCTGTCGGCGGCGGACTCCTCGAACTCGATGTCCACGATCACGATGCAGCCCGGGACGCGGCTGTCGTCCGGCCGCCGGACGCTGCGGTAGTGGCGGTACCGGTCGAGCCGGAGCCGCTCGATGGCCGGCACGGCGGTGTCGATCTCGTCGACGCGCTCCTGCCGGTGCGTCTTGACGAAGGCCTCGTAGGCCTGCTCGCTCCTCCACTGCGAGTGGTGCAGGAGGGTGGAGGCGTCGTGGCCGGTATAGACGTAGTAGCCGAGCAGTCCGTCGGAGGGCCAGGGGCGGCGCTCCCAGGCGGCGCCGATCGCCTCGACGGTCTGCCGTTGCCGCAGCGGTGTGCCCACGCTCCAGGTACTGAAGAAGGGGGCACCGGCATCGGGGCGGGTGAGGTCGGGGTGGGCGTCGGTGCGACGGGTCATGGCGGCCTCCAGGGCTCGGCTGTCGGTGTGTGCACCGATCACCTTTCGACCTCAAGCGGACTTGAGGTCAAGTGGGCTCTGGGGGATGCGGGTTGTCGCCCTTGGAGGGCGACGCCGGGGGCGGCGGCGGGGGCGGCGGCAGGTCGTCGCCCTCGGACGGCCACGCCCGGGGCGGCGGCAGGTCGTCGCCCTTGGACGGCCACGCCCGGGGCGGCGGCAGGTTGTCGCCCTTGGACGGCCACGCCCGGGGCGGCGGCAGGTCGTCGCCCTCGGACGGCCACGCCCGGGGCGGCGGCAGGTCGTCGCCCCCGCGTCGTGACCCCGGGCAGCGGAAAGTTACCGTCCCCGCGTCGTGCCCCCGGGCAGCGGAGAATTGCCGTCCCCGCGTCGTGGCCCGGGGCAGCGAAGAGTTACCGTCCCCGCGTGGTGACCCCGGGCAGCGGAGAGTCGTCGTCCCTGGACCATGTGTCCCGGGGCCGGCCGGCCCGGCACACGGCGGTGGGGGGGGGGGGGGGGGGGGGGGGGGGGGGGGGGGG